>NZ_JBVKAT010000017.1:0-165324 GCF_055598485.1 Streptomyces sp. NPDC107521
GGCCGACTCCTTTCGAACGCAGGGCGTGGGCGAGGCGGTTGGCCCGTTCGTCGAGTTCGGCGTAGGTCAGTGATGTGGTCGCGTCGGCCACGGCGATCGCGTCCGGGTGCTGGAGGACCTGTTGGGCGATGAGGTCGGGCACCGTCAGCTCCGGCACCGGCGCCGCCGAGTCGTTCCAGAGGCGCAGGAGGCGCTGTTCGTGGACCGTGGTGAGCGCGACGGCGGAGAGCGGGGTGTCCGGGGAGTCCGTCACGCTCTGGAGGAGCCGTACGAAGTGGTCGGCCATCCGTTCCACGGTGGTGTGCTCGAAGAGGGCCCCGGCGTACTCGAAGGCGCCTGTGAGGGAGCCGTCGCCGTGGCGCCAGACGAACAGGGTGAGATCGGTCTTGGCGACCCGCCAGGCTCCCTGGAAGGCGTCCATCAGCACGCCGTCGGCGGCCACTGCGGTGGCGCCCTCGTCCTGGAGGTCGAAGGCCACCTGGTAGAGCGGGGTGCGGGACAGGTCGCGGACCGGCTGGAGCTCGTCCACCAGCCGCTCGAAGGGGAGTTCCTGGTGGGCGAAGCCCGACAGCACCGTCTCCCGGGTCCGTTCGAGGAGCTGGGCGAAGGTCGGGTCGCCGGTCAGGTCGCAGCGCAGCACCAGTGTGTTGAGGAAGAATCCCACGGTGTCCCGGATCTCGGGGCGCAGCCGCCCGGTCACGGGGCTGCCGACGCCGAAGTCGTCCTGGCCGCTGTAGCGGGAGAGCAGCGCGGCGAACGCGGCGAGGAGCGTGGCGTACGGGGTCGCGCCGTGGCGCCGGCCGACCCCGCTGAGGGCGTCCGCGAGCCCGGCCGGGACGGAGAACCGCACCCCCCGGCCCCGCCCGTCGCGGTGGGCCGGGCGGGGGTGGTCCGTGCGCAGCCGGAGTTCGGGCATGCCGCGCAGCGCCGTCCGCCAGTGGTCGAGTTCGCGGTCGAGGACGGCGTCGTCGGAGCGGACCGCCTGCCAGGCCGCGTAGTCGGCGTACTGGACGGCGGGGTCCGGGAGCAGGGGCGCGCGGTCCTCGCGGGCGGCGGCGCAGAGTTCGCGGATCTCCCGTTCCAGGACGACCGTGGACCAGCCGTCACTGGCGATGTGGTGGGCGGTGATCAGCAGGACGGGGCCGCCGACCGGGACGCGGACCAGCAGGGCCCGCCACAGCGGCCCCTCGGCCAGGTCGAAGCCGCGGGCGAACTGCTCGCCGAAGAGGCGCTCCAGATCGGTCTCGTCGCCGTCCGCCACGCGCAGTTCGACGGGACGGGCGGGCACGACGAGCTGGCGGGGCTCCTCGTCCCGCATCACGTAGCGGGTGCGCAGGGACTCGTGCCGCTCCTCCAGGGTGTCCAGGACGGCGCGCACGGTGCCCTCGGTGGTGCCCGGGGGCAGGCGCAGGAACAGCGGGGCAACCCACTCGGGGCTGCCCGGGTGCATCCGGTCGAGGAACCAGAGGCGGTGCTGGCCGAAGGAGAGCGGCAGCGGCGTGCCCCGGTCCACGGGCACCACCTCGGGCACGGCGGGCCGGGACGCCTCGACGAGGCGGGCCTGCGCCTCCACGGTGGACGCGCCGAACAGGCCGCGGAGCTGGACGTCGTCGCCGGAGGCCCGGGCGAGGGCGACGGCGAGACGGGTCAGGACCAGGGAGGAGCCGCCGAGGGCGAAGAAGTCGTCGTGCGCGCCGACGCCCTCCACCTGGAGGAGCTGCTCCCACACGTCGGCGACGAGCCGCTCCGCCGGGGTCCGGGGCGCCACGTGGGCGGGGGCCCCGGCGGGGGCGGAGGTGCCGTCGGCGGCCGGGTCGGGCAGCGCGGACCGGTCGACCTTGCCGTTGGCGGTGAGCGGGAAGGCGTCCAGGGCGACGAACCGGGCGGGGATCATCGGCTCGGGCAGGCGGTGGCGCAGGAAGCCGCGCAGTTCGTCCCGGGGGACGCGGCGCGCCGTGACCAGATGGGCCACCAGCCGGGTGCCCGAGGGCGCGGCGTACGCGCCGACGACCGCGCCCCGCACGTCGGGGTGGGCGTTGAGGGCGGCCTCCACCTCGGCCGGTTCCACGCGCACCCCGTTCACCTTGACCTGGTGGTCGACCCGGCCCAGGTAGGCGAGGCTGCCGTCGGAGCGCCAGCGGGCCAGGTCGCCGGTGCGGTACATGCGGCCGCCGTCGCCGCTGTGCGGGTCGGGCAGGAAGCGTTCCGCGGTCTGCGCCGGGCGGCCCGCGTAGCCCCGGGCGAGCGCGGTGCCGGCCGCGTGGATCTCGCCGACGACGCCGATCGGCACCGGCTCCAGCTCCTCGTCCAGCACGTACACCCGGACCCCGTCAAGGGGCCGCCCGATGGGCACCGCCTCGGTGTGCTCCCGGGGGTCGAACTCCTGGGCCGTGACGTCGACGGAGCACTCGGTCGGCCCGTACGTGTTCCACACCGCGGCGCCGGCCGGCTCGGACAGGCGCCGGCACAGCTCGGCGTCGAGGGCCTCCCCGGCGGAGAAGACCAGCCGCAGGTCGCCGCAGTCCGCCCAGCCGGGCTCCTGGACCAGCAGCCGCAGCACCGACGGCACGCCCTGCAGGACGGTGACGCGGCGGTCGGCGAGGGTGCGGGCGAGGAGCGCGGGGTCGGACTCGGCGCCCCGGGGCGCCATCACGACGGTGCCGCCCGCGACGAGCGGCGCGAACAGCTCCAGGGCGGCGGCGTCGAAGGTGAGGACGGTCTTGTGCACCATCCGGTCGGCCGGGCCGAGCCCCTGGTGTTCCACCGTCCAGACGACCCGGCCCGCGATCCCGGCGTGTTCCACCAGCACCCCCTTGGGGCGGCCGGTGGAGCCGGAGGTGTAGGTGAGGTAGGCGGCGCCGGCCGGGTCGGCGTCGGGCGGGCCGAGGGGTGTGCCGGGCAGGTCGTCGAGGCCGGTGGCCGGGTCGTCCAGCAGCACCGCCTCGGCGCCGGCCGGCTCCTCGGGCACCCACTCGCGGGAGGCCAGGACGAGGCGGGCGCCGCTGTCCCGGATGGTCCACGCGGTGCGTCCGGCGGGGTGGGCGGCGTCCAGCGGCACATAGGCGCCGCCCGCCCGCCACACCCCGAGGAGCGCGGCCGGCAGGTCGCGCCCGCGGGGCAGGCCGACCGCGACCCGTGTCTCCCGGGTGACGCCCCGGTCCCGGAGCAGCCGCGCGACACGGTTCGCGCGGCGGTCCAACTGCCCGTACGTCATGGTCCCCCGGGCGTCGTCGACCGCTACGGCGTCCGGGGTGCGGGCGGCCTGACGGGCAATCAGTTCGTGGAGCGGGACAGGCATCTCTTCTCCAGAGGTGGTGATCGGGTGCGGGTCCGCGGCGCGCGACGGCGCCCCGGGCCCTACGGGGTGGTGCGGCCGGGCAGGAAGCCGTCGACCGCCGTGCCGACGCCGCGGGCGCGCGCCTCGTCGCGGACGAAGCGGGCCAGCGCCAGGTCCAGCACGCCCAGGCCGAACGGGGAGAACACCACCGGCCGTCCGTCCTGGGGCACGGGCTCGGCGGTGCCCCGCAGCAGCGCGCCCAGGGAGGCGTGGAGGAAGCCGCGCCCCCCGGTGTGCTCCTCGGCGAGGTGCGCCGAGGTGTTCTCGCGGCACACGTGATCCGCGTCGTCGACGACGTTGTGGGCGCCCAGCAGCGCGGGCACCGTCAGGTCGCGCAGGGACAGGTGCAGCACCACGGTGCCCGGGGGGCAGGCGTCGAGCCCGGTGTGCGGGGTGGCGGCGGTGGTCGCGAAGGAGACCAGGTCGTGCGCGGCCAGGGCCTCGTCGAGGCTGCCGCAGTGCCGCACCCGGGCGCCCGGCAGCAGCCTCGCGTGGTCGGCGGTGAACCGGGAGGCCCGTCCGGGGTCGGTGTCGTACACGGCGAGGGAGTCGAGGTGGGGGTGGAGGACCGAGAGGAAGCGCAGTACCTCGCGGTTGACGACCCCGGTGCCGACGAGGGTGAGGCCGGTGGGCCGGCGGCCGTCCAGGAGCGTCCGGGAGGCGAGCGCGGCGGAGGCCGCGGTGCGCCGGGCCGAGATCAGGGAGCCCTCGATCAGGGCCTCGGGGTGCCCGGTCGCCAGTGAGTTCAGCAGGATCGCCGCGCTGGCCCGCTCGTGCCCGGCGGCGACGTTGCCGGGGAAGGACGAGATCCACTTCATCCCGGCGACCCCGTCCCCGCTCCCGGTGTCACCGGCGTCACCGGTGTCCCCGGCGGGCGCGCCGAGGTAGCCGGGCAGGCCGATGATGCGGTCCCGGGGACGGCCGGGGAAGCGCAGGAAGACCGAGTGCGGCAGGACCGTGCGGCCCTCCTCGTGCCGCTCGTAGGCCGCCGCGACGAGGTCCACGACCTCCTTCTCGCGTCCGGCCAGGAGTCCGGCCACCTGTCCGTGTGTGAGGATCAGCATGTGCCCACCGCCGGTGTGAGTTCGGGGTCCTGCCACAGATGGGAGACGTCTCCGAAGTGGGCGCGCACCCAGGCGTCGGAGTAGATCGTGTCGAGGTACCGGTCGCCCCGGTCGGGGAAGACCAGCACCGCGGTGCTGCCGGGAGGGATGCGGTCCGCGAACCTGCCGAGGGCCGCGGTGACCGCGCCCGAGGAGCCGCCCGCGAGGATGGCCTCGCGGGCGGTCAGGACGCGGCAGGCCACCACGGACTCCAGGTCCGAGACGAGCACCACCTCGTCGGCGAGGGACGGGTCGAAGAGGGCGGGCCGCACGGCGGCGCCGTGTCCGGGCAGCAGCCGGGGCGCGGACACCCCGCCGAACAGGACGCTGCCCAGCGCGTCCACCCCCACCAGGGTGGTGGACAGGCCGCGGGCGCGGATGTGGCGGGCGCAGCCGGTGAGCGTGCCACCGGTCCCGGTGGAGCAGAAGAGGTAGTCGACACGGCCGTCCAGGGCGTCCGCGATCTCCTCCATGGTCCGCTCGTGGGCGAGCGGGTTGAGCGGGTTGGCGTACTGGTTGGGCCAGTAGGCGCCGGGGACGGTGGCGAGGAGTTCGCGCACCCTCCGCAGCCGGGACGGCAGATAGGCCCGGGTCTCCGGATCGACCTCGGTGACCATGTCGACGGTGACCCCGTAGGCGCGCAGGACGGCCAGGTTCTGCTCGGTGGTCTTCGGGTCGACGACGCAGACGAGGCCGATGCCGAAGTAGCGGCAGATCTGCGCCATGCCGATGGCGAGGTTGCCGGAGCTGGACTCCACCACCGTGGACCGGCCCGGCACCAGGTCGCCGGAGCGGATCCGGCCCAGCAGCATGGAGAGCGCGGAGCGGTCCTTGACGCTGCCGCCGGGGTTGTGGGACTCCAGCTTGGCCAGGACGCGGATGCCCGAGCGCGGCAGCAGTCCGGTGAGTTCGACCAGGGGCGTGCCGCCGATCCCGTCGAGGATGCCGTGGAGCACGGGTCCGCTCATGAGACGGCGCCGGGCCGGTGGCCGCCCCCGCGCGAAGCGGCCGGGGGAACCGGGGCGACGCCCAGGGCGAGCAGGGCCCGCTGGTCGTCGCCGCCGGTCAGCGGGATGCGGCCGACGGGGCGGTCGGCGTCGTCGGCGGCGGCGCCGAGGAATCCGACGTACTGGTCGAACAGCCGCTCCGCGGTGGACGGTTCGAACAGCGCGGTGTCGTAGCGCAGGGCGAGGGTCAGGCCGTCGGCGTCACGGGTGATCTCCAGGGAGACGTCGCACTGGCCCTCCAGGTGCGGGATCTCCAGATAGGTGACGCTGTGCCCGGCCACCTCCAGGGGCACCCCGGCGGCGGCGACCTCCAGCCCGCCGTCGAAGCGGTCGGTGGCGACCATCGTCATGGAGATCCGGTACAGCGGCTCCCCGCCCCCGGCGGCCCGCGCCACCAGCGGGTACGGGTAGGTGGCGCGCGCGGTGGCCTGCCGGACGCGGTCGGCGGCGCGGTCGATGACCTCGCCCAGGGTGCTGGTGCGGCCGACCTCCGCGCGGACCAGGACCGGGTTGACGTAGTAGCCGATGACCTCGCGGGCCGCGGTGCGGCGCACGGACGCGGGGCAGGCGACGAGGAAGTCCCGCAGCCCGGTCCACCGGTTGACCAGGGCCTGGAGCGTGCCGAGGGCCAGGGCGAACGGGGACACCCCCCGGTCGGCCGCGGCGCGCAGGACGCGTCGGGCCAGGTCGTCCGGCAGCCGCCGCACCAGGCTCGCGCCCCGGTAGGCCGGGACGGGCGGGCGGGGCCGGTCGGTGGGGAACTCGGCGGCCCGCGAACCGGCGCACTGCTCCCGCCAGAAGGCGGCCTGCCGCTCGCCGCGCGAGGACTCCAGCAGGGTGCGCTCGGCCGCCACGAAGTGCCCGAAGTCGGTGGCCGGGGGTTCCGGCGCGGGGTCCGCGCCCCCGGCGGCGGCCGCGTAGGCGCCGAGCAGGTCGCGCCAGAGCAGCCACTGGGAGAGGGCGTCGGTGGCGATGTGGTGGGTGACGACGAGGACCACGGCGTCCGGGCCGCGGTCGACCAGGACCGCCCGGAAGGGCCCCTCCCGGCCGAGGTCGAACGGCGCGGCGACCTCCGCGGACACCAGCCGCCGCAGCTCCGCGTCATCGGCTCCGGGAGCCTCGACCACCCTGAGCCGGCCGGTCCGGCCGGGGGGCAGCACCCGGCGGCGCGGTCCGGCCCCGGTGTCCGTGTACACCGAGCGGAGCATGGGATGCCGTCCGGTGACCGCGCCGACCGCGCGCGCCAGGACCTCCCGGTCCGGCGCCGGCTCCATGCGCACGCCCCCGGCGAGGTGGTAGGTGGAGCTGTCGGGCGCCAGCTTGTGCAGCAGCCACAGGCCCTCCTGGCCGACCGAGAGGGGGAGTCCGCCGCCCCCGGGATCGCTGTGTCCCATGGGTCAGACTCCCGCCTCGTGCGCCAGCAGGAAGTCCGCGACGTCGCGGACCCGGAGCAGGTCACCGACCCTCTCGTCGGGGACGGAGAGGCCGTAGCCCTTCTCCACGGCCGCCAGCAGGTCGATCCGGGTCAGGGAGTCCATGCCCAGCTCCTCGAAGCCGGAGTCGGCGGTGACCTCGCCCTCCAGGTCCGGGGCGGTGCGCAGGGTCAGGTCGATGATCTCGGCGATCAGTTCGTCTCTGGTCATGTCGGGTCCTCTTCCTCAGGTGCGGCGCGGCGGACGCGCGGTACGCGGCGCGCGGAGCGGGTGCGCGGGATGCGCGGGGTGGGATGCGGGCGGCCGGGCCGGACGCGGAGGCCGGGGCCGGCGCCCGCGGGGCCGTTGCGCGCGGGCCCCGGGCGCGGGCCCCGGCCGGGCCGGTCAGGGCATGTCGACGACCTGGCCGGCGTAGGTCAGCCCGGCGCCGAAGCCGAGCAGCAGGACCTTCTCGCCGGGGGTGGCCCGGCCGCTCTCCTTGAGCCGGTTCAGCGCCAGCGGCACCGAGGCGGCGGAGGTGTTGCCGGTGTCCACGACGTCGTTGACGACGCGGTCCTGCGGCAGGCCGAGGTTGGCCGTCAGGGTGTGGATGATCCGCTTGTTGGCCTGGTGCGGAACGAACCAGGCGACGTCCTCCAGGGTGATCCCGGCGGCGGCGCAGGCCCGGTGCGCCACGTCCGGCATGGTGGCCGTCGACCACTTGTAGACCAGCGGGCCGTTCATGGTGACGTACTCGCGGCCGTCGGCCTTCTCGGTGATGCCGAGGACCTCGTGCCGGGCGCCGTCGCTGCCCCACACCGCCGGGCCGATCCCGGCCGTGTCGGAGCGGGAAACCACCGCGGCGCCCGCGCCGTCGCCGAAGATGACGAAGGTGTCCGGGTCGTTCGGGTCGATCCACTCGCTGGTCCGCTCCGCGCCGATGACCAGCACGTGTTCGGCCTCGCCGAGCCGGACCGCGTTGGAGGCCATGGCCAGCGAGTAGGTGAACCCGGCGCAGACCGCGTTCAGGTCGTAGGCGCCGGAGTTGGGCAGTCCGATGCGGCCGGCGACCTCGGGGGCCACCCCGGGCATCCGGACCCGGCGGGTGGCGCTGGCGACGATGGTGAGCCCGACGTCGGCCGGGTCGATGTCGGCCGTCACCACGGCCTTCTCCCCGGCGGCGGCGGCCATCGCCGCGATGGTCTCCTCCTCGTCCGCGTGGTGGCGGGTCCTGATGCCGGTCCGGCTCTCGATCCACTCCGGGGAGACCGAGGTCCGCGCGGACAGTTCGGCGTTGCCGACCAGCCGGTGCGGCCGGTACACGGCGAGACCGGAGATGCGTGATCCGTGGGTGGTGAGCATTCTTCGTCCCAACTTCTCGTGGAGGGGGCCGGGTTCAGTCGGCGGAGGGCTCCGCCATCGCCACCGCGATCCGGCGGGGCCCGGTGAAGGGCTCGCGGGCGTGGGCGGCCAGCATGTTGTCGACGACCAGTACGTCGTCGCGCTGCCAGTCGAAGCGCACGGACGCCTCCCGGTAGCAGGCGCGCAGATGGTCCAGCACGTCGTCCGGGATGGTGCCGCCGTCGCCGTAGAAGGTGTGGGTGGGCAGGTCCTCGTCGGGGAAGATCGCGCGCAGCCCGGCGCCGACCTCCGGGGGCAGGGTGCTGGTGTGGAAGAAGGTGGCGTGGTTGAACCACACCCGCTCCCCGGTCACCGGGTGCCGGTGCACCGCCCCGCGCACGGCGGTGGTGCGCAGCCCCCCGTCCGGCCGCCACTCGGCCCGCATCCGGCGGCGGGCGCAGTACGCGGCCACCTCCTCCCGGTCCGCGGTGCCGAAGGCCTCCTGCCACGGCACGCCGAAGCCGCTGTGGAAGTTGCGCACCACCTGCCAGCCGCGCGCCTCGAACCCGGCGCGCACCTCCGGGTCGACGGAGGCGAGGACGCGGCGGATGTCGGCGAGCGGGGTCGCCCCCCGGGTGGCGGGCGGCTCCACGCAGTAGAAGTAGAGCGTGCGGGGCCAGACGGCCTGGTAGGAGTTCTCGTTGTGGAGGAAGATCTCCTCGCCCGGCGGGTAGTCCGTCGAGGTGTAGACCCGGCCCTTGATGGTGGACCGGGGGGAGGAGCGTTCGGCGTAGGCCAGCGGGGGAGTCCCGGAGAACGCCCGCACGATCCGGTCGAAGCCGTCCACGCCGCCGATGTCGAAGCCGCGCAGCAGCAGGGCCCCGCGCCGGGTGAGCAGGTCGCGCAGTTCCGCGCGGTGTCCGGCGAGGTGGGCGTGGACGTCGGTGCCGGGGGCGTCGGCCCGGCACACTCCCGGCACCGTTCCGTTCCCGGCCCATCCGGCGGGGATCTCTTCCGAGGTGATGGTCATGGCAGCTCGCTTGGTCGTCGCGGTCGGTCGTCGCGGTCTCGGGCGCGGGGCGGGCGGTCAGCCGGACATCGCCACCAGCACCCGCCGGTCCCCGGTGTAGGGCCGCCGGCCGTGCGCCAGCAGCACGTTGTCGATCAGCAGCAGGTCGCCGGCGTGCCAGTCGACGTCGACCGCCGCCGCCAGGCCGCGGTCCCGGACCTGGCGCACATGGGCGTCGGGGATGGGGGTGCCGTCGGCGAAGGTCACCGACTGGGGCAGTTCGTCCTCCGGGAGGATCTGCGCCAACTCCCGAGCGGTCTCGTCGCCGAGGCCCGCCGGATGCCACTGGTCGGCCTGGTTGAACCAGACCTCGGCCCCGGTGACCGGGTGCACAGTGGTGGCGGGGCGCAGGGACTCCACGCGGAGTCCGCCGTCGCGCCGCCACTCCCACTCGGCGCCGGCCAGCAGCAGGAACGCCTCGACCCTGCCGCGGTCGGCCGTCTCGAAGGTGTCCTGCCAGCTCTTGCCGAGGCCGTAGCCGTCGTGCAGGTTCTGCACGTAGCGCACCCCGTCGGCGAAGGCGGACCGCACCTCCGGGTCCAGCGATTCGAGCCAGAGCCGCGCGTCGAGCACCGGGGTGGCGCCGCCGCCGCCCGGGGCGGTCTCGCAGTAGAACGCCAGCCTGCTCGGCCAGGCGTGGGAGTAGCTCATCTCGTTGTGCATCGAGATCGTGTACTCCTCCGGGTACTCCGTGGAGGTGTAGACGTTGCCGCCGACCTTGGTGCGCGGCGAGTTGCCGTGCACATAGGCCAGCCGGTTCGGCAGCAGCCGGTCCAGCACCGGGTCCAGGGTCCCGGGGGTGATGCCGAAGCCGCGGAACACCAGGGCCTTCTCGCGGACCAGTGCCTCGCCCAGCCCTCCGTCCAGGGCGTCCACCCGCCGCAGCAGCTCCCCGGGGCCGCCGTCGCCGGTGCTCTCGATCTCCGTCGGTGCCCAGGCCGTGGTGCTCGCCATGCCACCGCTCCTCTCCCTCTCGTGGTGCGTACGGGTCGTGGTGATACGGGTTTCGGTGCCGCGGGCCGCCGCGGCGTGGTCGTGCCGTGACGCGCCTCGTCGCGCGGGGCCCGGTTACGACGGGCCCCGCCGTGACGGGCCCCGCCGTGACGGGCCCCGCCGTGACGGGCCCCGCCGTGACGCGGTGCGGCGGCAGCCGGGGCGCGGTGGAACGGGTGCGGGGCGCGCGGTGAGCGGTGCGGTGCGACACCGGTCGCCCCTCGGCACCGGCCGTTCTCGCGCGGCCCCCGCCTCGCAGGGGTCGCCGCCTCGCACGGACCGCTCGCGCGCGGCCGCCGCCTCGCACCGGTCGGCCCTCGCACGGGCCGCTCCTCAGACCGGCCGGGCCGCCGCCGGGCTCGCCAGCCGTCCGGCGATGTCCGCGGTCAGCTCCGCCTCCCGGGACGCCAGGTAGAAGTGGTCGCCGGGGAAGGAGCGCACGGTCAGGCCGCCCCCGGTCAGCTCCCCCCACGCCTCGGCCCCCGGCCGGGTGACCCCCGGATCGCGGTCGCCCAGGTACGCCGTGAACGGTGCCCGCAGCACAGGCGGCCGCTCGGGCCGGTACGTCTCGATCAGCCGGTAGTCCGCCCGCAGCGCCGGGAGCAGCAGCTCCCGCAGCTCCGGTACGGCGTAGGCGTCGCCGCCCAGGGTGCCGAGCCGGGTCACCCCGGCCACCAGCACGTCGTCCGCCGCGCGGTGCAGCGCCGTGGGCGCGGTGCGGTGCGGCGCCGAGCGGCCGGAGAGCATCAGCCGGACGGGGCCCTCGCCGCCGGAGCCCGGCTCCTCCAGCCGCGCGGCGACCTCGTAGGCGACGGCGGCGCCCATGCTGTGCCCGAACAGGGCCAGCGGCAGGCCGCGTTCGGGTGCGAGGGCCCGGACCACCCGGTCCGCCATCTCGTCCATGGAACCGACGCACGGCTCGTCCATCCGCTCCACGCGCCCCGGGTAGCGGACGGCGAGCACCTCGACGTCGGCGGGCAGCCGGGCCGCCCAGCCGTGGAACAGCCGGGCGTTGCCGCCCGCGTGCGGGAAGCAGACCAGCCGCAGCCGCGGGTGCTCGGCGCGCGCGTAGCGCCGGAACCACGCCCCGGAGCCGCTCACAGCGCCATACCGCCGTCGATCCGCACCACCTGGCCGGTGATGTAGGCGGCCTGCGGCGACACCAGGTAGGAGACGAGGGCGGCGACCTCGTCGGGGGTGCCGAAGCGGGCCAGCGGTATCCGGGTCTTGGCGTCCTTCGCGACCGACTCGGGCACCCCGGCGACCATCTCGGTGTCGATGAAGCCGGGGGCGACCGCGTTGGCCCGCACGCCGTACCGGCCGAACTCCTTGGCCAGCGCCTGGGTCAGGCCGATGATCCCGGCCTTGGAGGCCGAGTAGTTGGTCTGTCCCGCGTTGCCGACCACACCGGCCACCGAGGACAGCGTCACCACGGTGCCCGTGCGGCGCCGGATCATCGACCGCACCACGGACCGCAGCAGGTTGTAGGTGCCGTCGAGGTTGGTGCGCAGCACGGCGTCCCACTCGTCGTCCTGCATCAGGGCCAGCGGCCGGTCCCGGGTGATGCCGGCCGAGGTCACCACCGCCGACACCGGGCCGAGACCCGACTCGACGTCGGCGACGAAGGCCCGCACCCCCACCCGGTCCGCCACGTCCACCCGGCGGGTCAGCACCCGGCGGCCCGCGGCCCTGATCTCCTTGGCGACCTGCTCCGCCGCGCCCTCGTCGGAGCGGTAGCAGATGGCGACGTCGAACCCGTCGTTCGCCAGGCGGGTGGCCACCGCGCGGCCGATGCCGCGGGACCCTCCGGTCACCAGGGCCACCGGTGTCGCTTCGTCGGGCATGTCTCCCCCATCCGTTCGGATGGGTCGAGCGTGTGTTCGTCGGCTATATCCGGCCTGTACGGCATCCTGCCCCGTCACACATCGGCCCCGCCGGGGCGCGGGCGGCGCCGCCGAGGGGGCTGGGGCGCGGGTGTCCGGGGCGCCGGGGAGGGGCGGGGGCGCCCTGGTGCCGGGGAGCCCGGGCCCGGGCTCCGGAGAGGGGGTGGGTGACGGCGCCCTCGGTGGTGTGGCGGGGGTCGCACCCGGGGCCCCTTCGTCCCCCATGGTGACCTCTACTATCATCTGTCGATTCGCCGTCGGACGTCGTTCCCCGCAGGCCGGGGCCCGCCGACCGGCGCGTACGGGCCCGCCGCGCACCGGCGGGACCGGGCCACGGGCAGTCGAGGAGAGGAACGTTCATGCGCGCTCGGAACATCGGAGCCGCCGCCGCGACCGCGCTGGCGGTGGTGGCCGCCCGCGACCTCGTCCAGAAGAAGCACGCGCTGCTCAGAAACTTCCCCGTGCTCGGACACGCCCGGTACCTGCTGGAGCGGGTCGGTCCGGAGCTGCGGCAGTACGTCGTGACCTCCAACGAGGAGGAGCGCCCGTTCAGCCGCGACCAGCGCACCTGGATCTACGCCTCCGCCAAGCAGGAGAACAACTACTTCGGCTTCGGCACCGACGTGGACGTCGAGCACATCCAGGGCCACACCTACCTGAAGCAGCGCACCTTCGCCGGACCCCTGCCCGACCTCGGCGACCCCCAGGCCCCGCTGCCCTCGGCCAAGGTGCTGGGCGGCCCCCGGGGGCGGGCCCGGGCCTTCCGCCCGGCGAGCGTCGTGAACATCTCGGCGATGAGCTTCGGCTCGCTGTCCGGCGCGGCCGTCACGGCGCTCAACAAGGGCGCCGCGCTGGCCGGGGCGATGCAGAACACCGGTGAGGGCGGTCTCTCCCCGTACCACCGCAACGGCGGCGACCTCATCCTCCAGATCGGGACCTCGTACTTCGGCTGCCGCAACGAGGACGGCACCTTCAACCTCGACAAGCTCAAGGCCGTGGTGGCCGGGGCGCCGGTCCGGGCCATCGAGATCAAGCTCTCCCAGGGCGCCAAGCCGGGGCTCGGCGGCATGCTGCCGGGCGCCAAGGTGACCCCCGAGATCGCCGAGATCCGGGGCATCCCGGTGGGCCGGGACTGCGCCTCGCCCTCCCGGCACAGCGCCTTCCACGACGTCGACTCGATGCTCGACTTCGTGGAGCTGCTCGCCGCGGAGACCGGGCTGCCGGTCGGCATCAAGAGCGCCGTGGGCGACATGGGCTTCTGGGAGGAGCTGGCCACGCTGATGGCCCGGGGCGACCGCGGGGTCGACTTCGTCACCGTCGACGGCGGCGAGGGCGGCACCGGCGCGGCCCCGCTGATCTTCACCGACTCCATGTCGCTGCCGTTCCGGATGGGCTTCTCCCGGGTCTACGGCACCTTCGCCGAGCGCGGCCTCACCGACGAGCTGACCTTCATCGGCTCCGGCAAGCTGGGCCTGCCCGAGAACGCCGCCGTGGCCTTCGCGCTGGGCGTCGACATGATCAACGTCGCCCGCGAGTCCATGCTCTCCATCGGCTGCATCCAGGCGCAGAAGTGCCACACCGACAAGTGCCCCACCGGCATCGCCACCCAGAACCCGTGGCTGGTGCGCGGCGTCGACGCGCCCTCCAAGGCCACCCGGGCCGCCGTCTACCTGCGCACCCTGCGCAAGGAGCTGCTGAAGGTCTCGGGGGCCATCGGTGTCGCCCACCCGGCGCTCATCACCACCTCCGACGTCGAGATCATGAACGGCGACTACGAGGCCCGCACCCTGGCCGGCGTCTACGGCTACAAGGACGGCTGGGGCGAACTGGGCCCGCGGCTCGCCCAGGAGATCACCGAACTGGTCACCACGCGGCCGGACCCGTCCGGCGAGCCCGCCGGCTGACCCGCGCGGCGCCCGACGAGGTGCCGGGGCCGTCGTCGCACGTCGGTCCGAGGCCACGGACGGCACCGAGACCTTGTCCGCCGCCCTCGCCCGGTCCTGGTGGCCCCGTGCCTACCGGCAGCTCCTTGGGCAGGAGTGGAACGGGAACGAGGGCCGCTGCGTCGTAGTGCCGAAGCGCCAAGGCGACCTGGGCACTACCAGGGAAACGGAGCGTGGGGATGGAAGCGAAGCTGCGGGCGCGGGCGTGGTCAGGCGCGGTGGCGGCAGTCGTGGTCGTCGGAGGGACCGGCTGCACGGCGGGGGCGGACAGTGAGGGAGGGCTCGGGACGGCTGGTGTCTCCCAGGAGAAGTGTGCGTACGTTGTCAGGTACGAGGGGCGTTCCTACCTCGATGTGAGGGGACGGCCCACGGTTGCCCCGGAATTCACCGTCGGCAGGAGTATCGGTACTGGTCTGCTGCCCGGGTGCGGTGCACCGGGCGAGGCCAATGGTATTGAGGTGCCGGAGCGGGTGACCGTCTACGAGGTCGAAGGAGTCGATCCCGCCGTTGCCGTGGCGGCGGGGAAGACTCCGGGCAGGGCCGTGCTCGTGGCGGTCGATGGCACGGATCCCGAGTCGCTGGGCTCGACTTCCTGAACCGTCCCGTCGAGCGCTTCGCGCGCCGCCCAGATCCATCGGAATGACTTCTTCCGGGGTGGTACCGGGTACCTGATGGTCCTGTCTTCCGGAAGTGCCTCATCTCCGACCCCTTTCTTCTCCCTCAGGTCATCCGGCCGAAACGAAGTTGGTGTGGGGCGGCGGGTGCCGGGCGGCGGCCACCGGTGGCACCTGGCGTGCCTCACCCCCGGGCGAGGTCGGCGGTGATCAGGTCGTGGTCGGAGTACGGGGTCGGGTGGACCCGGTGCCCGCGCGCCGTGACGCCGCGCAGGAAGACGTAGTCGAACTTGCTGGACCAGTCGGTGGTGGGGGCGCAGGCGCCCGTCGCCGGAGGACGGCAGCCGGGGTCCGCGTCCGCCGACGCGGCCCACATCGGGGCGAGTTCGGCGGCGTCCGGCACGGCGTTGAAGTCGCCCAGGACGACGGCGCGCCGGTGCCCGGCCACCGCCGCCGCGAGGACCCGGACCTGGCCCTCCCGGACCGCCGCCTGGCTCCGCTGGGCGAGGTGGGTGGTGAAGACCCGCAGCGGACGGCCGCCGACCCGGGTGGTCACCGCCAGGTAGCCGCGGTCCTCGGAGCCGCCGTCGGGGTACTCCACCAGGACCCGGTCGGTGATCGGCGCCGCCGAGAGGATCGCCTGGCCGAAGCCGCCCGGCCGCCAGGGCATCCCGCCGCAGCGCCCCCGGTGCCGCAGCACCGGCCCGTACGCGACGTGGTACTCCAGCCCGTACAGGTTCCGCAGGTGGTCCCGCATCCGCTCGACGTCCCGCACGCACGCCTCCTGGAGGCCGACGACCTGGGGCGCGTGGGTCGCGATCTCCCTGGCCCGGTCGATGTCGCCCTGCTTGCAGGGGTTGCAGATGTTCCAGCTCATGACGCGGTCGGGGACGATCCGCCCGGCCGCGCCCGGGGGCAGGGAGGGGACGAGGCGGGGCGTGTCGTCCGGCACGCTGGGACCGACGAGCGTCATCCCGAGCACGGCCACGGCGACCGCCAGCACCCCCGCGCCCCTCGCGCGCACCACCGTCATCGACTCCTCCTCCGGACCGGCCGTCCCGGCGGGCGCCCGCCGGCTCCCGCCCGGACGAGGTTAGGGCCTCTCGTTTGGATCGTGCCGGGCTCGCGGGATCCGGCCCGATCCAAACGAAAGACCCCAGTGACCTGAGTCAGAGATGTTCGGGTGGTTCTCGCGAGCTGCCCGGCGTGCCGGAGGCCGGATATCAGCAGGCCGGGCCGGAACCCTGTCGGCCGCACGGCATCCGGCTGATGGCCGCGATCTGCCGACGAATCTCTGACTCAGGTCACTAGGCCGTGTATCGAAAACGCTGTTCGGTGCTCATCGGTAGCTGCGGGTTGCGCTGGATGCACCGCCGGGTGGTACGCGCCGCCTCTCCAGTCGCAGAGTTGAACACGTTCAACTTATCTGACAAGGTATCTTCTACGGTCCACTCCCTGATTCGGTTGGCCGCTGCGGGCGCTGAGGGCGGGAGGTTCGGGTGGCGGGCGGAAGCAGGCAGCGTGCTTGGGGAGCGGCTCTCTGTGGCTTGATGCTGGTTTTGGCTGTCCTAGCTGGGTGCGCCAACCCCTATCAGTACTACGGGGGAACTGGGATCCACGACACTACGGGGGGCGAAGTCGCTGGGGGTTGGGAAAACGTCGAGGAGACGCGCGTGGAGCTTCGCGAAGACGGGACGGCTCTTCTCGAAAAGCTCGACGGGCAGGACTTCGACTTCGATGACGGCTGGCGCCTCTCCGGTACGGGAACCTGGCAACTGACAGACGACGACGGCGGACAGGTCCTCCGACTCGCGCTGACAGCCCGGACCCGAGTGGAGAGCCGTTCCCCCGCGACGGCCACTGACACCTCGACTCCTACACCCCCATCGACATACGCGTGGTCCTTCTACGTAGACCGCGATAAGCACGACGAGGTGCGGCTGTTCTTCTTCTACGGCGATCCCGACGCCGGGAACAGGTACGTGATGACGCGCGAGACAGGGTCATAGCCATTCGTTGATCGCTGCGACCAGCACAGTCGCCTCGTAGCGGACCGCGAGCTTCTCGTAGCGCGTGGCGACAGCGCGGTGCCTCTTGAGACGGTTGATCCCGCACTCGACCGCATGGCGCTCGCGGTAGTCGACCGGGTCGAAACGCGGCGGCCGGCCACCGCGGGAGCCGCGCTTCCGGCGGTTAAGTGCCTGGTCGGCCTTGTCCGGGATGGTGCAGCGGATCCCGCGTCGGCGCAGGTAGGCGCGGATCTTCCGGGAGGCGTACGCCTTGTCGGCACGCACCCGGTTGGGGCGGACGCGCGGTCGGCCCGGACCGATGCGGGGCACGCGGACCTTCTCCAGCACGGATTCAAACTGCGGCGAGTCCCCACGCTGCCCCGCCGTCACCACATCGACAGGGGCTTCTGGCCCTGCTCAACTGCCAGGTGAAGCTTGGTGGTGAACCCACCGCGCGACCGCCCCAGCCCGTGATCACCGGGCTCGGTAAACACACCACCCGGCGGTTCCTTCTGCAGGTCGCCCCGCCTTCGGGCACCGGCCGCATGCTGATGAGCGCGACACACCGTGGAGTCGACGCTCAAGTCCCGCGTGATAGCACCTTTCGCGTCGGCCAGGGACTGAAGCCGGGTGAAAATCCGGTGCCAGGTGCCGTCCCGCTGCCATCGGCGGAACAGGTCGTAGATCCGGCCCCACGGCCCGTACTCGGCGGGCACATCCCGCCACGGAACACCGGTCCGGACTCGGAACCGTATGCCGTCGATCAACCGCCGCCGCGGCCAGACCGGCGGTCGCCCCACTCCCGTGCCCTTCGGCAACAACGGCTCCAGCACCGCCCACTGCTCGTCCGTGAGATCGCCCCGCCCCATGAACCGTGATCATTCACAGCCCAAGATCGACTTTCGATACACGGCCTAGGCGACGGGGCGTGCGCCGGACACGGGGCGGCGGGACCGAGCCAGGATCGGGGCCGCGCGGGGTGCCGGGGCCGGCCGTCCCCCATACTGGGGCGGACGGCATCGTGTCCGGCGGGAGAGGCAGGCGTTCGGTGGTGGTGGACCCCGGTGAAGCGGCGCCCGGCGCGTCCGTGTCCGGCGGTCCCGCGGCCTTCGCCCCGGCGTCCGGTGGTCCCGCTCCGGGAGACCCCGTGCCCGGTGCTCCCACGGCGGCCCGTTCGGCGCCGGGCTGTTCGGCGTCCGGGCGTTCCGTACCCGGCGGCGCCGCGCTCGACGACCCGGTGCGGACGTCGCTGCGCGGGAACCACGCGGCACTGGCCCGGTGGGACGGGCGGGCCGGGACGTACGCGTCCGGTGCCGCGACCTTCTGCACGGTGCCCGCGGTGCCGGACCCGGCGGACTGGGCCGCTCTGGCACGGCTGCTCGGACCGGGCGGGCTCGCCGACATGTTCAGTTGCCCCGCGGCGCCCCCGGCGGACTGGGAGCCGGTCTTCACCCTTGAGGGACGCCAACTGGTGCGCCCCGACGGCGACATCGGCCGGGCCGCCGCGGGCGGCTCCGAGGGGAGCGCCGGATGCCCGCCCGTCCCGGACGCCGCGGGTGGCCCGGCCGGCCCGGAGGGTCCCCGGGTCGTCGAACTGGGCGCCGCCGACGTGCCGGAGATGCTCGGCCTCGTGGCCCTGACCGCGCCGGGACCGTTCGGGCCGGAGACCCACCGGCTCGGCACCTATCTGGGGGTCCGGGACGGCGGACGGCTGGTGGCCATGGCGGGGGAGCGGCTGCGCCCGCCGGGCTGGACCGAGATCAGCGCCGTCTGCACCGCCCCCGGGGCCCGGGGGCGTGGGTACGCCGGCCTGCTGGTCGGCACCCTCGCCGCGCGGATCACCGCGCGGGGGGAGCGTCCCTTCCTGCACGTGGCCGAGGAGAACGCCGCCGCGATCGCCCTGTACGAGCGGCTCGGCTTCGCCCTCCGCGCCCGGGTGGTGTTCCGGGGCTTCCGCGTTCCGTGACACCGGGCGGACGCCTCGCGGGAGTTGGCCCCCGCCGGGGCCGGAGTGGGGACACGGCCCCGGCGGGGAGGACGAACGGGCCTGTGCGGACGCGGGATTGACCAGACGTCAGTTCCCTTTTCCGCGGCCCTGTTTCACACCGAGGACATCGTGCCGACCCGGCGGGGCTCCGGCTCGCGCCGGGGGTGGACGAGGTTGCCCAGCGCCCAGCGGCCCGGGCCGAGGAAGACGAGGAGGAGGAGCGACCAGCAGAACATGGCCGCCGCCTCACCGCCGTTCTCGATCGGGAAGACACCCTCGGACTGGTGCTCCACGAAGTAGGCGTACGCCATCGAACCGGAGCAGACCAGGGCCGCCGTCCGGGTGCCGAGGCCCAGCAGGACCAGTGCGCCGCCCACCAGCTGGATGGCGGCGGCCCACCAGCCGGGCCAGGCCCCGACCTCGGGCTTCGCGCCGTGCGGGCCGCCCATCACCCCGAAGAGGGTGGCCAGGCCGTGACAGGTGAACAGCAGGCCGACGACGATCCGGTAGAGGCCGAGCACATGGTTCCTGCTCTTGTCCAGCGCTTCCATGATGGTGCTCCTCTCTGGCGCGGCGTCCTGGGGAACGTCGCGCTGCGGTGGGGGTGTGCGGTGGAGCTGTGCGGAGTGGGTGGAAGGGGGTGGGGGGTCGCGGGGTGGGGTGGGTGTCCGCGCGCGGGGAAGGGCGACACGGACGGGCCGGACGGCTCGGCATGAGCAACTCTGCTCGGGCGGCTCGTCGTTGAGCGGCTGTTCCGTCCCGTGCTCTGGGCGCCGGTGTTCCCGGTGTGCCGGGCGTGCCGTCGCTTGTGTGGGGGTGGGGGGGGATCGCACGGGACATGGGACGGGCCGCCCGGGGAAGCAGCTCCGTATTGGAAGCTTTAACCACCCGCGCTGGTCATGTCTAGACCAATAGCTGAAGAAGTTGCGATGGACGGGGGATGCGTGAAGTTGGTCGCTCCGCGCGGCAGTTCGGTACGCGCCAGCTCTTGACCGGGCCCCATTGGCCGCTATGGTCTAGACCTAGCGCACCTCAGGTCTAGACCAAGTCTCGGCAAGAGCATCGAAGGAAGTGCATGTCATGAACACGAAAAGACGAGCGGCCCTCGCCGTCGGGGCCCTGGTCGCTCCACTGCTCGCCGTCAGCCTCCCGGCCGGCTCCGCCAGTGCCCACGGCTGGGTGACCTCGCCCAACAGCCGTCAGGACCAGTGTGCCGCGGGCGTCGTCCAGTGCGGCCAGATCAAGTACGAGCCGCAGAGCGTCGAGGGTCCGAAGGGCCTCAAGAGCTGCAGCGGCGGCAACGCCCAGTTCGCGGAGCTGGACGACGACAACAAGGGCTGGCGTGTCACCCCCGTCAGCTCCACCTACACCTTCACGTGGCACCACACCGCGCGCCACGCGACCGCCAACTGGCAGTACTTCATCGGCAACACGAAGATCGGTGAGTTCAAGGGCAACAACGCCCAGCCCGCTCCCGACGTGAGCCACCAGGTGAACTTCGGCAGCTTCACCGGCAAGCAGAAGGTGCTGGCCGTCTGGAACGTGTCCGACACCGGCAACGCCTTCTACTCCTGCATCGACGTGAACATCGGCGGCACCGGTGGCGGCGGCGACAACGGCGGTGGCGGCAACAACGGCGGCGGTGGCGACAACGGCACCTGCACCGCCACGGCCTGGGCCTCCACCAGGGTCTACACCGGTGGCGACACCGTCTCCCACAAGGGCCGCAACTGGCGCGCCAAGTGGTGGGTCCAGGGCGACGAGCCCGGCACCACCGGCGACTGGGGCGTCTGGGAAGACCTCGGGGCCTGCCCCGCCTGATCGTGTGTGAACGGGTCCGGCGTGCGCTCGGCGGAGCGCACGGCGGACCGGTGAACGGGGGCCGTCACGGCCCCCGTTCCGCACGCGCGACCCCCACCCGGCCCGGGTGCCCGCCCGGCGCCCGGCCTCCGGTGCCCTCACCGGTGCCCCTCCCGTTCCGAACGCCGGGTCACCAGGTCCTGCGCCCGCCGGGAGAGCGCCGTGCCCGCCGCGGTGAGGAACACGAAGCTGTAGACGATCTGGAGGATGGCCACCACCCTGGCCGTCTGGCTCGCGGGCGTGATGTCCCCGTAGCCCACCGTCGCGAGCGTCACGACGGTGAAGTACAGCGCGTCGACACGGGTGCGCAGCCCGACGAACGCGCCGGGCTCCTTCGCGAGGGCGTAGTACGCCCCGGCGAAGACGTGCACCGACAGCACCACCAGCAGCGCGATGGCCAGCCCCGGCCGGGCGCCGGGCCGGTCGGTGAGGACGCGGCGGATCTCCCGCAGCAGCAGCGCCGCCACCGAGACCAGCAGCAGTGTGAACAGGGACCAGCTCAGGGCGGGCCGCTCCGGACCCAGGCGGTCGAGCGGGAGCAGGAAGTACGCGACCCCCATGCCCGCCGCCGCGGCCCCCCGCACCAGCCAGAACCGCACGGTGCGCCGCGCGGCCCCCGGGAAGCGCGCGTGCCCGTGCCCGCCCCGCCCCCCGCCGGTGCCATCGGCCCCCGGTGCACCCCGGCCTCCGCCGCCTCCGCCTCCGTCTCTCCCCCCTCCGTTTCTCCCGCCTCCGCCGCCGGTGTTCCCGGGACCCGACGCAGCACCGTCTCCGTGCCCCGGCCGTCCGCCGTTTCCGGCGGGCACGCTCCCGGGAGTTCCCCGCCCTCCGCTCTCCGGCGTCCCGCCGTCATCCGTGTTCCCGTGCTCCGGCGACCCGCCGCCCCCGGTCGGGTGGTGTCGGGGCGTCCCGTTCACGGTCCCTCCGCCGTCTCCGGCGGGCCGGCCCCCGGGTGCTCCGCGACCGCCGTCTCCCGCGCCCCCGGACCCGCCACTTCCAAATGCCGAGCCTCCGGATCTCGCACCGCCGGAGGTCCCGTCGCCCAACGCCCCGTCGGCGTGCGTCCCGTCCCCGTGCGTCCCGGGTCCGGTTCCGCCGTCGGACGGGTCGCGGTGCCCGCTCATCCCGCGGCCCCCGTGGCGTCCGCCGTGCCAGGCGAACCGGGAGCCCCCTCGGCCCGGTGCCTCCGGCCGAGCCGGGGCATCACCTGGGCGACGACGAAGGCCACCACCGAGGCGATGACGATCAGCGGCATCTGCTCGTACGCGTCCCCGCCGATCAGCAGCACCGCGAGCACCGCGCCGGCCAGCGGCAGCCCCGTCACGGCGGCGGCCGCCGAGGCGATGCCCAGCCCGAGGGCCGGAGTGGCGCCGAAGCCGGGCAGTCCGGAACAGGCCATCGCCGTCGCCGTGCCCAGCAGGACGGCGGGGAAGATCGGGCCGCCGCGCAGACCGCCCAGGGCGATGCCCCAGGCCAGCCCCTTGCAGGCGACCAGCGCGACGAGGGCGCCGACGGACCAGGCGTGCGGCTGCGCGGCGATCTGCGCGAGGGCCACCTGGCCGGAAAGCGCCGCCTCCGCCGGATCGCGGCCGGTGATCAGGGCGTACGCGGTGACGCAGCCGCCGACCGCCACGGCGCAGAGCAGGGTGCGCACGGCGGTGCGGTGCCGGGTGTAGGAGATGGTGCGGCGGCCCAGCGCGCGGGCGAGCGTGACCAGGACCGCGATCAGTACGGCGGTGGGTACGCCCCAGAGGAAGTCGCCCGCGTCGGGGTTGGCGTTCGGCGGCACCTCGTGCAGGGCCAGCGCGCCGATCTTCAGCCCGGTCCACTGGCCGAAGCCGGTGAACACCAGCGCGCCCGTCCCGCTGGCCAGCAGACAGGGCAGCAGCAGTGCGACCAGTTGGGAGCCGCCGAGCCCGGCCCCCTCGACGAGCAGCACCGCCGCCACCAGGGGACCGCCCAGGATGGTGGAGATCGCGGCGGTGGAACCGGCCGTCGCGACGATCGCGCTCGCCCTGGCGTCCGCGTCCGCCGCCACCCGCCGCACCGCCAGCAGCGCGAGCCCGCTGCCGACGGCCATCAGGGGCGCCTCGGGACCCAGCACCACGCCGAGCGGCAGCGTGGCCAGGGCGGCGAGGACCGTGCCCGGCAGCTCCCGGGGGCCGACCGGCGTGCCACCGAGTCCGTTCACCGGCAGATGGCCGCCCGCCCCGGGCATCCGGGTGACGATCGGCGCCAGCACCAGCCCGGCCAGCAGCAGCGACGGCAGCGGCCACCACCACGGCGGGACGCGGTAGCCGACGGCCTCGGGCAGCGAGGTCCAGACCCAGTGCTGGAGTTGGTGCTGGAGCCCGACGAAGAAGAAGCAGGTCAGCGAGATGGGGATGCCCAGCAGCACGGACAGCAGCAACAGCCGCCGGTAGCCGGGGGTGAGCAGGAGGGCCCGCAGCGACGGCGCCCCGTCCCGCCCGCCGCCGGAACCGGCCCCGCCGGACGCGGCGTCACCGCCACCGCCCGTCCCGCCGGAGGCGGTTCCGGTCCCGCCGGAAGCGTTCCGGGTTCCGCCCGTCCCGGCTCCCGTCCCGCCGGAAGCCTCCGGAGTCGTGCCGGTCCCGGTTCCCGCCCCGCCGCCCGCCCGCTCCGGTCCGCGGGAAGTGTCACTCGTCCCGCCGGGGGGCTCGACCCGCCCGCCGGAAGCGCCCCCCGGACCGTCGACGGCGCGGGCGCCGTCCTCCGGCCCGGTGCCCCCCGGTCCCGCACCCGGGTCCCCGGGTGCGCTCATCGGTCCCTCCGCCGAGCGCCCCGTTCCGGCCCGCGCCCCCGCGTCGGGCGTTCCCGCCGTACCGCGCGTGCCCCGGTCCGCCGGCCGGGTCCCTTGGCCGTCCGGCCCCCGTCCCCGGCCCACCGGCGTCGCGTCCCAGGGCGTCGACCGGTCACGGGCCCCTCCTCTGCCGCCGTCCTGGCGCCCGGGCCGGCGGTGGCGGCCCGTTGCGCGTTCGCGTGTGCGGCTCAGTTAACGCGAGGCCGCGGGGGGCCGCACGCGCGCGCGCCGGGCCGGGTTCACCCGTTCGGCCCCGCCGCGTGGCCGGGCGGCCCCGCCGCCCGCAGGCTCGGAACGATCCGTCGGCGGCGCCGCCCGCGCCGCCCGCCCGGATCTCCGTACGGGGGAGACGCAGAAAGGACCCAGCTCATGAGCCAGTACGCGGCCCCCGGCTCCGGCAGAAGCGCTCACGGCGGTGACGGCGGCGCCCCTCGGCCCCCGTACACTTCCGGCCATTCCCGTGGATGGGTGACCGGCGGCGTCGTCTTCGCGGGCGTACTGCTGCTGCTGAACGGAGCCCTCTCCGTCCTCCAGGGCATCGCCGCCATCGCCAAGGACGACGTGTACGCCCGGGTCGGCACGTACATCTACGAGATGAACCTGACCGGCTGGGGCATCGTCCACCTGGTGCTCGGCGCCTTCGTCCTCGTCACCGGATACGGCCTGCTGAAGGACATGGCCTGGGCGCGCTTCGCGGGCATCGTCATCGCCTCGCTCAGCCTCATCGCCCAGTTCCTCTTCCTGCCGTACCTGCCCATCTGGTCCGTGATCATGATGGCGATCGACGTCTTCGTGATCTGGGCGCTGGCCAGCCGTCAGGAGGAGTCCGCCCGCGTCTGACCCGGGACACCGGCCCGCCGGGACCCGCCCGCGGGCGCGGCGCGGCCGTGGCCGAAGCCCCCGTGGAACGCGCTCCGTTCACGGGGGCGAAGGCATGCCCCGGGGGCGGCGGGACGGCGCCCCGCGCACCCGTTCCGCGCCCTTCCCGAGGCCGGCGGGAGCGCCCGTTTCCGGCCACCTGACGGGCCGTCGCGGGCATGGCGCGGTCCCGAGCGGGTACGCGCCGGTCGACGGGGGAACCCCTGCCCGTACGATGGGACCGCGTCGTCGGTGTGCTCCGGATCGATGGGCGCAGGCCTGTCCTGCGCGGGTGTGTCCGGGCGCGCGGAGACGTGCTCCCCGCCGGAAGAACGGCAGGCCGGACACCTCCACGGTCCACCTGGCGTCATGGCGTCCACGGCTTCCCCCCTCGCACGACGGCCGGACGTCCATTCCCTCCTGCGGGGGACCACCGACACCGGTCCGACGGCGGGCGCCACGCCCTCCGGAGGGGGATGTTCCGCAGGCCGCGCGGGGTGTGCGGCCGAGGGTGTCGGGGTTGGGCCGAACGGGTGACTTGGCGTAAGAATTGGCTGGTGCACGCAATGAAGGCGAGTGGAATCGGGGGAGCCGGTGAACAGCTACGACGTCACCGATGAACAGTGGGAAGGGCTCGCCCAGGTCGTTCCGTTGCGAGGACGCGACGCCTGGCCGTCGTCGGTCGGGCATCGGTCGATACCGGACGCGGAGACCGCGGCGCGCCGCCGCTTCGTCGTCCTGCGGGTCAACGTGTTCGCGGACGCCCGGGACGTGGCCGAGACGCTGATGTCCGGCATCCCGGTACTGCTGGACCTGACCGGCGCGGAGACCGAGGTCGCCAAGCGGGTCCTGGACTTCAGCACGGGCGTGGTGTTCGGCCTGGCGAGCGGCATGCACCGGGTCGACCGGAACGTGTTCCTGCTGACCCCGGCCGGGACCGAGGTCAACGGACTGATGGAGAGCGCCGCCGTCCCCGGCATCTGAGGGACGCCCGCACGGGCCCCGGGGCGTCCACGGCGCCCGGGGCCCGCGCTCCGTTCCCGTCCGGGACGGGCGGCGCCCCCGTCCGCCCTGCTCCGCCGCGCCGCCCGCCGCCGTCACGCCGCTCTCCTCCGCCGTGCCGCTGGCCCCCGTCGCCCCCGTCGGCCGTCGGTCGCGTCGGCCCGTCCGCGGGCCGGGTGACGGCGGTCGGCGCCCGGTGGGGTCCGTCGCCCGATCGTGGGAACGTACGGGAGACGGAACGGTTCCGCGCCGGAGCGGAGTCCTACGGTCCGCTCATGGCCGTGCCATGTGTGCCCCCGCCGACCGCCGCTGCCGACGCGCCGCGCCCGGATCGCCCGCGCGTGACAGAGCTGCGGCTGTCCGCCTTCGCCCGGCACCGGCGGGCCGAGATCCCGATCGGTCCGCTGACCGTGCTCACCGGGCCGAGCGGCAGCGGCAAGTCCAGCGCGCTGCGGGCCTACGAGGCGCTGGCCCGGCTGGGCGGCGGCGCCGGACTCGGCGAGGTCTTCCCCGACCCCGGCGCCTGCGTCCCCGAGCGGGCCCGGCCCGACGCCCAGCACCGCCGGGGCTTCCGCATCGGCTGCACGGCCGACGGCCCCGCGGGCCCCGTCCGGCTCGACGTGGCGGTGCAGGCCGAACCCGAACTGCGCGTCGTCGGCGAACGGTTGACGGCCGACGGGGTGGTCCTGCTGCAGACCGCCCTGCGCGACCCCGGGCGGCGCGCGGTGCAGGCGGCCTGGCTCACCGCCGGATCGGCGCCGGTGACGCGCGCGCCGCTGCCCGACGACCGGCTCGGCACCCCGCTGCTCCCGCTGCGGGTGGCCGGCAGGACCGACGGCCAGCGCCGGGTGCTCGCCGCCGCCGAGCAGATGGTGGTCGCCCTGCGCTCCGTCTACGCCTGCGACCCGTGCCCCCGCCGCATGCGCGAGCCGGTGCCCGCCGGGACCGGGCGGCTGCTCGGCGGCTGCGACAACCTGGCGGACGTGCTCCGCCGGACCCGCGCCGAATGCGGCCTTCGGCACGCCCAGTTCGTCGCCTCGGTGCGGGCCGGCTGCGCGGGCCCGGTCGTCGACGTCCTCGCGGAGCCGGACGGCGGGGGAGTGGTCCGCGCCCTGCTGGACCGGGGCGGCGGGGTGCGCACCGGCCTCGCCCGCCTCGGCCACGGCGAACTGCGCTATCTCGCCCTCGCCCTGGTGCTGTTCACCGGTCCCGGCCTGCTGGAGGCCGACCCCGCGGGCGAGGTGCCCGCCGATCTCCAGACGCTCACCGTCCTGACCGACGGCCTCGACCGCGGGCTGGACGCCCGGCAGCGCACCGAACTCCTGCGGCTGGCCGCCCGGATGTGCGGGCGGGGCCGTGTCCGCCTGGTCGCCGCGGTCTCCGACGCCGCCTGGGCCCAGGGGGAGGACGGGGTCACGGTGGTACACCTTGACCCGTGACCGATGACTCCCCCGACCTGGCGGCCCTGCGGCGGCGGCTGACCGCGTTCGCCGCCGCGCGGCACTGGCAGCCGTACCACACGCCCAAGAACCTGGCCGCCGCGCTCAGCGTGGAGGCGTCCGAACTCGTCGAGATCTTCCAGTGGCTGACGCCCGAGGAGTCGGCGCGGGTGATGGACGACCCCGGCACCGCGCACCGCGTCCGGGACGAGGTCGCGGACGTCCTGGCGTATCTGCTCCAGTTCTGCGAGGTGCTCGGCGTCGACCCGCTGGCCGCGCTCGACGCGAAGATCGACCGCAACGAGGGCCGCTTCCCGGTGCCGGGCTCCGGCGGTGATCCGGCGCGCGGTGACGGGGAGGAGAAGCGCGGCGGAAGGGGAGGGGACGGGGAGTAATCCACTCCAGTATCACTCTCCGCGTTCGAAAGCATGGGCTGTGGCGATTTCTTGTCCGAAGATTTCCCCCTTCCTCTGGCTTTTCGTCCCACAAGCCCTCACTCTGGGTAGTGAGCAACGGAGTTCGGGTGGACGCGCCCCGCGCGCGTCCGGAACAGACGGGGACAGCGAATGGACGCGGTGCGGCTCATCGTGACGAGCGGGCATGCCCTGGCGGCCGGCGGCAGGGTTCCGGACATCCTGACGGAGGTGTGGCAGGCCCAGGCCCTCGCCCAGGCGATCGGCAGCAGGCTGGCCGTCCTGGGACCGCCCGAACTGCGCGGCGAGGCCCTGGGGCTGACGGAGCTGGCCGGGCGCGGCTGCGGCGTCCTGCACACCCCGGACCTGGCCCCCGGTGAGCTGCGCGCCGCCCAGCTCACCGAACTGGGTGACGCCCGGCAGGCATTGACCTGCCTGGGCACCCTCCTCGGCGAGACCGGCATGGCCCTGGTCGGCATCGCCTGCGCGGCCGACGACGAGGGGACGTACTGGCAGTGCATGGAGGCCATCGACGCGGCCGACGAGTCCCGGGACCGGGTCCTGGAGATGCTGCGCAGACTCGCCGACCGGGAGCCCGCGCGCCGGGGGTCCATACCGGCGTCCGCGCGCGGCGCCGGCTGACCCGGGTCCGCCCGCCCCCCCGGCCCGTCGCCTCAGGTACCGCCCCGGGCACCACCTCCGGCACCCCCTCGGTGCCACCTCGGGTACCGCCCGGGACCCGTCCCGGTGTCCGTCCCGCGCCGGGGCTCCGCGCCGGCCGGGCGCCGCGCGCCGGAGCCGCCGCCCCGCACCCACCACCACGGGCCGCGCCGCGGCACCCGCCGCCCGGCCCGGACCACCCCTTCACGGCACCGCCCCCCACCGCGTCCGGCCCCACCCCTGAAGGCACCGCCACCGGCCGCGCGCGGCCCCGGTACCCGTCCCGCACGGCCGCGTGCGTGCCACGACGGCCCCGTTCTTCGCGGCCCCGGCCCCGTCCCCGACATCACCCCGCCCGGCGCTCCGGCGCCGTCCCCCGCCCGGCCTTTCCGCGCCGTGCCCCGCCGTGCCTGCGTCCGCTCGCCCCGGTACCCGTCCCCCCCGGCACCCGTCCACCGCCCGTCCGCGCCCTCCACCATCCCGCCCGCCACGGCCCCCGCGGTCCTCCGCGCCCGCTCACCACCCGGCACGTCCCCCGCCCCTCCGCCCGCCCTCGCACCCCCTTCGCGCGCGGTCGCCGCCCCCGGGCGCGCCGGTCCCGCGCCCGGCCTGGACGTGTGGCCGGGATTCACCCGCCGGGAGTGCGTACGGGCCGGTGACAGGGGGGTGGCAGAGCGGCGGGCGGCCCCCGAGCGGGCAGGATGGGCGCATGGATCTGCGAATCTTCACCGAGCCCCAGCAGGGCGCGACCTACGACACCTTGCTCACCGTGGCCAAGGCCACCGAGGACCTCGGCTTCGACGCCTTCTTCCGCTCCGACCACTACCTCCGCATGGGTGCCGTGGACGGACTGCCCGGCCCCACCGACGCCTGGATCACCCTGGCCGGACTCGCCCGCGAGACCAGCCGCATCCGCCTCGGCACCCTGATGACCGCCGGTACCTTCCGGCTGCCCGGCGTGCTCGCCATCCAGGTCGCCCAGGTCGACCAGATGTCCGGCGGCCGGGTGGAACTCGGCCTCGGCGCGGGCTGGTTCGAGGACGAGCACAAGGCGTACGGCATCCCCTTCCCCAAGGAGAAGTTCGGCCGCCTGGAGGAGCAGCTCGCCATCATCACCGGCCTCTGGGCGACCGAGACCGGGAAGACCTTCGACTTCCACGGCACCCACTACGACCTGACCGAGTCGCCCGCGCTGCCCAAGCCCGCCCAGGACAGGGTGCCGGTGCTGATCGGCGGCCACGGCGCCACCCGCACCCCGCGCCTCGCCGCCCGCTACGCCGACGAGTTCAACATCCCCTTCGCCTCCCTGGAGGACACCGAGCGCCAGTTCGGCCGGGTGCGGGCCGCCGCGCAGGAGGCGGGCCGCCCCGCCGACGACCTGACCTACTCCAACGCCCTCATCGTCTGCGTCGGCAAGGACGACGCGGAGGTGGCCCGGCGCGCCGCCGTGATCGGCCGCGAGGTCGACGAGCTGAAGGCCAACGGCCTCGCGGGCTCCCCGGCCGAGGTGGTCGACAAGATCGGCCGCTACGCCGCTGTCGGTTCGCAGCGGATCTACCTCCAGGTCCTCGACCTCCACGACCTGGACCACCTGGAGCTGATCTCCTCCCAGGTGCAGAGTCAGCTCTCCTGACCGCCCCGCGCGCCGGCCCGTCCCGGCGCGCACCCGGCCGCCCGCCGCCCGGTCAACCCCCCTCGCGGATAACCGAAGGCGCCGCCCGGCCGGCCTGTGGGATGGTGTGGCCGTCGTCCCGCCGGAGCCCCTGGGGTCCCACCCCCGGGGGCTCCCGCGCGCTCACGGCACCCGACCGTCACCCCCTTCCACCAGCGCCGGAGAGGCCCTCCGCATGTTCCTGACCCTCACCACCACCGGAACCCCCGACCGCCCCGCGTCCGACCTCGGCTTCCTGCTGCACAAGCACCCCGACAAGGCGCAGGAGTTCTCCACCTCCTTCGGTACGGCGCACGTCGTCTACCCCGAGGCGGGGGAGCGGCGCTGCACGGCCGCGCTGCTGCTGGAGGTGGACACGGTGGCGCTGGTCCGGCGCGGCAGGGGCAGGGGCCGGGGCGGAGCGCCCGGCGCCGCACTCGCCCAGTACGTCAACGACCGCCCGTACGCGGCCTCCTCGCTGCTCGCCGTGGCGCTCGGCAAGGTCTTCTCCAGTGCCATGCGCGGCGTGTGCGCGTCGCGTCCGGAGCGTGCCGCCGCGCCGCTGCCGCTGCGCGTGGAGGTCCCGGCGCTGCCCGCCCGGGGCGGCCCCGGCCTCGTACGGCGCCTCTTCGAGCCGCTCGGCTGGGCGGTGGCCGCCGAACCGGTGCCCCTGGACACCCGGTTCCCCGACTGGGGCGACTCCCGTTACGTGCGGCTGGTCCTGGAGTCGGACGCGCTCACCCTCTCCGAGGCGCTGCGCCACCTGTACGTCCTGCTCCCCGTCCTGGACGACGCCAAGCACTACTGGGTCTCCGCCGACGAGGTGGACAAGCTGCTCCGGGCGGGCGGCATCTGGCTCCACCGGCACCCCGAGATGCGGCTGATCACCAGCCGCTTCCTGGCCCGCCGCTGGTCGCTCACGCGCGAGGCGATGGAGCGGCTGGAGCTGGTCCGGCTGGCCGAGGCCGACGACAGCGCCGTCGAGGAGATCGACAACGCGGTCGCCGAGGAGACCGAGGAGGAGGCGCGGCCCACCCCGCTGGCCGTGCTCCGGCGCGAGGCGATCCTCGCCGTGCTCCGGGAGGCCGCCGCCGCCCGGGTCCTCGACCTCGGCTGCGGCGAGGGCCACCTGGTGCGGGAGCTGCTCAAGGAGCCGCGGTTCACGGAGGTCGTCGGCATGGACGTCTCGGTGCGCGCGCTCACCATCGCCTCCCGGCGGCTGCGGCCGGAGCGGATGGGTGAGCGGCAGGCCGCGCGGGTCAAGTTCCTCCAGGGCTCCCTCGCCTACACGGACAAGCGGCTCAAGGGCTACGACGCCGCCGTGCTCAGCGAGGTCGTCGAGCACGTCGACCCGCCCCGGCTGCCCGCCCTGGAGTACGCGGTGTTCGGCGCGGCCCGTCCCCGCACGGTCGTCGTCACCACGCCCAACGCCGAGTACAACGTGCGGTGGGAGAGCCTTCCGGCCGGTCATGTGCGGCACCGGGACCACCGGTTCGAGTGGACCCGGGGGGAGTTCCGCGCCTGGGCCGGAGCGGTGGCCGAACGGCACGGCTACGGCGTGGGGTTCCGGCCCGTCGGCACCGAGGACCCCGAGGTGGGACCGCCCACCCAGATGGCGGTGTTCACCCTGGCCCCCGGGACCCCGGACCCGCACCGTGCCACGGCGCACCGCGCCACCGCCCCCGCCCCGGAGGCCCCGGCCGTCCCCGAGGCCCCGACCGCCCCGTGGACGGCCGCCGGTTCCCCCGCGTCCGGCCCGCCGCCCGCCGCGGACCCGTCCGACGGGACGGCCCGTACCCCCGGGACCGCCGGAGCCCTCGGGATCCCGGGAACCCCCGGGACCGTCCCGGTCACCCGCGTCCCCCGCACCACCACCCGCACCACCCACACCGTCCGTATCCCCCGCACCCCGGAGGCCGAGAGGGAGGCCCTGGCCGCATGACCGGCACCGAGACCACCACCGAGACCCCGGCCGCCGCCGCGCGGCCCCGCACCCTGCCCGTCACCGACCTCTCCCTCGTCGTGCTGATCGGCGCCTCCGGCTCCGGCAAGTCCACCTTCGCCCGGCGCCACTTCGCCCCGACCGAGATCCTCTCCTCCGACTTCTGCCGGGGCCTGGTCGCCGACGACGAGAACGACCAGAGCGCGAGCCGCGACGCCTTCGACGTCCTGCACTACATCGCGGGCAAGCGGCTCGCCGCCGGACGCCGCACCGTCGTCGACGCGACCAACGTGCAGCAGGACGCGCGGCGCCGACTCGTCGAGCTGGCCCGGACGTACGACGTCCTGCCCATCGCCGTCGTGCTCGACGTGCCCGAGACGGTGTGCGCCGCGCGCAACGCCACCCGCGCAGACCGGGCCGACATGCCCCGCCGGGTCGTCCAGCGGCACGTCCGCGAACTCCGGCGCTCCCTGCGCCACCTGGAGCGCGAGGGGTTCCGCAAGGTGCACGTCCTGCGTGGGGCCGCCGAGGCCGAGGCGGCCACCGTCGTCACCGAGAAGCGGTACAACGACCTCACCCACCTCACCGGCCCCTTCGACATCGTCGGCGACGTCCACGGCTGCTCCGCCGAACTGGAGGAGCTGCTCGCCCGGCTGGGCTACGCCGACGGCGTCCACCCCGCCGGCCGCACCGCCGTCTTCGTCGGCGACCTCGTCGACCGGGGCCCCGACAGCCCCGGCGTGCTGCGCCGGGTGATGGCCATGGTGAAGTCGGGCAACGCCCTGTGCGTCCCCGGCAACCACGAGCAGAAGTACGGCCGCCACCTGAACGGGCGCACGGTCCGGCCCACCCACGGACTGGCCGAGACCATCGCGCAGATGGAGGGGCAGGACGAGGAGTTCCGGGCGGAGGTGCGGGAGTTCATCGACGGCCTCGTCAGCCACTACGTCCTCGACGGCGGACGGCTCGTCGTCTGCCACGCCGGGCTGCCCGAGAAGTACCACGGCCGCACCTCCGGCCGGGTCCGCAGCCACGCCCTGTACGGGGAGACCACCGGCGAGACCGACGAGTTCGGACTGCCCGTGCGCCACCCGTGGGCCGAGGAGTACCGGGGCCGCGCCGCCGTCGTCTACGGCCACACCCCGGTGCCCGAGGCGGCCTGGCTCAACAACACCCTCTGCGTCGACACCGGCGCCGTCTTCGGCGGCAGGCTGACCGCGCTGCGCTGGCCCGAGCGCGAACTGGTCGGCGTACCGGCCCGGCAGGTCTGGTACGAACCGCTCCGGCCGCTCCTCACCGAGGCGCCCGGCGGCCGCGAGGGACGGCCGCTGGACCTGGCCGACGTACGGGGCCGCCGCGCGGTGGAGACCCGGCACGCCGGCCGGGTCGCCGTGCGCGAGGAGAACGCGGCGGCGGCCCTGGAGGTCATGAGCCGCTTCGCCATCGACCCGAGGCTGCTGCCCTATCTGCCGCCGACCATGGCACCGGCCGCCGGCTCCGCCGAGGAGGGCTATCTGGAGCACCCCCGGGAGGCGTTCGCCGGGTACGCGGCCGACGGCGTGGCGCGGGTGGTGTGCGAGGAGAAGCACATGGGCTCCCGGGCCGTGGCGCTGGTCTGCCGCGACGCCGACGCGGCCCGCGCCCGCTTCGGCGTGGACGGCCCCACCGGCTCGCTCTGCACCCGCACCGGACGCCCGTTCCTCGACGACCCGGCGCTCACCGAGGAGATACTGGACCGGCTGCGGGCCTCGATCGGCGCGGCCGGGCTCTGGGAGGAACTGGACACCGACTGGATGCTGCTGGACGGCGAGCTGCTGCCGTGGTCGATGAAGGCCGCGGGGCTGCTGCGCTCCCAGTACGCCGCGGTCGGCGCCGCCTCCGGGGCGGTGTTCCCGCCCGCGCTGAGCGCGCTGGAGGGCGCCGCCGCCCGGGGCGTCGACGTGGGCGGCCTGCTCGCCCGGCAGCGCGGACGGGCCGCCGACGCGAACGCGTTCACCGAGGCGTACCGCCCCTACTGCTGGCCCACCGAGGGCCTGGACGGCGTCCGGCTGGCGCCGTTCCAGATCCTCGCCGTGCGGGGCCGCAGCCTGGCCGCGCTGCCGCACGACGAGCAGCTCGCCCTCCTCGACCGCCTCGTCGAGCACGACGCGAGCGGTCTGCTGCGCACCACCCGGCGGCTGTACGTCGACACCGGCGACCCCGCGTCGGTCGCCGCCGGTGTCGACTGGTGGCTGGAGCTGACCGGCCGGGGCGGCGAGGGGATGGTCGTCAAGCCGGTCGTCCCGCTCACCCGCACGGAGAAGGGCCGCCCGGTGCAGCCCGGCGTGAAGTGCCGGGGCCGCGAGTACCTGCGGATCGTCTACGGTCCCGAGTACACCCGCCCGGAGATCCTGGCCGGGCTGCGGCAGCGGTCCCTGCACCACAAGCGGTCGCTGGCCCTGCGCGAGTACGCCCTCGGGCTGGAGGCGCTGGACCGGCTGGCCGACGGGGAGCCGCTGTGGCGGGTCCACGAGGCGGTGTTCGGGGTCCTGGCGCTGGAGTCGGAGCCGGTCGACCCGCGCCTGTGACCGCCGCCCAGGGGCGGCCCGAGCCCCGGGGCGGGCCGTCGTCCCGGGGCGCCGCACGCCGGTGGTGCGGCGCCCCCCGTCGTGCGGCACCACCGGTGGGCCGCGCCCCCGTGCGCTTCGCCGCCGGGGCGGGGCACGGGGGCGCCGGGGCGCCGCGGACCGCCGCCACGACCCCGCCCGGCGCCGCTCCCCGTGAGCCCCGGAGGGCACCCCCGGCATCTCCCTCCGCACGGCAGGGGGTGAATCCGCGTCCGGTTGGTCAGGATGGGGGCATGGGATTCCACGTCGACTCCGAGGCCGGGCGGCTCACCCGCGTCATCCTGCACCGGCCGGATCTGGAGCTGAAAAGGCTCACCCCCAGCAACAAGGACGCCCTTCTCTTCGACGACGTGCTCTGGGTGCGCCGGGCGCGCGCCGAGCACGACGGGTTCGCGGACGTGCTGCGCGACCGGGGCGTCGCCGTGCACCTCTTCGGCGATCTGCTCACCGAGACCCTGGCCGTCCCGGCGGCCCGCCGGCTCGTCCTGGACCGGGTCTTCGACGAGAAGGAGTACGGGGTGCTGGCCACGGACCACCTCCGGGCCGCCTTCGAGCCCCTGCCCGCCCGCGAGCTGGCCGAGGTGCTGGTCGGCGGCATGACCAAGCGGGAGTACCTGGACGCGCACCCCGAGCCGGCCTCCGTGCGCTTCCACGTCATGGAACTGGACGACTTCCTGCTCGGCCCGCTGCCCAACCACCTCTTCACCCGCGACACCTCCGCCTGGATCTACGACGGCGTCTCCATCAACGCGATGCGCTGGCCCGCCCGGCAGCGGGAGACGGTGCACTTCGAGGCGATCTACCGGCACCACCCGCTCTTCCGCGACGAGACCTTCCACCTGTGGTCCGAGGGCCAGGCGGACTACCCCTCCACCATCGAGGGAGGCGACGTCCTGGTGATCGGCAACGGCGCCGTCCTCATCGGCATGAGCGAGCGCACCACGCCCCAGGCCGTCGAGATGCTCGCCCACAAGCTGTTCGCCGCCGGGTCGGCGCGCACCATCGTGGCGCTGGACATGCCCAAGCGGCGGGCCGTGATGCACCTCGACACCGTGATGACCATGGTCGACGGCGACACCTTCACCCAGTACGCCGGGCTCGGCATGCTCCGCTCGTACACCATCGAGCCGGGGGCGGGGGAGCGGGACCTGAAGGTCACCGACCACCCGCCGGAGCACATGCACCGCGCCATCGCCGCCGCGCTGGGGCTGAGCGAGATCCGGGTGCTGACCGCCACCCAGGACGTGCACGCGGCCGAGCGCGAGCAGTGGGACGACGGCTGCAACGTCCTGGCCGTCGAGCCGGGGGTCGTCGTCGCCTACGAGCGGAACGTGACCACCAACACCCATCTGCGCAAGCAGGGCGTCGAGGTGATCGAGATCCCCGGCAGCGAGCTGGGCCGGGGCCGGGGCGGCCCGCGCTGCATGAGCTGCCCGGTGGAACGCTCCGCGGTCTGACCCGTCTGACCCGTCCGGCCTGGCTGACCCGTCCGGCCTGGCTGACCCGTCCGGCCTGGCTGACCCGCCTGACCTGGCTGCCCCGTCCGGCCTGGCTGCCCCGTCCGGCGCCCCCCCCGGCCCGGCTGCCGCGTGTACCTCGTCCGGTCCGTCCGGTCCGTCCGGTCCGCGCCTTCCGGGGCGTGGGGGCAGCCGGGTCGGGCCGGGGCGGTGCGCCGCCCGCTCCGGAGCGGTTTCCGGCGCACGTCCGCGCGCGGCGCGTGTGCGGCACGGGGCGGGACGCGGGCCGTCGGTGGGCGGCCGGCGGGCAGCCCGGAGGGGGCACCCGAGGGGATGCAGGGGGGATGCAGGGGGGCTGTATATAAATTCGACTCTTCGTATAGACTTCCAGTCGTTCCCTGTCCCCCCGCACCGATGGAGCGACCCCCATGGCGACAGTCCCGACCGCCCTCGCCGGCCGCCACTTCCTCAAGGAGACCGACTTCACCGCCGAGGAGTTCCGCGGTCTGGTCGAGCTGGCCGCCGAGCTGAAGGCCGCCAAGAAGGCCGGGACCGAGACGCCGTACCTGCGGGGCCGGAACATCGCGCTGATCTTCGAGAAGACCTCGACGCGCACCCGCTGCGCCTTCGAGGTCGCCGCGGCCGACCAGGGCGCCTCCACGACCTACCTCGACCCGTCGGGCTCCCAGATGGGGCACAAGGAGTCCGTGAAGGACACCGCCCGGGTGCTCGGCCGGATGTACGACGGCATCGAGTACCGGGGCGACAGCCAGCGGAAGGTCGAGGAGCTGGCCGCGTACGCCGGGGTGCCCGTCTACAACGGTCTCACCGACGACTGGCATCCCACCCAGATGCTCGCCGACGTGCTCACCATGACCGAGCACTCCACCGCGCCGCTGTCCGGGATCGCCTTCGCCTACCTCGGTGACGCCCGCTTCAACATGGGCAACTCCTACCTCGTCACCGGCGCCCTGCTCGGCATGGACGTGCGCGTCGTCGCCCCCCGCGCCTACTGGCCCGCCCAGGAGGTCGTCGACCGGGCGCACGAGCTGGCCGGGGCCTCCGGTGCCCGGATCACGCTCACCGAGGACACCGCGGCGGGCGTCCGGGGCGCGGACTTCGTCGCCACCGACGTCTGGGTGTCGATGGGCGAGCCCAAGGCGGTCTGGGAGGAGCGGATCGCCGCGCTCTCCCCGTACGCCGTGACCATGGACGTGCTGCGCGCCACCGGCAACCCGGACGTGAAGTTCCTGCACTGCCTGCCGGCCTTCCACGACCTGGGCACCCAGGTGGGCCGGGAGATCTTCGCCGCGCACGGGCTGGAGTCCCTGGAGGTCACCGACGAGGTCTTCGAGTCCGCGCACTCCGTCGTCTTCGACGAGGCGGAGAACCGGCTGCACACCATCAAGGCCGTGCTGGTCGCCACGCTCGGCCGCGCCACCGCCTGACCCGGCCCGCGCCGTCTTCGGGCCCGGCCCGCGCCGCTCCCGGACCGGCCGACGCCCGCTTCCGCCCGGCTCCGGCCCGCCGCCCTCCGCCCGGCTCCGGCCCGCCGCCCTCCGCCCGGCGGGCCCGCCGGGTGTGCGCCGGTCACGGGCGCCCGCGCTCCCGGTCCGCCCGGGGCGCGGGGCTCACGCCTGGCGTCGGCGCTGCGCCGGTACCGCCGGGAGCCTGAACCAGACCGCCTTGCCCGAGCCCGTGGGGCGGTGGCCGCAGGATGAGCTGAGCGTACGGATCAGCAGCAGCCCCCGCCCGTGCTCCTGCCAGGGGTCGGGCGGCTCCAGGTCGGGCCGGGTCAGATCGGCGGGCGGCGAGGGGTCCCCGTCGTGCACCTCGACCTGGCAGCCGCTCGGCAGCAGCTCCACCACCAGCTCGATCGGCGCTCCGCCCGCCGTGTGCTCGACGGCGTTGGCCACCAGTTCCGCCGTGAGCAGCTCCGCGGTGTCGCAGTCGGCGGACAGCTCCCCCTCCGCCAGCGCCGTGCGGACCAGGGCACGGGCGGTCGGCACGGCCGCGGCGGTGTGCGGCAGCGCGATGCGCCAGGAGGCGGGGACGGGCGCGGGGAAACGTTCGTGCACGGCGGTTCCGTTCATGGAGCAGGCGTTCCTGTCCTGCTTTCAACCAGACGAATGGTACGGGTCCGCTCCGCGGGGGTCGCGGAGGGGGCCCGTGCGGGTGTGCGGGCCGCCTCGGGGAGGGGTTGTGCGCCGTCCGTCTATCGCGCACTCATGACGACAGTCACGAAATGGTGATAACGTCGGAGGCGCAGCGCTCCGTGATGCCGTGCCCGCCGTCCCAGGAGGCCGCCCGTCATGAGTCCCTTCACCGGCTCCGCCGCCCGCACCCCGCGGTGGAGGCATCTGCGCGTCGGTCTCGCCGACGGTGTCGCCACGGTCACCCTGGCCCGCCCCGACCGGCTCAACGCGCTGACCTTCGCCGCCTACGCCGACCTGCGCGACCTGCTCGCGGAACTGTCCCGGGAGCGCGCGGTACGGGCCCTGGTGCTGGCGGGGGAGGGGCGCGGCTTCTGCTCCGGCGGTGACGTCGACGAGATCATCGGCGCCACGCTCGCCATGGACACCGCCGAGCTGCTGGACTTCAACCGGATGACGGGGCAGGTCGTGCGGGCGGTGCGGGAGTGCCCCTTCCCGGTGGTGGCCGCCCTCCACGGGGTCGCCGCCGGGGCGGGCGCGGTGCTCGCGCTGGCCGCGGACTTCCGGGTGGCGGACCCGTCCGCGCGGTTCGCCTTCCTCTTCACCCGCGTCGGCCTGTCCGGCGGCGACATGGGCGCCGCCTATCTGCTGCCCCGGGTGGTCGGCCTCGGCCACGCCACGCGGCTGCTGATGCTCGGCGAGACGGTCCGCGCGGCGGAGGCCGAGCGCATCGGCCTGATCAGCGAGCTCACCGAGGAGGGCGGCGCCGACGAGGCCGCCGGGAGGCTCGCCCGCCGCCTGGCCGAGGGCCCGGCCCTGGCCCACGCCCAGACCAAGGCGCTGCTGACGGCGGAGCTGGACATGCCCCTGGCGGCGGCGGTCGAGCTGGACGCCGCGACCCAGGCCCTCCTGATGAACGGCGAGGACTACGCCGAATTCCACGCGGCCTTCACGGAGAAGCGCCCCCCGAAGTGGCAGGGACGATGACCAGGCCCGAACCAGAACCACCCCGGACACCCCCCACAGCGTCAACGCCCCGGGCGAGCACCCCCGGTCCGGGGGCGCGGGGAACCGCGCACGTGGAGGGGGTGGGCCCGCACGGCATACTCCCGTCCGGTGGGACATCGCCCGCAGGGTCGACGCCCCGGGTGAGCATCTCCGGTCCGGGGGCGCGGGGAACCGCGCACGTGGAGGGGGTGGGCCCGCGCGGCATACTCCCGTCCGGTGGGACATCGCCCGCAGGGTCGACGCCCCGGGTGAGCATCTCCGGTCCGGGGGCGCGGGGAAGCGCGCACGTGGAGGGGGTGGGCCCGCGCGGCACACTCCCGTCCGGTGGGACATCGCCCGCAGGGTCGACGCCCCGGGCGAGCATCTCCGGTCCGGGGGCGCGGGGAATCGCGCACGACGCGGACAGGAACCCGCACGGCTCCGAAGGCAACGCGCCCGGCGGCGACAGGAACCCGCACGGCTCCGAAGGCGACCCGCACGGCGGCGACAGGAACCCGCACGGCGGCGAAAGGCATCCGCCACCCCACTCCCGCCCCCGCCCCCTCCGCATCGCGATCACCGGCGGAGGCCCCGGCGGCCTCTACACCGCCGCCCTCCTCAAACGCCTCGCCCCCGACCGCGAGGTCACCCTCTGGGAACGCAACCCCCCGGACGACACCTTCGGCTTCGGCGTCGTCCTCTCCGACGAGACCCTCGGCGGCATCGCGGACGCCGACCCGGAGGTCCGCGCCGCCCTGGACCCCGCCCTCGTCCGCTGGGACGACATCGACATCGTCCACCGCGGCGTCCGCCACACCTGCGGGGGCCACGCCTTCGCCGCCCTCGCCCGCCGCCGGCTCCTGCGGATCCTGCACACCCGCTGCCGCTCGCTCGGCGTGGACCTCCGCTTCGGCGCCCCCGCCCCGGACCCGGCCCGGCTGGCCCGAGCGTACGACCTCGTCGTGGCCGCCGACGGAGTCCACAGCGCCGTCCGCGCCGCCCACGCCCCCGCGTTCCGCCCCCGCCTCACGCCCCACCGCTGCCGGTACATCTGGCTCGCCGCCGACTTCGCCCTCGACGCCTTCCGCTTCGAGATCGCCGAGACCGGCGCGGGCGTGATGCAACTGCACGCCTACCCCTACGCCCCCGACGCCTCCACCGCCATCGTCGAGATGCGCGAGGAGGTGTGGCGGGCCGCCGGCTTCGACGCCCCCGACCCGGCGGCCTCCGTCGAACGCTGCGCCGACCTCTTTGCCGACGCCCTCGGCGGCCGTCCGCTGCGCTCCCACCGCTCCGCCTGGACCACCTTCCGCACCGTCGTCAACGAGCGCTGGTCGCACGGCAACACCGTCCTGCTCGGCGACGCCGCCCACACCGCGCACTTCTCCATCGGCTCCGGCACCAAGCTCGCCGTCGAGGACGCCCTCGCGCTCGCCGCCTGCCTGGACGAACACCCCACCGTCCCGGAGGCGTTGGCCGCCTACGAGGAGGAGCGGCGCCCCGTCGTCGCCTCCGCCCAGCGCGCCGCCGGGGCCAGCCGGGAGTGGTTCGAGGAGCTGGACCGCCATGTCGCCCGGCAGCCACGCCAGTTCGCCTTCGACCTGCTCACCCGCAGCCGCCGCGTCACCCACGGCAACCTGCGGCTGCGCGACCCCGCCTTCACCGGCTCCGTGGAGCGGGAGTTCGGCTGCCCTCCCGGCACGCCCCCGATGTTCACCCCCTTCCGGCTGCGCGGACTGACCCTGCGCAACCGCGTCGTCGTCTCCCCGATGGACATGTACTCCGCCACCGACGGCGTCCCCGGCGACCTCCACCTGGTCCACCTGGGGGCCAGGGCCCTCGGCGGCGCGGGGCTGGTCATGACGGAGATGGTGTGCGTCAGCCCCGAGGGACGCATCACCCCGGGCTGCGCGGGCCTGTACACCGGACACCAGGGCCGGGCCTGGCGCCGGATCACCCGCTTCGTCCACGAGAACACCCCCGGAACCGCCATCGGCGTCCAGCTCGGGCACAGCGGCCGCAAGGGCTCCACCCGCCGGATGTGGGAGGGCATGGACGAGCCGCTGCCCGAGGGCAACTGGCCCCTGTCGGCGGCCTCCCCGCTGCCGTACCGGCCCGGCGGCCCGGTCCCGCGCGAGCTGACCCGCGCCGGACTCACCGCGATACGCGAGCGGTTCACCGAGGCCGCCGCCCGCGCCGCGGGGGCCGGCTTCGACCTGCTCGAACTCCACTGCGCGCACGGCTATCTGCTCTCCGGCTTCCTCTCCCCCCTCACCAACCACCGCACGGACGCCTACGGCGGCTCCCCGGAGCGGCGGCTGCGCTTCCCGCTGGAGGTCTTCGACGCCGTCCGGGAGGTGTGGCCCGGGGACCGGCCGATGACGGTCCGCGTCTCCGCCACCGACTGGGCCGAGGGCGGCATCCGGGCCGAGGAGGCCGTCGCCGTCGCGCGGGCCTTCGCCGCGCACGGCGCCGACGCGATCGATGTCTCCACCGGCCAGGTCGTCTCCGACGAGCGGCCGGAGTTCGGGCGGTCGTACCAGACGCCCCACGCCGACCGCATCCGCGCCGAGGCGGGCGTACCGGTCATCGCCGTCGGCGCGATCTCCTCCTGGGACGACGTCAACTCGCTGATCCTGGCCGGCCGCGCCGACCTGTGCGCCCTCGGCCGCCCCCACCTCTACGACCCCCAGTGGACCCTGCACGCGGCGGCCGAGCAGGGCTACGAGGGACCGGGTGCCGTCTGGCCGGCCCCGTACCGGGCGGGCAGCCGCCCGCCGCGCACCGGACGCCCCGGCCCGACCGGCCCCCGGCCCGCTCCGCAGCGGGTCCGGGGCGGCGGCTGAGGTCCGCCCCGGCCGTCGTCAGCCGCCCCGTACCGCCGAGCCGTCCGTGCCCCCGCCGTCGTCCGCCACCCCCGCGAACACCGCCCCCGCCCCGCGCAGCCGCGCGTGCAGCGCCCGGAAGACGGCGGCCGAACGCGTCCCCGGCCAGCCGGGCGGCAGCAGCGCGGCGGGCAGCCCCGGGTCGGTGTACGGCAGGTGGCGCCAGGAGTCCAGGGCCAGCAGGTAGTCGCGGTAGGCGTCCTCCGGCGGGGTGTCCGACCGCTCCTCCCAGGCGCGCAGCACCGGCGCGTGCCGGTCCAGGAACGCCTCGTGCTCCGCGGCGATCGCGTCCAGGTCCCACCAGCGCGCCGCCGCCCCCGCGGTGGGCGCGTAGCCCAGGTGCTCGCCGCGGAAGAAGTCCACGTAGCCGTCGAGCCCGAGCCGGCCCAGCGCGTGCCGGGTCTCCTCGTACAGCCGGGCCGGGGCGATCCACACCCCCGGGGCGGCGGTGCCGAAGCCGAGCCCGGCCAGCCGGGAGCGCAGCACGTGCCGTTTCTGCCGCTCCGACTCCGGCACCGAGAACACGGCGAGCACCCAGCCCTCGTCACCCGGCGGGGCGTCGGCGTAGATCCGCCGGTCCCCGTCGTCCAGCAACTGCAGTGCCTCGGCGGAGAGTTCGTATCCGGCCGCGCCCCCGGCGGTCCGGGCGGGCAGCAGCAGTCCGCGCCGCTTCAGCCGGGACACCGACGAGCGCACGGACGGCGCGTCCACCCCGACCGCCGCCAGCAGCCGGATCAGCTCCGCCACGGGCACCGGGCCCGGCACGAAGCGGCCGTACGCGCCGTAGAGCGTGACGATCAGGGACCTCGGGGCATGCGGTACGTGCAGGTCGGACACATTGATCATCCTAGATCGTCGCGGTCCGGCCCCCTCATGCCAGGTCGCCCGGGCCCTCCGGAGGGGCGAGCAGCCGGAACCGCTGGAGCTTGCCGGTCGCCGTGCGCGGCAGCGCGTCCCGGAAGTGGATCTCGCGCGGGCACTTGTACGGCGCCAGCTCGGACAGCAGGAAGGCGCGCAGCGCCCCGGCGTCCCGCACGGCCCCCTCGCGCAGCACGGCGTGGGCCACCACGACCTGGCCGCGCGCCTCGTCGGCCCGCCCCACCACCGCCGCCTCGGCCACGTCCGGATGGCGCAGCAGCGCCTCCTCGACCTCGGGCCCGGCGATGTTGTACCCGGAGGAGACGATCATGTCGTCGGCGCGGGCGACGTAGCGGAAGTGGCCGCCCGGCTCGCGGACGTAGGTGTCCCCGGTGATGTTCCAGCCGCCCCGCACGTACTCCCGCTGGCGCGGGTCGTCGAGGTAGCGGCAGCCGACCGGGCCGCGCACCGCCAGCAGTCCGGGCCGCCCGTCCGGCACGGGCACGCCGTGTTCGTCCTGCACCCGCGCCGTCCAGCCCGGCACCGGAAGGCCGGTGGTGCCGGGGCGGATGTCGCCGTCGGCCGCGGAGACGACGATGTGCAGCAGTTCGGTGGCGCCGAGGCCGTTGATGATGCGCAGGCCGGTGTGCTCGTACCAGGACCGCCAGGTGGACTCGGGGAGGTTCTCGCCCGCGGAGACGCAGCGCCGCAGGGAGGTGATGTCGTACCCGTCCAGCGTGTCGAGCATCGCCCGGTAGGCGGTCGGGGCGGTGAACAGCACCGACACCCGGTGCCGGGCCACGGCGGGCAGCAGGTGCCGGGGCCCCGCCCGCTCCAGCAGCAGCGCGCTGGCGCCCGCCCGCAGCGGGAAGACGACCAGGCCGCCGAGTCCGAAGGTGAAGCCGAGCGGCGGGCTGCCCGCGAACAGGTCGTCGGCGCGGGGCGCGAGGACGTGCCGGGAGAAGGTGTCCGCGACGGCCAGCACGTCGCGGTGGAAGTGCATGCAGCCCTTGGGCCGTCCGGTGCTCCCCGAGGTGAAGGCGATCAGCGCCACGTCGTCGTCGGCCGTCGCGGCGGCCGGGTACGGGGTGCCGGGCGCCGGGCGGCGCAGCAGGTCGTCCGGGGAGTCCCCGCCGTAGGCCGTGATCCTCAGCCCCGGTATCCCCGCCGCGGCCAGGTCGTCCACGGAGCGGGCGTCGCACAGGGCGTGCCGGACGCGGGCGATGCCGCAGAGGGTGCGCAGTTCGCGGGCGCGCTGCTGGGCGGGCACGGTGACCGCCACCGCGCCCGCCTTGAGCACCGCCAGCCAGCAGGCCGCGAGCCAGGGCGTGGTGGGTCCGCGCAGCAGCACCCGGTTGCCGGGGACGACCCCGAGGCCGCCGGTGAGGAGGTGGGCGATCCGGTCGACCCGGGCCCGCAGCTGCCCGTACGTCCAGGTGGAACCGTCGTCGGTGCGGAAGGCCGGGCGGTCGCCGGGCGGCCCGGCGAGCAGTTCGGCGGCGCAGTTCAGCCGCTCGGGGTAGCGCAGTTCGGGCAGGTCGAAGCGGAGCTGGGGCCACTGGTCGGCGGGTGGCAGGTGCTCGCGCGCGAAGGTGTCGACATGGGCGGAACGGTGTGGGTCTGCCATGGCGGTGCGCCCCCTTTGCCGTGGTGGGCTCGCACCAGGAGCGTATCGTGTTGGTGACGACAGTCAACGGGACGCGATACTCTCGGAATGGTCGTTCCGGGGAGGTGACCGGCGGTGAAGCGGTGGACGCGGTGGCGCGGTTCGACGGCGCCGGGGTGTCGAGCCGTCGGGGCGCGTCGCCGGAGGCGGGCCGGGGCGTCGGTGTGACGGCCCGGCGGGGAGGGAGAGGACCGGCGATGACGGCGTTCTCACTGACACCGGAACAGCTCGCCTGGTGCGAGGAGTTGCGCACCCTCGCCGCCGAACGGCTGCGCCCCCTGGCCGACCGGGGCGCACCGGGCCGGGTCAACCGCCCCCTCCTCGCCGAACTCGGCGCCCTCGGCCTGCTGCCCCGGCTGTTCACCTCGGGCGCGCTCGACCTCTGTCTGATGCGAGAGTCCCTCGCGTACGCCTGCACCGAGGCCGAGACCGCCCTCGCCCTCCAGGGCCTGGGCGCCCACCCCGTCCACGCCCACGGCACCGAGCCCCAGCGCGCCCGCTGGCTCCCCCGGGTGGCCGACGGTTCGGCGGTGGCCGCCTTCGCGCTCACCGAGCCCGGGGCGGGCTCGGACGCGGCGGCCCTGTCCCTGCGGGCGGAACGGGTGGCGCCGGAGACGCCGGGGGAGCCGGGACCGCCGGAGCCTCCCGGACCGACGGAGCCCCCCGGACCGCCGGGGGCGCCGTCCGCGCCGGAGCCGACAAGGCGGCCGGGGCCGACAAGGCGGCCGGGGCCGACGGGGACGACGGGGACGACGTGGTCACCGGGGGAGACGGCGACGGAGCCGGCCGCCGTGGGGCGGCGGCGCCCGCCCCCGGAGCCGGCCGCCTGGCGGCTGACCGGCGAGAAGCGCTGGATCTCCAACGCCCCCCAGGCCGACTTCTACACCGTCTTCGCCCGCACCACTCCCGGCGCGGGGGCCCGGGGCATCACCGCCTTCCTCGTCCCCGCCGACCGGCCCGGCCTCACCGGCGAGCCGCTCGACATGCTCTCCCCGCACCCCATCGGCACCCTCGTCCTCGACGGGGTCCCCGTCACCGCCGCCGACGTCCTGGGCACACCGGACCGGGGCTTCCGGGTCGCCATGGACACCCTCAACCTGTTCCGCCCCAGCGTCGGCGCCCTCGCCGTCGGCATGGCGCAGGCCGCCCTGGACGCCGCCCTCGCCCACACCGCCGCCCGCGACGCCTTCGGCGGCAAGCTGCGCGACCTCCAGGCCGTCTCGCACGAGGTCGCGGAGATGGCCCTGCGCACCGAGGCCGCCCGTCTGATGGTGTACGCGGCGGCCACGGCGTACGACGCCGACGCCCCCGACGTCCCGCGCCGCGCCGCGATGGCGAAGCTGCTGGCGACCGAGACCGCGCAGTACGTCGTCGACCGCGCCGTCCAACTGCACGGCGCCCGCGCCCTGCGCCGGGGCCACCTGCTCGAACACCTCTACCGGGAGGTGCGCGCGCCGCGTGTCTACGAGGGCGCGAGCGAGGTGCAGCGCGGCATCATCGCCAAGGAGCTGTACCGGGCCCGGGACGGGTCCGGAGACGACGGCACCCAGAACGCGACGCCCACGCCCCCGGCCCCCGGCGGTGGGACGCCCGCGTCCACGCCCACGCCCCCGGCTCACGTCCGCGCGGCGCCCGAACCTCCGGCAGTTGGCCGCGCGACGCCCGCGTCCCCGGGTCCCGCTCGCGCGACGCCCGAGCCCCCGGCGCCCGCCAACACGACGGCCGCGCGTCCGGCACCACCGCCCGCACCGCCGCCGCCCGCACCACCACCGGCGCCGCCCGCACGCCCACCCGCGGAGCCCGCACCCGAGCCCGGTCCGGCCGCAGGGAGCGCACCACCGTCCGGGACCGCCGCACGGAACACGCCCCGCCCCGGGGCCACCGCAGGCCGCCGCACGCCCCCGCCCGGATGCGACGCGGGCACCACGTCGTCGTCCGGCCCCGTCCCGGGCACCCCTGCCCCGCCCGGCTCCACCGAGGGCAACACCCCGTCCCCCCGCCCCGCCGCCCGGAACACATCCCCGGGCCGGACCGTCCCCAACACCCCGCCCGTCCAGGACCCCGGTACGGAGGCCCTCCGCATGACCGCCGAACGCGTGAACCCGCCCGAGCTGTCGCCGCCCACCGGCTTCTCCCACGCCGTGGTGGCCACCGGCTCCCGGGTGGTGTTCCTCGCGGGCCAGACCGCGCTGGACGCCGACGGCCGGATCACCGGGGCCACCCTCCCCGAGCAGTTCGCGACGGCCCTGGGCAATCTCCTCACCGCCCTGCGCGCCACCGGCGGCACCCCCGCCGACCTGGCCCGTGTCACCGTCTACGCCACCGACCTGGCCGACTACCGCGCCCATGCCGCCGATCTCGGCCGCGTCTGGCACCGCCTCGCGGGCCGCGACTACCCGGCGATGGCGGTGATCCAGGTCGCCCGGCTGTGGGACGAGCGGGCCCTCGTGGAACTCGACGGCCACGCCGTACTGCCCTGATCCGCGCCGGAGCCCTCGGACGCCGTACGTCCCCCGAACGGGACCTCGGCGCCGGAAGGAGCGCCGGTGGACCCGTGCCCCTGGTGCCCTCGTGGACCGGTGCCGCCGGCGGCGGGAGGCCGAACCCCCGCCGCACCGGCGCCCGTTCGGCCCCGCGGCCGTCTGCGAGACTTGTCCGCATGATCGTCAGACTCGCGGGGGAGCCGGACTTCCCCGGACTGCTCGGCCTGGCCGCCCAGGTGGAGCACTGGTTCGGCCCGATGGTCGGTGAACCGGGCTTCCACGGCGCCGTGCGGGACCACATCGCGCGGGCTGCGGCGCTGGTCGCCGTCTCCCCCGAGGGGGACCTCCTCGGCGGACTGCTGTTCGGCGCGGAGCCGCCCGTCCACCATGTGCACTGGCTGGTGGTCTCGGAGGGGGCGCGGGGGCAGGGCGTCGGCGGGGAACTGATGGCCGAGGCGGTCCGCAGGTTCGTCCGGGGGCCGGGCACCCTGGAGGTGGTCACCTTCGGCGCCGACCACCCGGGCGCCGTGGCCGGCGGTGCGCGGGTCTTCTACGAACGCCTCGGCTTCGCCCCCGCCGAGGCCGCCGGGCCGGGCCCGGAGGGCGGTTCGCGGCAGGTCTACCGCCGGACACTGGACTGACGCCACGCACGCGAGCCGGCCACGCACGCGAGCGGCGGCGCACGGACGTCACGTCGCACGGACGTCACGTCATCCGGAGGCCACGTCGTACGAACGCCGCGGGGGCCGCGCCCGCCGGTGAACGGCGGACACGGCCCCCGGGGCCGAAGCGTGTCTCAGACGGCGGCGGAGCCGGAGGCGGTGCTCCGGCGCCGGCGCACCACGAACATCGCGCCGACGCCGAGGGCGACCGCGGCGCCGCCGGTGAGGGCGATGGCCGGCAGGGCGGAGCTGGAGCCGGTCTCGGCGAGACGCCCCTCGGGGACGATCTGGACGTCGCCCGAGGGCTTGGTCGGCAGCGGCTTGCTGCCGCCCTGGGGCTTGGCCTCGGTGTCGACCGGGGCCGAACCGGCGGCGAGGATGTCGAACTCGTAGTAGTCGTCGTCGCCGGAGTAGACGCAGTTGCCCTCGTCGTCGGCGTACATGCCGATGCTGATGGCGAAGCCGTAGCCGGCCGGGGCCTTCTTGTCGACGCTCAGGCGCAGGTCGATGGAGAAGGACTCGTTGGCCCGGACGTCGGTGTAGCCGAGGTACCCGGCGGCCTCGTCGCCCTGGCCCAGGGAGATGTCGGTCCAGGTGCCGGTGGCCGGGTCCTTGAACTGCAGCGTGAGGTAGTCCGTCTCGATGAAGAAGTCGTCCTCGTCGATGTGGGCCGCGAACACACCGAGGTCGACGCGCTGGTAGGAGTTGTCCCCCTGGTTGCTGACGTTCAGCTTGAAGTTGTGGAAGCCGCTGCCCGCGACGATCTTGGACGGCAGCCCGGAGAGACCGGTGCTCAGGTCGTCGTCGAACCGCATGTCCTCCTCGTCGCACTCGGCCGGGCCCTTGGAGGGCGAGGCGGAGGCGGACGCGGAGGGGGAGACCGACGTGGACGGGGAGGCCGTGGGGCTCGCCGACTCGGTCGCGCTGGGCGAGGCGGTCGCCGACTCGGTGGCGGCCGGGGTCGTCTCCTCGTCGGTGGTGGTGTCCTCCGAGGGGGTCTCCTCGGGGGAGGACTCCTCCGAGGTGGTGTCCTCCTCGGTCTCCTCGGCGTCGGGGCTCTCCGTGGTGACGGTGACCTCTTCCTCCTGGACCGGAGCCGACTCGCTGACCGGGGACGACGGGGCGTCGTCCGCCGCGTGGGCGACCGGGGCGACGAGCAGCGCTGCGGGGGCTATGACGGCCGTGGCGGCGGCGACAGCCAGAGAGCGGCGAATCTTCATATGAACCTCATGAGGAGGAAGGTGTTGATGCGTCGCCAGGGTCGACCGGCGGAGGCCGCAAAGAGTTGCACGCTTCTCACATTTTCTTTACGTGACATGTGTCACCTTTCGGCGTCCCTGGTCAGCGGCGTGTGCGGGAGATGCCGCTCCCGTGTGCGAGGGGCCACGGGGGCCGAGGGGATGTCCGGATTCCGCCGGTCCGGTGCCCGGGGAGGGGTGGCCCCGTGTCAGGAGGACAGGGGGACGGGGGGCAGGAGGACGGGAGGAGGAGACCGCGGGTCGGGGGCCTGGAGGCCCGCTTCGCCCTGAGCGCGCGGGTCAGACCTGCCGCGTGCGCTCCAGCCGCCGCTGCCGGGAACGCTCCGCGAGGGCGGTGAGCGTGAAGCACACCCCGACGGCGAGACCGCCCAGGGTGGCGAAGGGGAGGTTGTGGGGCTCGTCCTCGGGGGCGATCAGCAGGAAGAACAGGATGTAGGGGACGGTCACGCACAGCCCGGCGACGTACGGGTGCTCCGCCACCCGCCGCTGGAGCCGTGTCGGGGGCTTCTGCCCGCCCAGGACCCGGTCGAGGGTGCGGAACGCGTTGCTGAGGGACCGCCGCCGCTTCGTCACGGCCGAAGGATAGAGCACCCGTTCGCCGCCCCGGCGGGCGGTGGCGTCGGCGGGTGTCCGCCGCGGCCCCGCGGGCCCGGCCCGGTGGCGCGGCTCGCCACCGAAGGGGTGAGGTCACGGGCGCGGAGGGACCCGCCGGGTACCAGTGGAGCCCCGACACACCGCCCAGCCGACAGGGAGCCCCCATGCCCGTACGAACCGCCGTCCTGGCCATGGCCGCGGGCGCGGCCCTCCTCCTGCCGACGGCCCCCGCGCAGGCCGTCACGCCACGCACCGCGATGACGCCCACCGCGATGACGCCCACCGCGATGACGCCCACCGCGATGACGCCCGCCGCGGTGGTCCCCTTCACACGCACGGCCGCCGTCCGGCGAACGGCCCCCGCGCGCACGGCCGCGGCGGGGTCACCCACCGCGAGGATCGCCGCGAGGACCGAGGTGAGGGCCGCCGCGAAGGCCCCCACCGCGAGGGCCGCCACCCCGGAGACGATCACCATCGCCGCGACCGGCCGTGTCACCGCCGACGGCACGGTCACCGTGTCCGGCACCTACCGCTGCACCGCCGCCAAGGGCCCGGTGCTCCTGGGCTCCTCGGTGGCCCAGGGCGCCGACGCCACCCGCTACGGCATCGGCGGCAGCCGGGCGACCTGCGACGGCCGCCGGCACAACTGGACCCACACCGGCGCGGTCTCCACCGGCAGCCCGCTGCGCGCGGGCAAGGCCCGGGCCGAGGCCACCCTGCTGGAACTCCGCCCCTCCGGCTTCCTCCCGCTCCCCGTCCTCCACACCCGCCACGCCCGCGACATCACCCTGCGCACGGCCTGACGGCCTGACAGCCGGCCGCGTTGCCCCGCTCACCGACGGCGCCGGGACCCCCGGGACCCGTGGCGCCAGCCCGGTGGGGACGCCGGGTGCCGTCGCGCCCGCGGGGGATTCGGCGCAGGCGTCGCCGGCACCCGGTCCGGTGGCGGTGAGCCCGACGGGCAGGCACGGCCGCGCCGGGCGGGACGACAGGGCGGGGAGTCCGTCGGCCCGCCCGGTACGGACGCGCGGGCGGCCGTCGCGGTCCGCCGCCGCCCGCAGCGGCCGGGGGCGGACCGCCCTCGTCCGCCACGCGTCGCCTCCCGCGGTCCGGGGGCACTCCCGGTCCGCTTAACGCGCGCCGAGAATCAACCGACGGGCCGTCGCCCCTCACTCCCGCCGTCGCCCCCGCGGTCCCAGACTGGTGCTCGTGGCCGGGGCGCGCCGGAGCGCCCGGCGGCATCGGCCGGCTGTACGCGCGGACGGGTGACCGGACGTCCCGTATCCGGCCGGTGCGCGCGACGGCGGGCGCGCAGAGGACGGGGAGGACGCAGATGAAGTTCGGAATCCTGTACGAAATGCAGTCGCCGCGCCCCTGGGACGGCGGCAGCGACCAGCGGAAGTTCGCCGAGGCCCTCGACCAGATCGAGCTGGCCGACCGCATCGGCATCGACTACGTCTGGGCGGTGGAGCACCACTTCCTGGAGGAGTACTCGCACTCGTCCGCTCCCGAAGTGCTGCTCGGCGCGGTCACCCAGCGGACGAAGAACATCCGGCTCGGGCACGGCATCACCCTCACGTCTCCGCGCATCAACCACCCGGCGCGTCTGGCGGAGCGGATCTCGACCCTGGACGTCCTGAGCGGCGGGCGGGTGGAGTGGGGCACCGGGGAGGGGAGCACGGCCATCGAACTGGAGGCCTTCGGCATCCCGTACGACGAGAAGAGGGCCATGTGGGAGGAGGGGGCCCGCGAGGCGGCGAACATGATGGCCCTCGACCCGTACCCGGGCTGCCGGGGCACCTACTTCACGATGCCCTGCCGCAGTGTCGTACCGAAACCCCTCCAGCGGCCGCACCCGCCGATGTGGCTGGCGTGCGCGCGCCGGGAGTCCATCCGCAGGGCCGCCCTGAACGGTCTGGGCGCGCTGGTCTTCGGCTTCGTCGAGCCTGAGGAGGCGGCCGGGTGGGTGCGCGAGTACTACGACATCATCAGGTCCGACGCGTGCGTCCCGACAGGGCACACGGTGAACGCGAACGTCGCCGCGCTGTGCGGGTTCTCGGTGCACGAGGACGGGCAGGTCGCCGTCGGCAGAGTGGCCTCCGGATTCGGCTTCTTCGGCTACGGGCTGGGCCATGTCTGGACGTTCGGGGAGCACCGGCCCGGCCGGACCGACCTCTGGGGGGAGTTCAAGCGGGCCGAGGACCGCGTTCCCTTCCATCCGGAGCAAGGGGCCATCGGCGACCCGGCCACGGTGACCGACCAGTTGGCCCGCTACGAACGGGCCGGCGTCGATCAGGTCATCCTGCTGCAGGCGGTCGGCCACAACCGGCACGAGCACATCTGCGAGTCGCTGGAGCTCTTCGGCAGGGACATCCTGCCCCCGTTCCGCGCACGTGACGTACTGGCGCAGGCGCGGAAGGACGAGAGCCTCGAAGGGCATTTCGCCGCGGCCCGGGACAGAAGGGCGCGGCTGACGCGGCGCCCCCGGAGCGAGGACATCCCCGTGATCCGCGCCGCGGCACGCCAGGAGGCCCTGAGGGACCGGCTGGTTCCGCCCGAGGGGGAGATCGGCGGGGGGCTGCCCATGCTGCACGAGAGTCCCGGCGCGGCCCGTCCCGGCCAGGACTCCGGCTGAGGCGGGACGGGGAAGCGGGGAGGGGCCCCGGGGGAGTGCCAGCCGCCCCGTGCGGAGCGGACCGTTGCCACACCCCCGGGGAGCCCCCGCGACGGAACGCGGCGGGGCGGAACGGACGCGGAACGGATCAGGCTGAACCGATACGAGACGTTCGTTTCCCGGAACGGTCATGGCCCGGGGAGGAACGAAAGGAGCCCGGGATGTCCCCGACGGATCCCTCAGAGGAAGCCCTCTTCACTCCGATCGACACCAGGAGCGCGCGACTGCTGGACAGGGCCGAGCACGGCATGCTCACCCTCAGCGTGTTCAACAGCTACTTCAGCCAGGAGATCATCAACTTCAGCGTGCTGGCCGTGCACAGGCGCTTTCACACCTTCGACGTGGTGACGCCGGGAACCGAACTGGGCATCCTCCTGGAGGCCGCGGGATACAGCCCCGAGAGGGCCGAGGCGAAGGTCCGAAAGAACCTCGCCATGCTCCGGGGACGCATCCTCAAGGCGTACGACCTCATCGGCGTGCCGCGCCTGACCGCCGAGCGGCACATCCTCACCTTCGGCGGCATGCGGGGGAATCCCGTGTACGAGGAACTCTCGGCTGTCATCAGCCGGGAGATCGACCGCGACGCCGTCTTCCGGGACGCCTGCTGCAACATATCCCGGCGTGTCCTGGGGCGCATCAACCAGGGCTCCCAGCCCACCCGGGAGCAACTCGACGCGGGAGTCAGGTACTACATCGGAGAGGCCGCGGTCATGACCGACGCGGCCGGGATGCTCGGCCACGACAGCTCGGTCACCTGCTACCGCCACGTCATCGAGTTCATCAAGCCCCTGTACGAGGGCAGGCTGAGATGGCGGCCGGCCGAGAGCCAGGGATACGCGAGCCTCCGACCGCCCCCCTGATCACCGCACGTCCGGACGGCCGGGGGTGCCCCGGCCGTCCGGCGGTCGTCCTCCCGTCCCGGGAACCCGTCCCCCCAGGAGATTGCCGTGTCCCTTCCCACCGCGCCCCGCCGACGTCCCGACGGCCCGTCCCGGAGCCGTCGCCCCCGCGCGGGCGCGGCCCGCGGCATCCGCCCGGCCCCGCCCGGCACCGGGCCGTGGGTATGACGGCCCGGCGGCAGGTCTCCCGCCCCACCATGTCGCGGGCCGAGACCGACGCGTTCCTCGGGGAACAGCGTGTCTGCCGGGTCGCGACCGTGTCCCGCGAGGGCGTCCCGCACGTGACGCCGATGTGGTTCGTGTGGGACGGCTCCGCCCTGTGGCTGTACTCCCTGATCCGCAGTCGGCGATGGACCGACCTCGAACACGATCCGCGGATCGCCGTCGCCGTCGACGCCGGCGGGGCGTTCGACGAACTGCGCGGTGTGGAACTGTCCGGGAGGGCCGAGTTCGTCGGGGAGGTACCGCGGACGGGAAGGCCGCACGGGGCGCTGCGAGAGGTGGAACGCGCCTATGCGCGGCAGTACCTCGACCTGCCCGAACTCCCGCACGACGGTCTCCACGGATGGGTCCGGCTCGGGCCGCGGGCGATCCGTACGTGGGACTTCCGGAAGCTCACCGAACCCCACTGGCCGTTCTCGGCCGGGTCCCGCCCCGGCACCGAAGGGACGCGGCGGCCCGGATAGGCGGCCGGAGCCGCTCCGCGGGGGAGGGCGGCTCCGTTCCGGGCCGGGGTGCCGTCCGTCCGGAGCACGTGAACGGCTCCGCCCTCAGGCGGAATTCCGCCCACCCCACACACCGGAGTCCCGTATGACCACGCCCGTGCCCGACCCGCCCGGCACTCCGCGTCTCCCGGCCTCCCGGTACCGGCCGCCCCGGGGCCGGTCCCCGGGCCGTTCGACGGGAACCGCGCTCGATCCGGTGGAACGCGCGATCACGGACATCGCCGCCGGCCGTCCTGTCGTCGTCGTGGACGACGAAAGGCGCGAGAACGAGGGAGACCTCGTCATCGCGGCCCAGAAGGCCACTCCGGAAACCGTCGCCTTCATGATGCGCGAGTGCCGCGGGCTGATCTGCGCGCCCATGGAAGGTCCCGAACTGGACCGGCTCATGCTGCCCCAGATGGTCGAGCGGAACACCGAGGCCATGGGCACCGCGTTCACCGTTTCCGTCGACGCGAGCAGCGCGCACGGGGTGTCCACCGGCATCTCGGCGGCGGATCGCGCCACCACCCTGAGACTGCTGGCGAGCGGTGAAGCGGGGCCCGGAGACTTCGTGCGCCCCGGCCACCTCTTTCCGCTGCGCGCCCGGCCCGGGGGCGTCCTCACCCGTCCCGGCCACACCGAGGCCGCCGTCGACCTGGCACGCTCCGCCGGAATGCGTCCGGCGGGAGCGATAGTCGAGATCGCCGACCCGGACGGGTCCATGCTGCGGCTTCCCGGCCTGCTGGCCTTCGCCCGTGAGCACGGGCTGTCGATCATCTCCATCGAGGACCTCGCGGCCCACCTGCGCGGAGCCCGGGGCGGGCGGATCCGCGGTCCCCGCGACGACGGAGTCGGTTCCGCCTCGTCGTGACGCCGGCGCGGGGGACACCACGAAGGCGGGCCGCGGCCGGTCCGTCGACGGAGCCCGCGGTCCGGGCGCCGCGCGTCCCGCCCCGGCCGGGAGCCGGGCCCCGCGCATGAGGAGGGGGAGGAGGGGAGGCCCGGAGCGGAGGGGGCGGGTCCCGGCTCCGGCCGCCGGTCTCACACCGCGGCGACGGTGCGCCAGTAGGAGGTGAGCACGTGGTCCAACCGCTCGGCGGCCCGCACCAGTGCGGCGGCGGACTCCCCGGCGCCGACCGCGTCCTCGGCGAGGCGGGTGGCAGCGGCTCGTGGCTCGGTCGCGGGCTGGACGAAGGGGACGAGGTACTCGCGGACGGGGTCCGGCACCGGTGTGCGGGACACGGACAGGCCGTGCACCAGTTCCGCGCACACCGCGGGCCAGAGAACGAGTTCGTTGCGCAGCACCACCGCGGCGGCGCCGACCGACGCGGTCCGGGCGAGACCGGAGTGGAAGTCCGCGAGTTCACGCGCTCCGGACGGGACGGGGCGGCCGTCGGCGCCGGTGACGGGCAGCCCCAGGGAGGCGGCTGCGGCTTCCAGCGGTCCGCGGACCAGACGCAGGGACCGCGCGGCGTCCCGGAACAGCCGGCCGGCGGCACCCGCGGGAAAGCGCGAGGCGAGCCGGTCGAACGAGGCGGCCTCGGCGGGCTGGGCATGCAGTTCGCTGACGATCAGGCGCCGGATCTGCTCCATGGTGACGGCCCCCCGCAGGAGCGCGGGGCGCAGAGCGTTGGCCCGTAGGTGACCGGCCACGTGGGGAAGGAGGTCCTTCACCAGGCGACGGGAGGTGTCCGGGGTGCGCTCGGCGGGGATCCGGGGCGCGCCGTTGATGAACGGCGGACGCGGCGCGGGAGCCGGTGGGGGCTGGGCGGTGCCCCGGGGAGCGGCGGTCGGCGCGGTGAGGAACCCGGAGTCCAGGAAGTGCCGCAGGTACAGGTCGATCAACTCCGCGTCCACCGGGGGGAGGACCAGGCCGGCACCGCGGGTGCTCCGCTCGGTGTTGTACCTGCTGAACTCCGGGAAGGTCTCGGCGAAGTACATCTCCTTCACCGTGATGTCCGCGTCCGCGGCACTGTCGTGGAACATCGGCATGAACGCCGTCATGGGGTGGCGGGGGTCGCGGCGGGTCAGCCGGGTGACGGCGTCGGTCCATTCGCCGTACGGGACCTCCCGCACCGGGTACCCGAGACCGCGGAGCCGCTCGACGAGCAGGCTCAGCCGGGCATCGCGGGGGTTGGTGAGGTGGTACACCCGGCCGTCGGGTTCCTCGTTGCGCAGGATGTGGACGATGGCCTCGGCCGTGTAGTCGACGGGGACGAAGTCGAGCGGCAGGCCGACATCGGGTGCCAGCCCGGTCTCCGCGATCGTACGGAACCAGGCGCACATGAGGGTGTCGGTGTTCCAGATGCCGCGGTCCCGGGTGCCGGTGATCTCGTACGGACGGTACAGGGAGACCGGGAGACCCGCCCCGGCGGCCCGGCGCACGAGCTCCTCCGCGACCCACTTGCTCTCCGCGTATCCGAGCGTGATCCGCTCGGGAAAGGCCGGTGGCCGGTCCTCCATCACATAGCGTTCCCCGGTCGTCCCGAAGCCCACCAGCGAGATCATCGTGGAGACGTGGTGGAACGGCTTGAGACGGTGGAGGGAGGCCAGTTCCAGCAGCGTGCGGACCCCGTCCACGTTGGTCGCGCGGAGAGTGGTGTACGGATAGGCGAAGTTGACCAGGGAACCGGAATGGACGATCGCGTCCACCGACCGGGCCAGGGTGTCGAAGGCGTCGGGCCCCAGCCCCAGAAGAGGCCGGGACAGGTCACCGGGGACGGGGACGACGCGGTCGCGCACCGCCTCGTGGTCGAGGCCGTAGCGGCGGGCGCGTCCGGCAAGGCGCCGCAGGACGTGAGCGGCGTCGTCGGCGCGCACCAGGCAGTACACCTTCTCGGTCCCCGACGCGACCAGCCGGTCGAGGAGGAACACCCCCAGGAATCCGGTGGCGCCCGTCAGGAGAACACGGCGCGGGTCGCGGGGGGCGTCGACCGGCGGGGCGCCGAAGCGCACGGCCGGGGGGAGCACCGCCTCCGACGCGAAGTCCACCGGAGCGGTATCCGCGCGCCCGGGGGCGAGGGCCCGGAGGTCCTCGGCGAAGGCGACCGCCGTGGGGTTGCGCAGCAGCGACCGGATCACCTGGCTCTCCCGTCCGGCCGGTATGCCCAGCCGCGCGGTGACCGCTGCCGCCACCTGGGCGGTCTGCAACGACTGGCCGCCCAGGTCGAAGAAGTTGTCCGACCGGCCGACGGGTGTACCCAGCACGCGCCGCCACACCTCGGCCACGGCCCGCTCCGTGCGCCCGAGCGGCTGCTCCTCCTGCGGCACCGCTGCCGCCGCCATCGCGCCCCGGGAAGCCGTGAGCGCCGCCCGGTCGACCTTCCCGCGCGCGTCGACCGGCATCGCCTCCACGAGAACGATGTCCTGCGGCACCATGAACACCGGAAGCCTGTCCCGCAGGTAGGTCCGCAGCCAGGCGGGCAGCGTCCGCGGGTCGGCCGCCTCCTCCGCCACGGCCCAGCCGCGGAGCCGCTCGGCGCCACCCTCCTCCACCACGGCCACGGCGGCCTCCCTCACCTGGGGGTGAGCCGCCAGCACGGTCTCGATCCCCCGCAGGTCGACGCGGAAGCCGCCGATCTTCGTCTGACGGTCCCGCCGCCCCAGGAACTCGATCACGCCGTCCGTACGCCACCGCGCCATGTCCCCGGTGCGGTACAGGCGTGCCCCTCGGCGCGAGCCGAAGGGGTCGGGAACGAACCGTTCCGCGGTCAGTCCGGGCTGCCCCAGGTAGCCGATCGCCACGCCGTCGCCCCCGACCCACAGTTCGCCCTCCTCCGACACGTCCGCGAGGGAGCCGTCCTCACGGACCACGTAGGCGGTGCAGTTCGACAGGGGGCGGCCGATCGGTACCGGTTCCCCCTCCGGGGGGACCTCGTCGATCACATGGGCCGTGCACAGGACGGCGTTCTCCGTCGGCCCGTAGCCGTCGACCAGCCGTCCGGGCGCCCCGTGCTCCAGTACCCCGCGCACCGCCGCGGGGCTCACCACGTCGCCGCCGACCACCAGGCACCGCAGCGTGCCGAACATCCGCGGGCGGAGCCGGGCCAGTTGGTGGAAGAGCGCCGCCCCCAGCCACATGACCGATATCCGCTCCCGCACCAGCAGGCCCTCCAGGGCCACCGCCGACAGCAGTGTCGCCTGTGTGGGGACCACCAGCCGCGCTCCGTTCAGAAGCGCTCCGAACAGATCGAAGACCGACAGGTCGAAGGTCAGGTTCACGGTCGAGCACACCGTGTCCTCGGGGGCGAACCCCAGGACCGGCTGGCCTCGCACCAGGCGCACTATGCCCCGGTGCGGGACGACCACGCCCTTGGGAGCCCCGGTCGAACCCGAGGTGTACAGCACATATGCCGGGTCCTCGGCCCCCACCCCGGGGAGCACGTCCCGCAGAGGTTCCCGCATGGCCCCGGCGATGTCCACGCGCTGCGTCACACCGCCGGACGGTCCGCGGTGATCGCCCCTGGAGACGATCGTGACACGGCATCCGGCGTCCCTGACGACGGACTCGATGAGCCGGGTCGGAGAGTTCAGGTCCAGCGGCACGTAGACCGCCCCGGCCCGCAGGACGCCGAGGATCGCCACGTACCCCTCGACGGACCGCTCCAGGGCCACGGCCACCCGGTCCCGCGGGCGCACTCCACGGGCGGACAGCGCCGACGCCACCCGGTCCACCCGGTCCAGCAGTTGTCCGTAGGTGAGGTCGTCGCCGCCCTCGGGGGAGAGCGCCACGGCCGTCGGCCGCCGCCGCGCCGTCCCGGCGAACAGCTCGTGCGCCGTCGCCTCCCGCGGGTACTCCCTCTCCGTACGGTTCCACTCCCGGATCCGCCGCGGCAGGTCCTCCTCGGTCCCGGGCGCCGCCGCCCCGTCACCGGCCGACGGAGGCGCGGCCGGGCCTTCTTCATGGGGATGGTGTGTACCTGCCGCCATGTTCATCACCGCACTCGCCGAGTGCCGTCCCCTTCGATCGATGGGTCACGGGAAACGTCCGGGCCGCGTGACGGGATCCCCCCGGCCCCGGCGGCCCCGCACGGCCCCGGAACGCAGGGACCGGCGAAGGGCGGCATCGGGCACCTGCCCGGACGTTCCTCCAGTGTGTGCGGCATCGGCGGGTGCCGGGAAGCGCCGACGCCCCGGGCAGCCGTGAACACGTTGAAGCCCAGGCGGCGGAGTGCGCCGGAGGCCGCGTCCGGAGGCGGGAGACGGCGGAGCGCGCGCCGGGGCTCCGCGGACGCGTCAGGCCGTCGATCCGCTCGGGCGGGGCCGGGTCGGCCCGGTTTCGGACGTCGGGCAGCGGGCCGGCGGAGCGGTCCCGGGCGCTGGGCGGCTCCCTCCCGGCAGACGGGCGGATTCAACGCGTTCACGCGTCGGGCGGCATCCGGGTCTTCCCCCGCACGGGTTGCTCGGCCTTACTGGAAGCCGGGTGAGAGCCCGGGACGCCCGGGCGCCGCCCGCACCGGCCAGGACACCCGACCGTCTCCGCACGCCTTCGAGTGGGGGGCGGGGCGAGCCCCTGGACCCGGCCTCCTGTGAAAGGTGCTTCCATGCCCGCTGACAGCCGCTCCCGTACGTGCCCCGGTCTGGTCGGTGTCTGGCATCTGACATCGTTCACCGTGCGCGACCGGAGCGGCGGCGTCATCGGACATCCCATGGGGGTCTGTCCGACCGGAGTCCTCACGTACGGTGCCGACGGTTCCATGTCCGTGCACCTTGGCGCCTCCGGGCCCGCTGTCCCCGGGGACGGAGCACCCCACCCGGACGGCACGGAGGGCCTGGTCCGCCGGCGGCCCTACCTCGGATACGCGGGTACCTTCGCCCACACCGGCGACCGCGTCGTGCACCGCCTGGAGATCGCCTCGGTTCCGCAGTGGGTCGGGACGGAGCAGGTGCGCGCCGTCCGCTTCGACGGTGACGAACTCACGCTGTCGCCGCCTCCCGAGAACGACCGCACACTCGCCCTGACCTGGCGACGGCACCGCACGTCCACCGGTCCGCGGCCCAGGAGCGGGTTCATCGGCCTGCCGGCGGGCCGGTTCCACTATCTGTCGTGGGCGGCCGACGGCTCCCGGCGGCCCTGCGCGGTGCTCCTGCACGGCAACGCGGGTTCGGCCCGGGGCTTCGGCCGTCTGGCACCGGCCCTCGCCGAGCGGTACCGGGTGTTCGCCCTCGACATGCGCGGGCACGGCTCCAGCGTGCGACCGGCCCCGGGCGACTACGGCCTGCGCGCGGCCGCCGATGACGTGCGCGGCTTCCTGGCCGCCCTCGAACTCACCGACCCCCTGGTCATGGGCCACTCCTGGGGCGCGGCCGTCGCGCTGGTCCTGGCCGTGGGCGCGGAGTCGCGGGAGCCGCCTCCGCGCCTGTCCGGGCTCGTACTGGAAGACCTGCCCGCGACCATGGTGTTCCCCGACGACGTCGTCGCCAAGCTGCAGAAACTGGTCGCCACCCCGTACCGGGATCTGCGCTCCCGACTCGAAGCGCGCAATCCGTCCTGGCACGCGGCGGATCTCGACGCCATGGTGTGGGGGCTCCAGGAGGCGGACCCCTCCATCGTCCGCCGGCTGTGCGAGGACGGCGCCCGGTCGGGCGATCTGCTGCCGCTCCTGCGACGGGTGGCCGCCCCGCTGCTGCTCATGCGGGCCGACCCGCGAAGGGACGGAGTGCTCGACGGTGCCGCCTGGGCGCGGGCGCGCGCCCACCTGCCCGCCCGCGCGATCACCGCCGAACCGGCGGGTGTGTCCCACAACATGCACTACGACGGGTACCGGCGGGTCCTCGGCAGCATCCTCGACTTCACGGACGGACTGGAGCGCTGAGGCCCGTACCCGGTGTCCCGCGTCCCCCCCCGCCCCGTCGGGCCGGAACCGACGACCCGATCACGACCCGTGGAGAGGACGGGGGCACCTTGACCGCACCGAGGCTTCCCAACTCCGCGCTGCGGACGCTGCTTGCCGAATGCGGCTGGACCGGTGCGCGGCTCGCGCGCGAGGTCAATGGCATGGGACGCGAAGCGGGGCTGCGCCTTCGCTATGAGCGGCCGTCGGTCGCCCAGTGGCTCGCGGGCGCGCATCCCCGTACTCCGGTGCCGGCCCTGGTGGCCGAAGCCCTCAGCCGCCGGCTCGGACGTACGATCACGGCGGCGGAAGCGGGGTTCACCGGCCGAAGGGCCGAAGGCCGGCCGCTGATCCGGCCCGAGGAGACGCTGACGCTCCTCGCACGAGCCGGAGGAGCATCCCACCTCGCCTACACGGTGACGGGGCTCGCCGACGTTCCCCGCGCGGCCGGAACGGGATGCTACGAGGGCCCGCGCCGACCGGACGGGCAGGTGACCGGACTGTCCGAGGCACTGGTGGAGTGGTCGAGGGCCACCACCACGATGTTCGCGCGGTCGGGCGACCTCCTGGGCGCGGGGGCGATACGCACCCCCCTGGTCGGCCATCTGGCGAACGTCGTCCCCTCGGCCCTGGCAGCACCGGGCAAGCCGTCCCTGCGCCGGGAGATGCTCATCGTCGCCTCCGGCATGGCACGGCTGTCCGGGTCCGTCCACTGGGACGACGGACTCCACGGTACGGCCCAGGCCTACTACCGGGTCAGCGCGCGGCTCGCCGACGAATCCGGTGACCGGAACAGCCTCGCCAGGGTCTTGCGCACTCTCAGCATGCAGGCGGGACACCTGGGGCACCCGTCCGCCGCGCTCGATCTGGCACGGGCGGCGCTGGACCAGGGCCAGTACGGCGACCTCGCCCTGCGGGCCCTGCTGCACGGCCAACTCGCCAGTGCGGGTGCGGCGGTCGGCGACGACCGCGCGGCCCGCGCGAACATGGAGGAAGCCCGTACCCTCTTCTCCTCGGGACACGACCGGAACCTGTCACTCCGAAAGGTCGCGGTCGTCCGGGCACAGCTCGACTGCCACCGGGCGACACTGGCCCGGTACCAGGGCGACCGGGACCGGATGATCCAGGCCCTGCGGGAGGCCGTGCGCCGCTGCCCCTGCGAGGCGGCCCGGCGGCGGGTCCTCATGCTGGCGCGGCTGGCGGAGTCACAGGCAGGGAGCGGCCAAGTGGAACGCGCCTGCCTGACGTGGACGCGGTTCCTGGAGGAGAGCACGATGATCCGCTCCCGCAGCGTCGAGCACGCCGTGACCGAGCTGCGGACCCTGCTCCGCCCGCACGGTGACCGGAAGCCCGTCAGGGAACTGCTGGGCAGAGTCGACCGGAGCCGGGGTCCCGCGGGGCGGGACGTGTCCGGGGACCGGTACTGAAGCGCTCGCGGCGCCCGCCGCCGCCGCTCCCGCCCGGCGGGTCTCGCCGCCCTCCGGGGCCGGCGCCTCCGGCCGGGAGGTCCGGGCAGGACGGTCCGGGCGGAGCGAGTGTTCCCGACTCCCGTGTGGGCCAGGGGCCCTGGTGGAAGAATGCGGCGGGATGACCTCCAGCGACTACTCTCCGTTCGCCCACCTCACCGCCCCCAACGCCCCCCTCTACCGCCGGGTCATGCGCGCGTTCCTCGCCGCCAAGGAGCGGTTCGCGGTGCATCTGCGACCGGAGGACGTGCACGCCGCCCTGGACGCCGGGAGCCGGCCCGCCGACCCGGACGCGGTGGCGCAGGCGCTGGACAAGCTCGTGGAGTGGGGCAACCTGCGGGCCGACCCCGATCACGCGCGGGTCACGGCGGTGGAGGACTTCTACCGCAGGCGGTTCATCTACCAGCTCACCCGGGCCGGTGAGGCGGCCGAGGCCGCGCTGGGGACGTACGACGAGGTGCTGGGGCGGCGCGGCGAACTCCAGGCGGTCGCGCTGCACGACATCGTCACGCAGCTGCGGGCGCTCCTGGTGATCGCCGCGGAGGACGGGCCCGACCCGGCCAAGACACACCTCGCCCTGTCCGTGCTGACGGCGCGGTTCACCGATCTCGCCGACAACGCCCGCGCCTTCATGGGCTCGCTCCAGCGCACCATCGACCTGCACGACATCGAGGTGGAGGCGTTCCTCGCCTACAAGGACCGGTTGATCCAGTACCTGGAGCGGTTCATCCAGGACCTCATCACCCTCGGCGGGCGGATCGCCCTGCTCATCGGGGAGCTGGAGGAGCAGGAGCGGGTCGGTCCGCTGCTGCGGATCGCCGCTGCCCGCGAGGCCGCCGACGCCGCTCCCGAGGACGCCGAGCGGGCGGAGGCGGTGGCGCACGAGCGGTGGGCCGCCCGGTGGTCCGGGCTCGCCGAGTGGTTCGTGTCGGGGGAGGGGAGGGAGTCGCAGGCCCGACTGCTGCGTGGGCGGGCACTCGGCTCGATCCCGCAGCTTCTGACCGTCGTACGGCAGCTCAACGAACGGCGGGCCGGACGCTCGGACCGCTCGGCCGACTTCCGCACCCTCGCGCGCTGGTTCGCCCAGGCCCCGGACGACGCGGCGCGGCACCGGCTGTGGCGCGTGGCGTTCGGGCTGTACTCCTCCCGGCACCTCACCGTCGACGCCGAGACCCTCGACGAACGGACGGCCGAGCCCGAGCCGGCCTCCACCCCGTGGAGCGAGGCGCGACCACTGAGGATCAGCCCGCAACTGCGCCGCACCGGCAGCTACGAGAGGCGCGGCAGGCCGCGCCGGGTGGCCGACCGGGGGGAGGCGAAGCGCCGGCTCGCCGAGATCGCCGCCCGGCAGACGGAGGAGACCAGGCGGGCGCGGGACCGTCTCGTGACGGACGGACCCGTGCGGCTGTCCCGGCTCGGCGGACTCGACCCGCACGCCTTCCAGTTGTTCCTGCGGCTGCTCGGCGACGCGCTCGCCACCTGGCGGCCGGGCACCGTCGCCACCGTCGCCACCAGCGGGGACGGTTCGATGGAGATCCGGCTGACCGCCCCCGGCGACGGATCGACGGCCGAGGTGTGCACTCCCGACGGGGTGTTCAGCGGCCCCGACCACCTGATCGACATCGTCGACCTCACGGCGGGGCGGGGCGACCCTGCCGCCGCACCGCCGACGGCACCCGTACCCCTTCCCGCCCCGCGAGGGGACACCGCTCCCCGACTCCTGGAGGACCGATGAGCGGCCCCCTCGCCGAGGTCCTCGACGGCCAGCGGCAGGCCGACCTTCGGAAGGCCGCGCGCGCCCTCCTGAAGCAGCCGCTGCTCACGGCCGACGGGCCGTACGCGGACGAGTTCAAGCTGGTGCGCCGGCACACCGCCGAGCTGCGGGAGTGGTTCGAACGCAATGTCGGCTGGGCGCTGCGCACCGACGCCGACGCCGCACGGCTGCGCAAGACACCGGGCACCCTCACCGACGCCACCCACCCGGCGCGCGAGGCCGCCCGCAGCGCCCTGCCCTTCACCCGCCGCCGCTACGTCCTGCTCTGCCTGGCCCTGGCCGCGCTGGAACGGGGCGAGTCGCAGGTGGCGCTCGGCCGCCTCGCCGAACAGGTAGTCCTGGCCGCCGCCGATCCCGCGCTCGTCGCGGCCGGGATCACGTTCACCCTGGAGCGGCGCGACGAGCGCCTCGACCTCGCGGCCGTCGTCCGCCTGCTGCTGCGGCTCGGCGCGCTGCGGCGGGTCGCCGGCGACGAGGACGCCTACGTCAGCGGATCGGGCGACGTGCTGTACGACGTGCGGCGGCGCGTGCTGGCCGGGATGCCCGCGTCCCTGCGGGGTCCCTCCCTGGTCGAGGCCGAGGGCTTCGAGGAGCGCCTGGCGGAGATGACCGCGCCGACCGTGCTCGACAGCGACGAGCTCAGGTTCCGCGCGGTCCGCTGGAAACTGACCCGCATCCTGCTGGACGACCCGGTGCTGTACTACGACGACCTGACCGACGACGAGCTGGCCTACCTCACCCGGCAGCGCGGATTCATCACCGCCCGCATCAACGAGCTGACGGGACTCGTCCCGGAGACCCGGGCCGAGGGCATCGCCATGGTCGACCCGCTGGACGACCTCACGGACGCGCGCATGCCGGAGCAGGGCACCCACGGTCACATCACCCTGCTGCTGGCGCAGCACCTGGCCCGCGCGGACGGGCCCGTCGACGCGGTGGAACTGGCGGTCCGGGTACGCGAACTGGCCGTGGAGCACGGCGGTTTCTGGTCCAAGTCGGCGAGGGAGCCGGGAGCGGAGCCCGAACTGGTCGAGCAGGCGCTGGCCAGGCTGGTGGCGCTGGGACTCGCCGAGCGCACCGAAAGGGGCGTCGTACCGAGGCCGGCCCTCGCGCGGTACGCGGTCGGCGAACCCGTGGTCACGCAACCCGGACGGACCCGCCGCTCCGCCGCGACGGAACAACCCGCGCATCCCGCGCACCCCGTGCAGGACGAAAGGTGAACCGCCCCGTGACCGCGCTCTCCGGACCCGATTCGCCCGGCCCCGCCCTGCCCGCTCCCGCGCCCGGCCGGTGGCGGCCCCTGCGCATCGGACTCGTCGATCTCTTCCACTACGACATCGAGGAGTTCTGGTTCCGCGACGGCCGGCTGCTGCTGCGCGGCAACAACGGCACCGGCAAGTCGAAGGTGCTCGCCCTCACCCTCCCGTTCCTCCTGGACGGCGACCTCTCCGCGCGCCGCGTCGAGCCCGACGGCGACCCCGGCAAGCGCATGGAGTGGAACCTCCTCCTGGGCGGCGCGCATCCGCACCCCGAACGGCTCGGATACACCTGGATCGAGTTCGGACGACTCGACGGCGGTACGGGTGAGGCGCACTTCCGCACCCTGCTGTGCGGACTCAAGGCGGCCGCCGGACGCGGTATCGCCCGCCACTGGTTCGCGGTCACCGGCCAGCGGGTCGGCGCCGGCCTCGACCTGCTGGACGCGACCGGGACGGCCCTGTCCCGGGACCGGCTGGCCGAGGCGGTCGGCTCCCACGGCATGGTGTACGACACGGCGAAGGCCTACCGCAGGGCCGTCGACGAGGCGCTCTTCGGACTGGGGGAGCGGCGCTACGGCGCCCTCGTCGACCTCCTGATCCAGCTGCGTCAGCCCCAGCTGTCCAAGCGCCCCAGCGAGGCCGCCCTCTCCCGGGCACTGACCGAGGCGCTCCCGCCGATGGACCAGGCGGTCGTCGCCGACGCGGCGGAGGCCTTCCGGTCGCTGGACGAGGAGAAGGAGGAACTGCGGGCGGCCCGCGAGGCCGAACAGGCGTCCACGGCGTTCCTCGACCACTACCGCCGCTACGCCCGCCTCGCCTCCCGGCGCCGCGCCCGCCTGCCCCGCCGCGAACACGCCCGGTACGAGAACCTGCAACGGGAGCTCGCCAGGACACAGGCGGACCGGGACCGGGCCTCGACGGAACGCGACGAGGCCGCGGCGAGGGGCGTCGTCCTCGACGAGCGGGCCGCACGGCTGGCCGCCCAGGACGCCACGCTGCGCTCCCGGCCCGAGATGCGCGACGCCCGTGCGCTCGACCGGGCGGCGGACGACGCCTCCCGCACGGCGGGAGACCTGGAGCGGGCCGAGGCGGACCGGCGTACGGCGGACGAGGCGCACACCCGGGCCCTGGGCCGGCTCGCCACCGCGGACAACCGGCTCACGGCAGCCGGGGAGGCGTTGGACGGGATCCAGGACCGGACGGCCGAGAGCGCGGTGGCCGCCGGTCTCGAACTCCCCAGGACGGAGGGAGCCCTCGACGCGGTTCTGCGCCGGGAGGCGGACGCGGCGACCGCGAGGAGGCAGCGCGCCGTCGAGCACGTGGCGGAACTCGTCACACGGGCCGAGCAGGCCGAGGAGCGGCACCGTGCCGCCCGGCTGCGCGTCGACGAGGCCGATGAGGAGGTCGTGCACGGGGAGGAGCGACTGGCCGAGGCGGAGGAGGACGTCGCCGGGGAGCGGCGGGCGCTGGTCACGGCCGTGCGGGAGCGACTCTCCGGGTGTGCGGAACTGCGGGTGCCCGGGCTGCCCGGGGTCCTGGACGCCGTACAGGACTGGTCGGGCTCTCTGGACGGCCCGATGCCGGCCCGTACGGCGGCGAGCGAGGCGCATCGCGCCGCCGCCTCCGGCCTGGCCGACCGGGCGGCCGGACTGGCCCACCGCGAGGCGGCGACGGCGCAGCGGCAGCGGCTGGCGGGGGAGGAACTGACCGCCCTCGAATCAGGCGGGGAGCGCGGTCCCGCGGCTCCCCCCACGCGCACACCCGGCGTACGGGACCGGGGCCCCGGCGCACCGCTGTGGAGGCTCGTCGACTTCCACCCGCACGTCACCGCGGCCGACCGCGCGGGACTGGAAGCCGCGCTGCAGGCGTCGGGGCTCCTCGACGCCTGGGTACGGCCGGACGGCTCCGCGGTCGCGGCGGACGGACACGACGTGCTGCTCGACCCGGTCGGGCTGCCCGGCGGGCCCGGACTCGACCGCGCGCTGTGCCCGGCGGTCGACCCCGCGGACGCGGCGGCCGCCGCCGTGGGGGAGGAGGCGGTCGCCCGCCTGCTCGCCTCGGTCGGACTGGCCGCGGGCGACGGGTCCGGTGATGCCTCCTCGGCGGCCGGCGGCTTCGGCACCTGGGTCTGCCGGGACGGGCGCTTCCGGGTCGGGGCGCTCACCGGAAGCTGGGCCAAGGACAGTGCCCAGTACGTGGGGGAAGGCGCGCGGGAGCAGGCACGCCGTGTCCGCGTCGGGGAACTGCGCGCCGAGATCGACGGCCTGACGGCGGAGCGGGAACGACTGGCCGAGGAGTCCCGCGCCGTGGCTGGGCGCCGTGCCACGCTGGACGCCGAACTCGCCGCACTGCCCGGCGACGACGACCTGCGGCGCGCCCACGCACGGGTCACCGCCGCGGCCGAAGCGGTCCGCCGGGCCCGGGCCCGGCGGGACGAACGTGCCGCTGACCTGGCTCCGGCGGCGGAGGGGGCCGGTCGTGCGGCGGCCGAACTCACCGACACCGCGGCGGCCCTGAACCTCCCCGCCGACCACACGGCACTGAGCGCCGTGCGCCGGGCGCTCACCGACCACACCACGCTCCTGGCGGCCCTGTGGCCGGCACTGCGCGAGCGCGCGGAGGCCGAGCACGCGGTGACCGGTGAGCGGGAGGAGGCCGGCCGGACCGGACTCCACGTGTCCGGTCTCGCGGAGCGCGCCACGGCGGCGGCCCGGTCGGCCGCGGCGGCGGACGAACACCTCACGACACTCCGCTCCACCGTCGGCGCGGCCGTCGCCGGGTTGCAGAGGAAACTGGAGGAGACCGCCGAGGCGGCCCGTGCCTGCGAGAGCGAGCAACGGCGGGCGCGGGCGGAGTACGGTGACGCCGACCGCCGGGCCAGCCACGCCGGGGGACGCATCGAGCGGCTCACCGAGGACGTCACCGAGGCGACCGCCGCGCGGGAGGAAGCGGTCGCGGCGCTCCAGCGGTTCGCCGCGACGGGACTGCTCGCCGTCGCGCTGCCCGACATCGATGTACCGGACGGCGGCGGAGGGACATGGGCGGCGACCCCCGCCGTCGCCCTCGCGCGGGCGATGGAGTCCCGGCTCTCCGCGGTCGACGACACCGACGCGGCCTGGGAGCGCGTGCAGAAGCGGCTGAGCGAGGAGTTCGGCAGGCTTCAGGACGGGCTGTCGCGGCACGGCCACACCGCCACCGCCCGCCCGAGCGAGGACGGCATGCGGGTCGACATCGTCTACCAGGGCCGGGAACGTGCCGTGCCCGAACTCGCGGAGGCGCTGGCCGTGGAGGTCGCGGAACTGACCCGCATCCTGTCCGTACGCGAGCGCGAGATCCTCCAGACCCATCTGATCACCGAGGTCGCCGGGACGCTCCAGGAACTGATCGGGGCGGCCGAACGGCAGGTGGCCGCCATGAACGGGGAACTGGAGGAGCGCCCGACCTCCACGGGCATGAAGCTGCGGCTGGTGTGGAGGGCGTCCCGCCGGGCTCCGCAGGGACTGGCCCAGGCCCGCGAACGGCTGCGTCAGTCGGCCGACGCGTGGTCGCCCGAGGACCGGGCCGCGGTCGGCGCGTTCCTCCAGGAGCAGATCGCCCACCGGCAGGCCGACAACAGCGCCGGCAGCTGGCTGGAGGACCTCACCGCGGCCCTCGACTACCGGTCCTGGCACGAGTTCGGCGTCGAACGCCACCAGCACGGCAAGTGGGTGCCGGCCGCCGGCCCCGCCTCGGGAGGGGAGCGGGTGCTGGCCGCGTCCGTGCCCCTGTTCGCCGCCGCGTCCTCGCACTACGCGAGCGCGGGCGGCGCGCACGCCCCGCGCCTGGTCACCCTGGACGAAGCCTTCGCCGGCGTCGACGACGACTCACGCGCCAAGTGCCTCGGTCTGCTGCGCGCCTTCGACCTCGACGTCGTCATGACCAGCGAGCGCGAATGGGCCTGCTACCCCCAGGTGCCGGGCATCGCCATCGCCCAGCTCTCCCGCGTCGACGACATCGACGCCGTACTGGTGACCCGGTGGGAATGGGACGGCAGCGAACGGCGGCGCGGCACGGAGCCCGGTGACCGGGCGGACGCGTTCGCCGCCGCTGCCGGAGACTCCGGCGAGTGGCCCGAGGGACCTGTGAGCCCGTCCCGTGAGCCCGGGCGGACCGCCGTGGTCGACAGTGCCGGCGGACAGGAGGCCCTGTGGACGTGAACCGTGCGACGACCCCGCCCGGCCACGACGGAGGCCGGGCGGCGCCCGGACGCACGACGCCGCCGGACGCCACCGCGGACGCGGTGCCGACAAGGCCCGCACCGGCGGCAGCCGGTCCCGACGTCGACACCGAGCGCCTCGGGCGCCTGCTCGGCGATCCCGGCCTCAGCTGGTTCGTGGACCGTGTGCGGCAACGGATGGCACGCGGCCGGCCACTCACGGGCTCCGTCACCCTGTCCGACCCCGAGGAACCCCAACGCCGTGCCGCCGAACGTCTCCTGGGACGGGCACCACGAGCCCGCGGCTCCCTCGGCATTCGCCTCGACACCGTGGACGAGATCCTCCGCCGCTCCGGTGTCAGCCCCGGCGGACTGACGGTGGCCGTCGTCGCCCTCGCCGGGCCGGTCGTACTCCACACCGAGACACGGGAGAGGGAGGAACGGGCCTGGGAGGAGGCGTACGCCCCACTCGGCACCCTCGACGCGGAGCTGGCCCCCTGGACCGAACGGATACGCGGCGACGGTCTCGTACGACGCCTCGCCCGCACACCGGAGGCGGCGGCCCCCTTGGTGGAGGCCGCCGTGCGCGCGTTGCGCGCACTGCCCGTGTCACCGCCGACGTCGCGGGCGACGTTCGCGGCGCGGAGCCTCTCGGGCGCCCACGCCCTGGACGAGGGGACGCCGCTCGCCACTCTCGTCCTGTCCGGCATCCGGTGCCTCACCGGCTTCCCCGACGGCTCCGGGGCGCAGTGGCGGCGGGAGGCGTGGGCCTCGGCAGGCCTGCTCAAGGACGACCTGTCATCGACCGTCCTCACCCTCAACCTGCGCGGTACCCCGGCCCTCGACTGGCTGGCCGACGCCGGGGAGCCGGCGGTGCTGACCCTCCGCTCCCTCACCGGCCGCGCACCGGTCGCCTCCGTTCCCCCGACGGGAACCGTTCACGTCTGCGAGAACCCCGCGGTGCTGTCCGCCGCCGCCGACGCCCTCGGCCGGGCGTGCCCTCCCCTGGTGTGCCTTCAGGGGCAGCCGTCGGCTGCCGCGCTCGCCTTGCTGCGCGACCAGTCGTCGCGGGGAGCCCGCCTTCTCTATCACGGCGACTTCGACTGGGGCGGGGTGCGGATCGCCACAGCACTGGCGCGAAGCGTCCCTTGGCGGCCGTGGCGCTACACGGCGGCGGACTACCGAGCGGCGGTGACCGCGGCGGCCGAGGCCCCGGCGTTGACGGGCCCGCCCGCCGCGACCCCCTGGGACCCGGCCCTGGCCGTCGCGCTCGCCGAGTGCGGTGTCCGGGTCGAGGAGGAGACGGTGCTGAACGACCTGCTCACGGACCTCGGCACGGAGCCCCGCTGAGGCGTGTCCCGGGGCCGCGACGGGCGCGAAGCCCTACGAGTACCGGCGCACTCCCTCGACCTGCGCTCTTCCGACCACGCGTCGTGTGGAGTGCGTGGGCTCCAGGGTCTTCACACCCGACCCGGAAGTCCCGGAGAAGTCCGAGCGACGCCTGCCCACCCCCCTCCCGTCTCGCATTCGCGCGACTCGGGAGGGGTGCGGTGACGGTTTCCCGGAGAGCCGTCAGATGTCCCGGAACGTCTCGATCTGCGCCCCGATCGAGTTCAGCCGCTCCGCCAGGTCCTCGTAGCCGCGGTTGATGACATACACGTTGCGGAGCACCGACGTGCCCTCGGCGGCCATCATCGCCAGGAGGACGACCACGGCGGGGCGCAGCGCCGGGGGGCACATCATCTCGGCCGCGCGCCAGCGGGTGGGGCCCTCGACCAGGACGCGGTGCGGGTCCAGCAACTGGAGGCGCCCGCCCAGGCGGTTGAGGTCGGTCAGGTAGATCGCGCGGTTGTCGTAGACCCAGTCGTGGATGAGGGTCTGGCCCTGCGCGGAGGCCGCGATGGCCGCGAAGAACGGGACGTTGTCGATGTTCAGGCCGGGGAACGGCATCGGGTGGATCTTGTCGATGGGCGCCTCCAGCTTGGAGGGCCGGACGGTGAGGTCCACCAGCCGGGTGCGGCCGTTGTCGGCGACGTACTCCGGGGTGCGGTCGTGGTCGAGGCCCATCTCCTCCAGGACCGCCAGCTCGATCTCCAGGAACTCGATCGGCACCCGGCGCACCGTCAGCTCCGACTCCGTCACCACCGCCGCGGCCAGCAGGCTCATCGCCTCGACCGGGTCCTCGGAGGGGGAGTAGTCCACGTCGACGTCGATGACCGGTACGCCGTGCACCGTCAGGGTCGTGGTGCCGATGCCCTCGACCTCGACACCCAGGGCCTCCAGGAAGAAGCAGAGGTCCTGGACCATGTAGTTGGAGGACGCGTTGCGGATGACGGTGACGCCCTCGTGGCGGGCCGCCGCCAGCAGCGCGTTCTCGGTGACCGTGTCCCCGCGCTCGGTGAGGACGATCGGGCGGTCCGGGCGGGCCGAGCGGTCGACGGCCGCGTGGTACTGGCCCTCGGTCGCCGCCACCTCCAGGCCGAACCGGCGCAGCGCGATCATGTGCGGCTCGATGGTCCGGGTGCCCAGGTCGCAGCCGCCCGCGTACGGGAGCATGAAGCGGTCCATCCGGTGCAGCAGCGGGCCCAGGAACATGATGATGGAGCGGGTGCGCACCGCCGCCTCGGCGTCGATGGACTCCATGTCCAGCTCGGCCGGCGGCACGAGTTCCAGGTCGACGCCGTCGTTGATCCAGCGGGTGCGGACGCCGATGGAGTTGAGGACCTCCAGCAGGCGGTAGACCTCCTCGATGCGGGCGACCCGCCGCAGCACCGTCCGCCCCTTGTTGAGCAGGGAGGCGCAGAGCAGGGCGACGCACGCGTTCTTGCTGGTCTTGACGTCGATCGCCCCGGAGAGGCGACGGCCGCCGACCACCCGCAGATGCATCGGGCCGGCATAGCCCAGGGAGACGATCTCGCTGTCCAGCGCCTCACCGATCCGCGCGATCATCTCAAGGCTGATGTTCTGGTTGCCGCGTTCGATGCGGTTGACCGCGCTCTGGCTGGTACCGAGCGCCTCCGCGAGCTGGGACTGCGTCCAGCCGCGGTGCTGCCGCGCATCACGGATGAGCTTGCCGATGCGTACGAGGTAGTCGTCTGCCATGAGGTTGAGGCTATCTCAGATATGAGATGGCGCTCGCCAGGGGGGTCCGTTCGGGTGATGCGCCGCCAGAAGGGCGCCCGGGCCGGGTCCGTGCCCGGCCCGCGGAGCGCGCGCCTCGGGTCCGCGCCCCGTCCGTGTCGTGTCGGCACGCTTCCTCCCGGTGGCCCGGATCCCCGGGCTCGTCCATTCGGCTTCCCGGTACGGCGGGGCGTCGGGCCCCGATTGTCCGGCGCGGCACGGTTTGTCGCCCCGGGGGCGGTTCCGGTCGCGCCTGACGAGTACCCCGGTCCGCCGAAATGACGACCGCCTCCGCCGCGACGGCGGTCGACCCCCTGTGACGGCGGCCGGTCCCGCCGCGATGACCGTCGGCCCCCTTGCGGCGGCGGCCGGTCCCCTCGCGACGGCGGCCGATCCCTCCGTCCCGGTGAGGGACGCGCGGTTTCGGGGACCCGGGCTCCGGGCGGTTCCGGGCGGGCGGGGCTTCCGTGCCCCGCGCGCCCTCCGCCGCCCCTTCCGGGCGCGGCCCGGCGGCCGTTCGCTCCTTCCGGATGCGGGCGCCCGGCGGCGCGCGGTATCCACGAAGTGGTCCGGACATGACCTGTCGGCCCGCATGTATTACAGTTATCTCGACATCGAGATATCTGCCAGGCGCACCGCGGTCGCCACCCAGTGAGGGTTACCTAACTTAGCCTTACCTTAGCGGATCGGTCGGGCCGGTGTGGCGGCAGGATGCGGTGGTACGCGCACATCAATGAAGGAGACTGTCGTGTCGGCGAACAGCTTCGACGCCCGCAGCACGCTGCAGGTGGGCGACGAGTCGTACGAGATCTTCCGGCTGGACAAGGTCGAGGGCTCCGCGCGCCTTCCCTACAGCCTGAAGGTGCTGCTGGAGAACCTGCTCCGCACCGAGGACGGCGCGAACATCACCGCCGACCACATCCGTGCCCTCGGCGGCTGGGACTCGCAGGCCCAGCCGTCGCAGGAGATCCAGTTCACGCCGGCCCGCGTGATCATGCAGGACTTCACCGGCGTGCCCTGCGTCGTGGACCTCGCCACCATGCGCGAGGCCGTGAAGGACCTCGGCGGCGACGCCGCGAAGATCAACCCGCTGGCCCCGGCCGAACTGGTCATCGACCACTCCGTCATCGCCGACAAGTTCGGCACCAACGACGCCTTCAAGCAGAACGTCGACCTGGAGTACGGCCGCAACCGCGAGCGCTACCAGTTCCTGCGCTGGGGCCAGACCGCGTTCGACGAGTTCAAGGTCGTCCCGCCGGGCACCGGCATCGTCCACCAGGTGAACATCGAGCACCTGGCCCGCGTCGTCATGGTCCGCGACGGCAAGGCCTACCCCGACACCCTGGTCGGCACCGACTCGCACACCACCATGGTCAACGGCCTGGGCGTGCTGGGCTGGGGCGTCGGCGGCATCGAGGCCGAGGCCGCGATGCTCGGCCAGCCGGTCTCCATGCTGATCCCGCGCGTCGTGGGCTTCAAGCTGACCGGTGAGCTGACCCCCGGCACCACCGCCACCGACCTCGTGCTCACCATCACCGAGATGCTGCGCAAGCACGGTGTCGTCGGCAAGTTCGTCGAGTTCTACGGCGAGGGCGTGGCCGCGACCAGCCTGGCCAACCGCGCCACCATCGGCAACATGTCGCCCGAGTTCGGCTCCACCGCCGCGATCTTCCCGATCGACGACGAGACGCTGAACTACCTGCGCCTGACCGGCCGCAGCGGCCAGCAGGTCGCCCTCGTCGAGGCGTACGCCAAGGAGCAGGGCCTCTGGCTGGACCCGAAGGCCGAGCCGGACTTCTCCGAGAAGCTGGAGCTCGACCTCGCCACGGTCGTGCCCTCCATCGCCGGCCCGAAGCGCCCGCAGGACCGCATCGTCCTCGCCAACGCCGCGCAGCAGTTCGCGTCGGACGTCCTCAACTACGTGGACGTGGTGGACGAGGCGGGCAAGGAGTCCTTCCCGGCCTCCGACTCCCCGGCCGTCTCCAACGGCGCCCCGAGCAACCCGGTCCCCGTCACCGCCCCCGACGGCACCACCTACGAGCTGGACCACGGTGCGGTGACGGTCGCGGCCATCACCTCCTGCACCAACACCTCCAACCCGTACGTCATGGTCGCCGCCGCCCTGGTGGCCAAGAAGGCGGTCGAGAAGGGCCTGACCCGCAAGCCGTGGGTCAAGACCACCCTCGCCCCGGGCTCCAAGGTCGTCACCGACTACTTCGAGAAGTCGGGCCTCACCCCGTACCTCGACAAGGTCGGCTTCAACCTGGTCGGTTACGGCTGCACCACCTGCATCGGCAACTCCGGCCCGCTGCCGGACGAGGTCTCCAAGGCCGTCAACGAGCACGACCTGGCCGTGGCGTCGGTCCTCTCCGGCAACCGGAACTTCGAGGGCCGCATCAACCCCGACGTCAAGATGAACTACCTGGCGTCCCCGCCGCTGGTCGTCGCCTACGCGCTGGCCGGCTCCATGAAGGTGGACGTCACCAGGGACGCCCTGGGCGCGGACCAGGACGGCAACCCGGTCTACCTGAAGGACATCTGGCCCTCCGAGGCCGAGGTCAACGACGTCGTCGCCAACGCCATCGGCGAGGACATGTTCACCAAGTCCTACAGCGACGTCTTCGCGGGCGACGCCCAGTGGCAGGCGCTGCCCATCCCCACCGGCGACACCTTCGACTGGGACGCCGAGTCCACCTACGTGCGCAAGCCCCCGTACTTCGAGGGCATGGGCATGGAGCCGGCCCCGGTCGAGGACATCTCCGGCGCCCGGGTGCTCGCCAAGCTGGGCGACTCGGTCACCACCGACCACATCTCCCCGGCGGGTGCCATCAAGGCCGACACCCCGGCCGGCCAGTACCTCACGGAGCACGGCATCGAGCGCCGCGACTTCAACAGCTACGGCTCGCGCCGCGGCAACCACGAGGTCATGATCCGCGGCACGTTCGCCAACATCCGCCTGCGCAACCAGATCGCGCCGGGCACCGAGGGCGGCTACACCCGCGACTTCACCCGCGACGGCGGCCCGGTGTCGTTCATCTACGACGCCTCCCGCAACTACATCGCGCAGGGCACCCCGCTGGTCGTCCTGGCCGGCAAGGAGTACGGCTCCGGCTCGTCCCGCGACTGGGCGGCCAAGGGCACCGCGCTGCTCGGCGTCAAGGCCGTCGTCGCCGAGTCCTACGAGCGCATCCACCGCTCCAACCTCATCGGTATGGGCGTCCTCCCGCTCCAGTTCCCCGAGGGCCAGACCGCGGAGAGCCTCGGCCTGACCGGCGAGGAGTCCTTCTCCGTCAGCGGCGTCACCGAGCTGAACGACGGCACGACCCCGCGCACGGTCAAGGTCACCACCGACAGCGGTGTCGAGTTCGACGCGGTCGTCCGCATCGACACCCCCGGTGAGGCCGACTACTACCGCAACGGCGGCATCCTGCAGTACGTGCTGCGCAGCCTGATCCGCAAGTAGGCGGTACGGCACGGCGGTTGAGGGCCGCATCCCCGCACGGCGGGGGTGCGGCCCTCCGTCGTCCCCGGACGGCCGGACCGCGGCCTCCGACCCTGTGTGCCGGACCTGCGGGGCCCCTCCGCGGGACGTACGGGCCCCTCCGCGCCCGTGGCGGGGCCCCACGGGGCCGTACGGGGCGTACGTGCACGGAGAGAGGCGGGGCCCGGGGCGCGGGGGAGTGGCGGGGCGGGACGGCGCCTCCGGGGCCCCTGAGGGCTTGACCGGGGGGGCCTCCATGTCGTTCGTCAAGGCACCCCTGTCGGGTTTGGGGTGGTTCGGTGTTGCTGGGGTTATGCGGCGAGTGCGACGTCCGCGGGTGTGCGGGGTTCGTAGAAGGTGCCGTCGCGGAGCATGGCGAACAGGACGCTGATGCGCTGGCGGGCGAGGCGGAAGGTGACCGGGCGCCACTGCGGACCTGTTGGGCACCACCGCCCTCACGCATACCGAACGTCGCAGTTCCACCACGTTCCGCGACCTCTGGAGTTCTCGAGGGCCGGGTTCGGTGTTCTGCGGCGGTTCCGTGACCGGCGGGGGCGGACGGCGTGCCTTCGATCTCAGGGGACCGGCCGACCCGGCCACGCCTTCCCTGCTGCTTCCCCGGTGAGGGGCCGCTGATCGACCGCCAGGCCCTGGCTGCCTCGGTATCCGGGTCACGCCCCGCGTGGGAACGCTGCGGACCGGTCCCGCCCAGGAGGCCGTCTGCCCGTCCACGTGAGTGGCCGTTGCCTTTCCCATCTCAAGAGACTTTGGCCGAACTGGTGTCTTGGCTGAATGAGCTGCCCGTCGGCCGTGGCCCACCCCTGATGGGTCGTCTATGAGCCGGGCGGGGGCGGGACGCCCTCGCGCTGCCTCTGAGGTCCGGCCGGACCGATAGATGCCGCGTTCGACGCTCAACTCGTCCACCGAGGGGGCAGCATGGACGGGGATGTGGTCCTGGTGCAGGACTCTGGATGTGACGTCGGGGGGGCGTGTGATTACTGGGTTGACTGTGGAGGCCGGCGGGTTCGAGCTCGTCGTCGACGGTGATGGGCTCGGTTCCCGGAGGTTGCTCCAGGACCCTGATGTCGCGTGGCTGACCGCCGTCGCGGGCCGGTATGTGGACACGGTCCGCGGCGGCTCCCAGCGGCCGGCACTGCTCACGCTGGGGCGGGAGTTGTACCGGTGGCTGGACGGGGACCGACAGCTGTTGACGCGGTTACGGGAGGAGGCCCCGGTGCCGCTGCTGTTCGAGGTTCGCGCGCCGAAGCGGCCCTCGGCCGTGGAGTGGGCCCTGCTGCGGGCCCCCTTCGAACTGCTTGCCGAACCCGGGGGCGGGTTCCTGGCCGAGGAGGCCGAGCAGTTCGCGGTGGTGCGCAGGCTCGGCCGCCCGGGGCCGACGCGATCCCTGGACGACAAGCGGCTCGGGGTCGCGTTCATGGCCTCAGCGCCCCGAGGACAGAGCGAACTGGACTTCGAGGCAGAGGAGCTGGCGGTCCTGGGGGCTGTCGGGGAGACGAGCCTGGACCTGGTCGTCGAGGACTCGGGCGACCCTGAGCAGCTGGGTCTGCGGCTGTCGGAACTGGGCGGGATGCCGGTGGTCCATCTGTCGTGCCATGGGCTGAACAACTGGCGCAAGGACCCCGAGGCGCCTGCCACACCGGTCCTGCTACTGGAGGACGACCTGGGGGACGGGCGTCCGACCAGCGCGAAGGAGCTGGTGGGCCTGCTGACGCCCCCGCCTCGGCTGGCGTTCGTGTCGGCCTGCCTGACGGCGACCGGTGCGGACGTGGCCGGGCACCTTCCCGCGGGCGCCGGGCGCCGCGGTGCCCCGGACGCCGGGCCGGGGGCAGCGGTGGCGCACTCGCTGGCCACGGAGCTGGTGGCCGCCGGGATCCCCGCGGTCATCGGCTGGGACGGTTCGGTCGGCGACCGGACCGCCACCCTCTTCGCCGAGCACCTGTACGTCCAGCTCAGCCGCCGGGTCGCGGTGGCCGGGGCCGTGGCCGCTGCCCGCCTCCGCCTGCTGGAGTGCCCCGACGAGCACGTGCGCGCCGACTGGCACCTGGCACGGCTGTGGCTGGGGCCCGCGGGCGGCGGCCCGCTCGTCGCGGGCACCGTCAAGCGCCAGATGGTGCCCGCGCACCACGCGACCACGAGGTTCCTGGACCGCAAGCACCAGCTGCCGGTCGCCGCCGCGGGGATGTTCGTCGGCCGACGCCCGGAACTGCAGCAGGCGCTGCGCGCCCTGCGCGGCCGGCACAAGGGGGGCGTGCTGCTCCACGGGCAGGGCAGGCTGGGCAAGTCGAGCCTGGCCGCCCGGATCGCCGACCGCCTCCCGGACTGGGCCGTCGCGGTCGTGTTCGGCGACTACACCCGGGCGGCGGTCCTCGACGCCGTCGAGGAGGCCGTCGCCCGGATTCCCGACGCCCGCAACCTCGTCAAGGACAGGCGCGCCGACGTCCGCGAGCATCCGGACCTCTTCCGGGCGCTCATGATCGACCTGCTGGCCGGGCCGTGCGCCCAGGCGGAGGGCGGGCGCAGGCCCCTCCTGCTGATCATCGACGACCTCGAACAGGTCCTGGCCGACGACCCCGACGGCCCGCACCGGGTCCATGCCGGGGCCGCCGAGATGCTTGCCGACGTCCTTGCCGCATTCGACCCGGCCGCCACCGACAGCCGGCTCCTGCTCACCAGCCGCTACACCTTCGGCCTCGACGGCCTGGAGAACCGCCTGGAACCGGTCCAGCTCCGACCGCTCCACGGAGCGGCCCGGCACAAGCTCCGCCGCCGCCAGCAGGAACTCGCCACCACCGAGAACCGGGTACCGGACACCGAACTGGCCCACCGGACCGAACTGGCCCGCCGCGCCATGGACGTCAGCCGCGGCAACCCCGGACTGCAGGACCTCATCGGACTGCGCCTGGTCTACGGCGAACAGGTCGACCCGGCCCGCGCCGAGGCCGCCATCACCGCGATGGAGGCCTACCTGAGCCAGGGCGACCCGGCCCACGACCCCGACCTCGCCGCGTTCCTGGAGAACCTGGCCCTGGACACCCTCCTCCAGCAGGCCGGCCCCGCCAACCGCGACCTGCTGCGCGCCTGCACCCTGTTCACCCTCCCCGTCCCGCAGCCCGTCGTCGACACCCTCGCCGAAGCGGTCGGCGGATCGGCCTCCCGCCTGCGCGGCCTCGGCCTCCTGGACGCCTACCCGGACGGCTACCACCGGCCCGTGGCCGCCGTGGCCGTCAACGCCCTGGCCACCGGACACCTGACCCCCCTCAGCCACGACGAACGCACCGCCCTGGCCACCCTGGCCGTCGAACCGCTCCACACCCGATGGGGCGGACCCACACCCAAAACCCCCCGCGACGGCGACCTGGACCTGCAGCTGACCCGCCTCGCACAGGACGCCGACCACCCCGCCATCACCGCCGACTGCGCCGCCACGGCCGTACACGCCCTGCGCCAGGGCCCGGCCTCCGACGCCGCCGAATTCGGCCACCACGCCATCGCCCTCCTCGACCGCCACCACCACCCGGTCCCCCTCACCCTGCTGCGCGCTGTCGCCGACGCGGCCGTCACCAGCGGCGAAGGCGACCGAGCCGACGCCCTCCTGCACCGCGCCATCCAGCAGATCCGGACCAACCAGCAGCTCACCGACCCCGCAGACCGCGCGGCAGTCCTCTACGACCACGCCAACCGCCTGATCACCCGCGGCGAAACCGGACAGGCCGAGACTCTGCTCCACCAGGCCCAGCGACTGTTCACCGACCTCGGCGACACCCGCTCCGCCGCGATCACCTGGGGTCGGATCGCGGACATCCTGGAGCGGCGCGGGGAGGTCGAGGAGGCGCTGCGGATCCGCCACGAGGTCCAGCTGCCGGCCTTCGAGCGGGTCGGCGACAGCCGCTCCGCCGCGGTCACCTGGGGGAAGATCGCGGACGTCCTGGAGCAGCGTGGGGAGGTCGAGGAGGCGCTGCGGATCCGCCACGAGGTCCAGCTGCCGGCCTTCGAGCGGGTCGGCGACAGCCGCTCCGCCGCGGTCACCTGGGGGAAGATCGCGGACGTCCTGGAGCAGCGTGGGGAGGTCGAGGAGGCGCTGCGGATCCGCCACGAGGTCCAGCTGCCGGCCTTCGAGCGGGTCGGCGACAGCCGCTCCGCCGCGGTCACCTGGGGGAAGATCGCGGACGTCCTGCAGCAGCGCGGGGAGGTCGAGGAAGCACTGCGGATCCGCCACGAGGTCCAGCTGCCGGCCTTCGAGCGGGTCGGCGACACCCGCTCCGCCGCGGCCACCTGGGGGAAGATCGCGGACGTCCTGCAGCAGCGCGGGGAGGTCGAGGAAGCACTGCGGATCCGCAACGAGATCCAGCTGCCGGCCTTCGAGCGGATCGGCGACACCCGCGAGGCTGCGGCCACCCGGGGGCAGATCGCGGACGTCCTGCAGCAGCGCGGGGAGGTCGAGGAAGCACTGCGGATCCGCAACGAGATCCAGCTGCCGGAGTACGAGCGGATCGGCGACACCCGCTCCGCCGCGATCACCCGGGGGAAGATCGCGGACATCCTGGAGCGGCGCGGGGAGGTCGAGGAGGCACTGCGGATCCGCCACGAGATCGAACTGCCGGAGTACGAGCGGATCGGCGACACCCGCTCCGCCGCGGTCACCTGGGGGAAGATCGCGGACGTCCTGCAGCGGCGTGGGGAGGTCGAGGAGGCGCTGCGGATCCGCCACGAGATCGAACTGCCGGCCTTCGAGCGGGTCGGCGACACCCGCGAGGCTGCGGTCACCTGGGGGAAGATCGCGGACGTCCTGCAGCAGCGCGGGGAGGTCGAGGAAGCACTGCGGATCCGCCACGAGGTCCAGCTGCCGGAGTACGAGCGGATCGGCGACAGCCGCTCCGCCGCGGTCACCTGGGGGAAGATCGCGGACGTCCTGCAGCAGCGCGGGGAGGTCGAGGAGGCGCTGCGGATCCGCCACGAGGTCCAGCTGCCGGCCTTCGAGCGGGTCGGCGACAGCCGCTCCGCCGCGGTCACCTGGGGGCAGATCGCGGACGTCCTGCAGCGGCGTGGGGAGGTCGAGGAGGCGCTGCGGATCCGCAACGAGATCGAACTGCCGGCCTTCGAGCGGGTCGGCGACACCCGCTCCGCCGCGATCACCTGGGGTCGGATCGCGGACATCCTGGAGCAGCGTGGGGAGGTCGAGGAGGCACTGCGGATCCGCAACGAGATCGAACTGCCGGCCTTCGAGCGGGTCGGCGACACCCGCGAGGCTGCGGTCACCTGGGGGAAGATCGCGGACGTCCTGCAGCAGCGTGGGGAGGTCGAGGAGGCACTGCGGATCCGCCACGAGGTCCAGCTGCCGGAGTACGAGCGGGTCGGCGACACCCGCGAGGCTGCGGTCACCTGGGGGAAGATCGCGGACGTCCTGCAGCAGCGCGGGGAGGTCGAGGAGGCACTGCGGATCCGCAACGAGGTCCAGCTGCCGGAGTACGAGCGGATCGGCGACACCCGCTCCGCCGCGATCACCCGGGGGCAGATCGCGGACATCCTGGAGCGGCGCGGGGAGGTCGAGGAGGCACTGCGGATCCGCAACGAGATCGAACTGCCGGAGTACGAGCGGATCGGCGACAGCCGCTCCGCCGCGGTCACCTGGGGGAAGATCGCGGACGTCCTGCAGCGGCGCGGGGAGGTCGAGGAGGCGCTGCGGATCCGCCACGAGGTCCAGCTGCCGGCCTTCGAGCGGGTCGGCGACAGCCGCTCCGCCGCGGTCACCTGGGGGAAGATCGCGGACGTCCTGGAGCAGCGTGGGGAGGTCGAGGAGGCGCTGCGGATCCGCCACGAGGTCCAGCTGCCGGAGTACGAGCGGATCGGCGACAGCCGCTCCGCTGCGGTCACCTGGGGGAAGATCGCGGACGTCCTGGAGCAGCGTGGGGAGGTCGAGGAGGCGCTGCGGATCCGCCACGAGATCGAACTGCCGGAGTACGAGCGGATCGGCGACAGCCGCTCCGCTGCGGTCACCTGGGGGAAGATCGCGGACGTCCTGCAGCAGCGCGGGGAGGTCGAGGAAGCACTGCGGATCCGCCACGAGGTCCAGCTGCCGGAGTACGAGCGGATCGGCGACACCCGCTCCGCCGCGGTCACCTGGGGTCGGATCGCGGACGTCCTGCAGCAGCGTGGGGAGGTCGAGGAGGCACTGCGGATCCGCAACGAGATCGAACTGCCGGCCTTCGAGCGGGTCGGCGACACCCGCGAGGCTGCGGTCACCTGGGGGAAGATCGCGGACGTCCTGCAGCGGCGCGGGGAGGTCGAGGAAGCACTGCGGATCCGCAACGAGATCGAACTGCCGGAGTACGAGCGGATCGGCGACACCCGCTCCGCCGCGATCACCCGGGGGCAGATCGCGGACATCCTGGAGCGGCGCGGGGAGGTCGAGGAGGCCGTTGAACTGCAGCTGAAGCGCCTGGAGGTCAACGAGCAGCTCGGCGATATCGACGGCATCGCAGCAGCCAGCTGGGATCTTGCCCGGATCGACCTGAGCCGTCAGGATCGTCAAGCAGCGGAGCCGAGGCTGGTCCGCTCATTCCGGCTCTTCGAGCAACTGCAACGGGCTGACGGCATCGCGGTCGTCGGGATCCGCCTGGGGCAGGTCCTGCTGGCCAGAGGCGTCCACGCCCAGGCCCGACAGGTGCTCCGGACGTGCCGGGCCGCTGCTTCCGTGATCGGTGCAGCAGGCATCGTGGCCCAGGCCGACGAGCTCATGGAAACCATCGACGACGAAGACGAGGAATCATGATCATCGAGATTGCCGGCCCCGGGGCCGACGCCGCCCGGGAGAGCATCGCGGCGGTCACCGCCGACTGGGGCCACCCGGCCCATGCCCTCCCGCCTGCCGCAACGGTGACCCGCCCGGACACCAAGGGCGTCGACTTTGTGGCGGTGACGTCACTGCTCCTGTCCGTTCCCTCTGCCGTGCTCGCGGTCGCAGACATCGCCGATCGTATCCGCAAGCGGCGCCGCGCCGGCGAACTCATCGAACGAGCCCGGCAGCTCTCCACCGAGCAGACGACGGCACGGCTCGTGCGCGCGGACCACTCCGTCGACCTCGCCGCCCTCACCGCCGACCAGCTCCTTGACCTCATCGCCGACGAACCCCCGGCGGACTGAACTCCGGGATCCGACCCCCGGGGGCCGCGGCCGGCCGATGCAGTTGCCTTGGGTCTTTCGCCTGCTGCTCCCTCTCCTCGCGGGCCCGGGCCAAGGCGCGGGCGCGGGCGGGATCGTGGGCGGCACGGCGGTTGGCGAGGATCGGGCTGTCGTACGTCAGGTCCGCGATGTGCTTGTCGGCGGGCTCGCGCCACCGTGCGGCCTCGGGGGTGCCTCTATGTCGTTCGTCAAGGCGCCCCTGTCGGGTTTGGGGTGGTTCGGTGTTGCTGGGGTTATGCGGCGAGTGCGACGTCCTTCGGTGTGCGGGGTTCGTAGAAGGTGCCGTCTCGGAGCATGGCGAACAGGACGCTGATGCGCTGGCGGGCGAGGCGGAGGAGGGCCTGGGTGTGGGTCTTGCCGCGGGCTCGTTGCTTGTCGTAGTAGGTGCGGGAGGCGGGGTCGGCGTTCATGCAGGCGAAGGCGGAGAGGAACATGGCGCGTTTGAGCTGCCGGTTGCCGCTCCGGGGTGCGTGTTCGCCGTGGATGGAGGTGCCCGACTGCCTGGTGGTGGGGGCGAGGCCGGCGTAGGAGGCGAGGTGGGCGGCGGTGGGGAAGCCGGTGACGTCGCCGACGGTGACCAGCAGGACGGCGGCGGTCCTGACGCCGACGCCGGGCATCGATGTCAGGACCGGGGAAAGAGGGTGGGCCTCCAGCAGGGCATTGATCCGGGCTTCCATGGCCCGGCGCTGGGTGTGCACGGCGGCGAGCGAAGCGGTCAGAAAGGGGACGACGATGTCCAGGGTGCCGGTGCCCGGGACCACGACGGTCTGCTCGTCGAGCGAGTCGAAGACGTCGTCGACCAGCCGCTGGGCCATGCGCGGGCCTTTGGGCCGGATCAGTTCGACGAGTCTGCGGCGTCCGGCTCTGCGCAGGGCGGCCGGGGAGCCGTGGCGCTCCAGCAGCCAGGTGACGGCCTGGTGGTCCAGGCGCGGGCCGAGGACGCGTTCCAGGCTGGGGTGGAACTGGGTGAGCAGACCGCGTATCCGGTTGGACGTGCGGGTGGCCTCGGCGGCGAGGTCCTGGTCGAAGCCGGCCAGCACGGTCAGTTCGGCGGTGATCTCGTCGGCCAGTTCCAGCGAACGCAGGGTGTGCGGCATGGTGCGGGCCGCGTCCGCGATCACGGCGGCGTCCTTCGCGTCGGTCTTGGCCTCGCCGGGGTAGAGGTCGGCGATCCGCCGCATGGCAAGTCCGGGCAGGTAGGCGACGCGGCAGCCCGCGTCGCGGGCGACGGTCAGCGGGAGGGCGCCGATGGAGGCGGGCTGGTCCACGATGACCAGGACGGTGCCGAACTTCGCGGCCAGCCGGTCGAACACGGCCCGCAGTTTGGGCTCGCTGTTGGGCAGGGGCTTGTCGAAGACCTTCTTCCCGCCAGGGGTGAGTCCGTGGCCGTGGTGAGTGGTCCTGCCGACGTCCAGGCCCAGGAACACGCCCACGTCTTCGATCTCGAACATCGCGCCTCTCCAGGCGAGTTGTGCGTGCCGGCCCCGGCAGTGGTGTCGTGCTCGCGCATGCACGTCATGCAGACCTGCCGCCCGCGAACCGCCCGGCATTGCGCCGGACCGGACGGTGGCCGGACCTCTGATCAGCGTCTCCGACGACACTTCCCGGGCCCGGCGACACCACCCCCCAGGTCATCCCTTCGACAGGGGGCAAAAGTCATACCGGACCCGGAGGCCAGCGGCCCCATTGCAGGACCGCGAAAAACATAACGGGGGCGGGGCATCCTGCCGGGCCCCGCTCGTCCGAGGGTCCTGGCGCCCGCCCGAAGAGATGCCCCCAATGGCTCACCGGGCGCGGCGGGTTGCCTCTCCGGCCGTGGCGCCCCACCGAACGCGCTCGGCCCGCCGCCAGGCTCCGACCCGCAGGCCCGCCGCCACCCTCCGGTCCCCCGGCCGGCCGCCACCCGAACCGCCCCACTGCCCCTGCCGCATCGGCCCGTTGAGCCTCTCCTAGCGCGCCAGTGCCGCCCTCGGCAGAGCGCCGCCTCCCCCGGGGCCGTGCGCCGCCCCACGTCCGCCATCGGCCGCCTGTGGCTGCCCGCGCGCCCCGGGGCCGCGCGCCGTCCCGGGGTGCGCCCCGGGTCCACCCCGGCTCCGGAACCCGCGTTCGCCGCCCGGCGCCACACCCCGGCGCCGCGCATCGGGCCCTCCCCAAGGGCCCCTTGAAGGCACCACGGAGTGCTTCTCGGAGCCTCGTGTCAGGCTCTCGCCGTGCGCGACGCGAAGCCCGCCCCGGCCCCGCCCCCGCTCCGGCCCTGCCCCCGCCCCGTCGGCAGGTCCCGAACCGGCCCCTCGGCACAACCCGAACCGGCGCTCGGCGGTACCCCGTAGGGCCCCGCACCGCCCCGGAGAAGCGGCCGAGCGCCCCTCGGAGGCACCTCCAACAGCCCCCCGGGCCCACGGAGCACCCCCCCCGAATCGCCCCCGAAGGCCACCCGAAGACGCCCCGGAGCCGTGGAGAACAGCCATCGAATACCCATCGAAGAGGCATCGGGAAGCCATCGGCTTTGTATCGAAGTGCCCCGCTCCCCCACGCGACACGACCAAGATCAGTCAGGAAGTGGCGAGATTCGATCGTTTTCAGTCGTCAAGAGGGCCATTCCGGCCGCGCCAAGAGATGTGAACCAGGCATCCGGCACCCCCTCCGAGCCCCGGAGCGGCCCCTCTCCCGGGCGTGAGGGGCCCTTCCGGCGGGGCCCGGCGCACCGCTCGCCGGGGGTTCCGCGGCCTCCGTTCCGGGGGCGCGCCACCCCGTCCCGGCGCCCTTCGGGAGGCGGGGCGGGGCCCGCCCCGCCGCCCTCTCCGGCGTTCCGGGGAAAGGGGGCGCCAGCAGGCCGGGAGCCCGCCGGGAGGGCCCGCCGGACCCCTCCGGGGCCACCCCGGCCCACCCGGAAGCGCTCACTCCGCGTACATGGGGACAACGTTGTCGAACACCTCGTGAAGGTCCCGTTCAGGTCTGGTGTGACCGTCGGTAGCAAGTGTGTGAGGCGTCGAGCCGGGGGGTGGGTGGAGTGGATTTTCCCCCAGTCGGTTCCGCCCTCGTTCATATTTCCGCCAGGTCTCAACTCGGAAAAGACGTACCGGCAACCTTGCTTTCGATCTTGCTCCGCCAGCGGGAAGTGGACTATACCTGTCGGCCACCGGGGCATCGCGGGGGGAACCGCAAGCGCACCCGATTCAGCAGCACCAGCACTTCCTGCATGACCCAGCGTGACCCGATCGCGGTGCCCGGGAGGATCTCCGGTACACCGCCTGAGTCCTGGAGAAGGCGAGGACTTGAGCATGGGGATCGATCCCACACCTGCCGAGTACAACGGAGCCGGCGTCGGCCGCCGCGATCTGATCAAGCGGTCCGCCGCACTCGGTCTGGTCTCCGTACCGGCCATGGGCTTCCTGTCCGCCTGTGCGAGCAGCGGCGGAAGCGACCAGAAGAAGGCCGAGGCGGGCGAGAAGTCCGAAAAGAACCCGCTGGCGGTGAACGAGAGCGCCAAGCTGGACTTCGTCCTGTTCGACGGCGGCTTCGGCAAGGAGTACGCCGAGGACGCCATCAAGATCTACAAGAAGGCCTACCCCAAGGCCACGGTGAAGTTCACCCCCACCCAGAAGATCCAGTCGACGCTGCAGCCGCGCTTCAACGGCGGCAACCCGCCGGACCTGATCGACAACTCCGGTGCCGAGCAGATGGACATGGGCGTCCTGGTCGGCAAGAACCAGCTCGCCGACCTCACCCCGCTGCTGGACGCCCCGTCCATCGACGACCCCAGCAAGACGGTCCGGGACACACTGCGCCCCGGCATCGTCGAGATGGGCCAGTTCGACGGCGAGAAGGTCTGGATCCTCTACTACGCCTACACGGTGTACGGCAACTGGTACTCCCAGAAGGCCCTGGACTCGCTCGACACCGAGTACCCCCAGAACTGGGACGACATGATCGCCGTCTGCAAGAAGGCGAAGAAGAAGGGCATGGCCGGCTGGACCTACGCCGGCAAGTACCCGTACTACATCCCCTTCTCGCTCTCCCCGATGATCGCCAAGGTCGGCGGCGTCGAGGTGCTGGACGCGATCGACAACCTGGAGCCGAACGCCTGGAAGCACCCGGCGGTCAAGACGGTCTTCGACGCCTGGTACCAGCTCTACAAGGACGGCCACATCCTCAGGGGCACCCCCGGCCTGGACCACATCCAGTCGCAGACCGCGTGGGCCAAGGGCCAGGCGCTGTTCATCCCGAACGGCTCCTGGGTCGAGAACGAGTCGGCGAACGTCATGCCCGCCGACTTCGACCTCGCGGTGTCGGCCCCGCCCGGCATCGACTCCAGCGACAAGATGCCGTTCGGCACCATCTGGGCCTCCGGCGGCGAGCCCTTCATCGTGCCCGCCAAGGCGGCCAACGCCCCCGGCGGCATGGAGCAGTTGCGCATCATGCTCAGCCGTGAGTCCTCCAAGAGCTTCACCGCCAAGGTGAAGTCGCTGACCGCGCTGAACGGCAAGGAGGCCACCGAGGGCATCGAGCTGACCCCGGGCCTCAAGTCCGGTGTCGAGGCCCTGGAACTGGCCAAGACCAACGTGGTCAACCCGCGGATGCAGGACTGGTACGTGCAGCTCCAGAAGGAGAAGATCGGCACCGCCTGTCTGGGCGAGATGATGGCCGGCCGCCTCACCCCGGCCGAGACCATCAAGAAGATCCAGAAGTTCGCCGACGAGGCGGCCAAGGACGATTCGATCAAGCACTACAAGCACCAGTGAGCACGCGTCACCGCGGCCCGGCCGTCCCTCACCGGCCGGCCGGGCCGCGGCGGCGCCACCCGCGCGCAGATCGGGGTCGGTAGCAATGCAGCACGGCAAGTACCGGTTCATCGTGGGGTTCCTGGCGGTACCCCTGGGGCTGTACGCGCTTTTCGTCATCTGGCCGTTCATCCAGTCCATCTACTACTCGTTCACGGACTGGACGGGGCTCAGTCCCGAGTTCCGCATGGTCGGATTCGACAACTACTCACGGATGTTCGACGACTCCATCTTCTGGAAGTCGTTGCAGCACAGCGTGATGTTCGCCCTGCTGGTGCCGCTGGTGACCCTCGGCCTGGCGCTCTTCCTCTCCTACATGATCAACGTGGGCGGCCGTCGCCGCCGCGGCGGACCGGCGATCACCGGTGTCCGGGGCTCCGGCTTCTACAAGATCGTGTACTTCTTCCCGCAGGTGCTCTCCATCGCGATCGTCGCCCTGCTGTTCCAGTTCGCCTACAACCCGAACGGCGGCGCGCTCAACTCCGCCCTGCGGGGAGCCGGAGTGAGCCCGGACAGCCTGCCGGACTGGCTGGGCAGCCCGAAGCTGGCGCTCTGGTGCGTCATGCTGGTGCTGGTCTGGTCCACCGTCGGCTTCTTCGTGGTGCTGTTCTCCGCGGGCATGGCCTCCATCCCGGCGGAGCTGTACGAGGCGGCGCTGCTGGACGGCGCGAGCCGGGCCGAGACCTTCTTCAAGATCACCCTGCCGCTGCTCTGGGACACCGTGCAGTCCGGCTGGGTCTACATGGGGATCCTCGCGCTCGGTGCCGAGTCCTTCGCCGTCGTGCAGATCATGACGATGGGCCCCGGCGGACCCGACTACTCGACCACCGTCATGGTCCTGTACGTGTACCAGAAGGCGTTCCGTGACGGTCAGGCCGCCTACGCCACCACGATCGGCGTCGCCCTGCTCGTCGTCACCCTGGCCTTCGCCGCCATCGTGATGCGGCTGGGCCGGCGCGAGCGGCTGGAGTTCTGACCATGAAGACGACCGAGACCCCCGCCCCCGTACCGGCCGAGCCCGGTGCGCCCGCCCGCAGCATCCCGGCGCCCGGCGCCCCCGCCCCGAAGCAGAAGAGCGAGGGCAGCGTCCTCAACGTCTTCTCCCACGGGGTGCTGGTCATCTGGGCCATCATGGTCGGCATGCCGCTGGTCTGGGCGGTGATGACCTCCTTCAAGGACGACGGTTCGATCATGGGCTCGCCCTGGTCGCTGCCGGACCGGCTGCACTTCGAGAACTGGTCGCGGGCCTGGTCCCAGGCCCATATGAGCGAGTACTTCCTCAACACCATCCTGGTGGTGGCCGGTTCGCTGGTCGGCACCCTGGTGCTCGGCTCCATGGCGGCCTATGTGCTCGCCCGGTTCGAGTTCCCGGGCAACCGCTTCATCTACTACCTGTTCATCGGCGGCATGAGCTTCCCGATCATGCTGGCGCTGGTGCCGCTGTTCTACGTCGTGGACGGCATGGGGCTGCTGAACACCATCCACGGCCTGATCCTCGTCTACATCGCCTACTCGCTCCCGTTCACGGTGTTCTTCCTCACCGGGTTCTTCCGGAGCCTGCCCAGTTCGGTCGCGGAGGCGGCGTTCGTCGACGGCGCCTCGCACACCCGGACGTTCTTCCAGGTGATGCTGCCGATGGCCAAGCCCGGCCTGATCAGCGTCGGCATCTTCAACTTCCTGGGCCAGTGGAACCAGTACATGCTGCCCACCGTGCTGAACACCGAGCCGGACAAGCACGTCCTGACCCAGGGCCTGGTCCAGCTCGCGGTCAGCCAGGGCTACAAGGGCGACTGGGGCGGACTGTTCGCCGGACTGGTGATGGCGATGCTGCCGGTGCTGGCCGCGTACATCATCTTCCAGCGCCAGGTCGTCCAGGGCCTCACCGCGGGCGCCCTGAAGTAGCGCCCGCGCCGGGACCCGGCACGGAGCCCGGCCGCCCCGCACGGGTCCGGCCGCCCGGCCGCCCCGCACGGGACCCGGCCTCCGCGGCCCCCGGCCCCACCGCACCTCCCGCCCATGCCGTCCCCGGAACCCCGGGGGCGGCATGACGTGCGTGTGGGGCCGGGTGGCGCGGGAACCCGCGAGTGGATCAACCTCTTGACGGAAGGCGACCCGAACGGCTCAGCTTGGGGTTCACTGGTTTGACAGAGGACGGGACCCGTCGGAGCGGTCCCGCGCAGGAGGTCGTCGTGGAGACTCCCGGGTCGCAGTCGTCGCTGCACCGAGCCAACCTGGAACGCGTCGTCCGGGCGGTCCGGCTGGCGGGCTCCCTCACCCAGGCGGAGATCGCGCGCACCACCGGGCTGTCCGCCGCGACCGTCTCCAACATCGTCCGGGAACTGAAGGAACGCGGCACCGTCGAGGTCACCCCGACCTCCGCCGGCGGGCGGCGGGCACGCAACGTCTCGCTGAGCGGTGACGCCGGCATCGTGGTCGGGGTCGACTTCGGCCACACCCATCTGCGCGTCGCCCTCGGCAACCTCGCCCACCAGGTGCTGGCCGAGGAGGCCGAGCCGCTGGACGTCGACTCCTCCGCCGCGCAGGGCCTCGTCCGGGCCGAGCGGCTGATCGGCCGGCTGGTCGACGCCACCGGGGTCGACCGGTCCAAGATCGCCGGGGTGGGCGTCGGGGTGCCCGGCCCGATCGACGTGGAGTCCGGCACCCTGGGATCGACCGCCATACTGCCGGGCTGGGGCGGCGCCCGTCCGGCCGAGGAACTGCGCGGACGGCTCGGCGTCCCGGTGCACGTGGACAACGACGCCAACCTCGGGGCCCTGGGCGAGCTGGTCTGGGGCAGCGGCCGGGGGGTGCGGGACCTGGCGTACATCAAGGTGGCCAGCGGGGTCGGCGCCGGTCTGGTCATCAACGGCGCCATCTACCGGGGGCCGGGCGGCACGGCGGGGGAGATCGGGCACATCACCCTGGACGAGTCCGGCCCGGTCTGCCGCTGCGGGAACCGGGGCTGCCTGGAGACCTTCGCCTCCGCCCGCTACGTGCTGCCGCTGCTGCGGCCGAGCCACGGCGACGACCTGACCATGGAGGACGTCGTCCGCCTCGCCCGCGACGGCGACGCGGGCTGCCGCCGGGTGATCGCGGACGTCGGCCGGCACATCGGCAGCGGGGTCGCGAGCCTCTGCAACCTGCTCAACCCCAGCCGGGTGGTGCTCGGCGGGGACCTCGCGGAGGCGGGCGAACTGGTGCTCGGCCCGATCAGGGAATCCGTCGGCCGCTACGCCATCCCCAGCGCCGCGCGTCAACTCGCGCTGCTGCCGGGGGCGCTCGGCGGCCGGGCCGAGGTGCTCGGGGCGCTGGCGCTGGCCCTCGGGGAGGTGGGCGACTCGACGCTCCTGGACGGAACCGCGGCCGGAACCGTCCCCACCGGGGCTCCGGTCTTCACTTGAGGAACACCGGGAACCTCGCCGTCCCGTTCGGTGTTTACTTCTTGACGCCGAAGCTACTGACGAGTTGACTTCCGGGCACCCCCACCGGCCGCAACGACGCGGCCACGTCAGGAGGTCAGGGAAGTGAACACGCGCATGCGTCGTGCCGCTGTCACCGTCGCCGTCGCCGCCATGGCCGTCTCACTCGCCGCCTGCGGCAGTGCCAAGGAGTCCGGCGACCGGGCGAAGACGTCCGACGCCCCCTCGCGTACGGACGGCCGGATCACCATCGGCCTCCTGCTGCCGGAGAACCAGACCGCGCGCTACGAGAAGTTCGACAAGCCCCTGGTGGAGAAGAAGGTCAAGGAGCTGACGGACAACAAGGGCACGGTGGTGTACTCCAACGCCAAGCAGGACGCCACGCTCCAGGCGCAGCAGGTCGACACCATGGTCACCAACAAGGTCGACGTCCTGGTCGTGGACGCCGTGGACTCCAGGGCCATCGCCGGTTCGGTCAGGAAGGCCAAGGACGCGGGCATCCACGTCGTCGCCTACGACCGGCTGGCCGAGGGCCCGATCGACGCCTACACCTCCTTCGACAACGTCACCGTCGGCCGGACGCAGGGCGAGGCCCTGCTGAAGGCGCTCGGCGACAGGGCCGGGAGGGGCCGGATCGTGATGATGAACGGCTCCTCCACCGACCCGAACGCCGCCCAGTTCAAGGAGGGCGCCCACGCCGTGCTCGACGGCAAGGTGACGATCGGCCGCGAGTACGACACCAAGGAGTGGAAGCCGGAGAACGCCAACGCCAACATGGAGGGCGCCATCTCCGCCCTCGGCAAGGACGGCATCGTCGGCGTCTACTCCGCCAACGACGGCATGGCGGGCGGTGTCATCACCGCGCTGAAGGCCGCCGGGATCGCCGACGTCCCGGTCACCGGGCAGGACGCCGAACTCGCCGGTGTGCAGCGGATCGTCGCCGGTGAGCAGTACATGAGCGTCTACAAGTCCTACCCGCAGGAGGCGGAGGCCGCCGCCGAGATGGCCGTCGCGCTCGCCCAGGGCAAGCCGCTGGACTCCATCGCCACGGGCACCGCCGACAGCGCCACCACCAAGGGCGTGCCCACGGTCCTCGTCCCGGTCGTCTCGCTGACCGCGGACAACATCAAGGACACCGTGGTCAAGGAGGGTTTCTACACCCTCGACGAGATCTGCGCGGGCAGGTACCGGGCCGCCTGCGACAGGATCGGCCTGAAGTAGCCGGACCCGACCCGGTCCGCCCCCGTGCGTGGGGGAACGCCGGACCGGGCGGCCCGCGCGGTCCCCTCCGGCCCGCCCCGCGTCCCGACGGCTCCGACGGCCCCGCGGGGCGGAGCCCGCCCCTCGCGTCCCCGGCGGTCCGGAACGCCGCCCCGCGGGGCGCCGGACGGAACGTCCCCCGAACGTCCGCGACCTCCCGCCGAGCAGGCGGCGAAGGAGATGGTTCACGTGTCCGCTGCGCCCGTGCTGGCGTTGCGCGGGATCTCCAAGCGATTCGGTGCCGTCCAGGCGCTCACCGACGTCGAGTTGGAGGTCCACGCGGGTGAAGTGGTCGCCCTGGTCGGCGACAACGGCGCCGGGAAGTCCACGCTGGTGAAGACGATCGCCGGTGTGCACCCCATCGACGGGGGCTCCATCGAGTGGGAGGGCGAACGGGTCACGATCGGCAGACCGCACGACGCCCGCGACCTCGGCATCGCGACCGTCTACCAGGACCTCGCGCTCTGCGACAACATCGATGTGGTCGGAAACCTGTACCTGGGACGGGAGTTGCGCAAACGCGGCCTCCTGGACGAGGTGGAGATGGAGCGCCGTTCCCGGGAACTGCTGGACACGCTGTCGATCCGCATCCCCAGCGTGCGCGTCCCGGTCGCCGCCCTCTCCGGGGGCCAGCGCCAGGTCGTGGCCATCGCCCGGTCGCTGCTGGGCGAGCCCCGGCTGGTGATCCTCGACGAGCCGACCGCCGCCCTCGGCGTCGAACAGACGGCGCAGGTCCTCGACCTCGTCGAGCGGCTGCGCGAGCGCGGTCACGCGGTCCTCCTCGTCAGCCACAACATGGCCGACGTGCGGGCGGTGGCCGACCGGGTCGCCGTGCTGCGACTGGGCCGCAACAACGGGGTGTTCGAGGTCGGCGCGACCTCGCAGGAAGAGATCGTCTCCGCCATCACCGGGGCCACGGACAACGCCGTGACCCGTCGTGCGGCCCGCAGCCACGGGGAGATACGGACATGACCACCGACCGGACCGGCACCCCCGCCGGCACCCCGACCGAGCCCCCCGCCGACGCCTCCGCCGAAACTCCCTCGGACGCCCCCGCCGGCACCCCCGCCGAGACCACCGCCGGCGCCGGGGCCCCCGCGCCGGACCCCGGGACCGCCCCCGCGACGGTGCCCCCCGCCGACCCCCGGCTGCTGGTGCGCGAGCGCGGACTCGCGGGCTACCTGGGCGAGTTCGGCCGTCGGATGCGGGCCGGAGACCTGGGCTCGCTGCCGGTCGTCGTGGGGCTGCTGGTCATCTGGGCCGTCTTCACCGCCCTGAACCGCAACTTCCTCACCGCCGGAAACTTCTCCGACATGTCGGTCGCCATGGTCGGCACCGGCCTGATCGCCGTCGGCATCGTCTTCGTGCTGCTGCTCGGCGAGATCGACCTCTCGGTCGGCTCGGTCAGCGGCGTCGCGGGCGCCACCTTCGCCGTGCTGAGCGTCACCCACGGGATGCCCGAGGCGCCCGCGCTGGTGCTGGCCGTGCTCACCGGCACCGCGGCCGGCGCCCTGCACGGCTTCTTCTTCGCCAGGGTCGGCGTCCCGGCCTTCGCCGTGACCCTGGCCGGGCTGTTGTTCTGGCAGGGCTTCATGCTCCAGATCCTCGGCAGCAGCGGCACCGTCAACCTGGATCCGGAGGGCCTGGTCGCCGGGCTCACCGGCCACTACTTCGGCGACGTGGCCGCCGCCTACGGGCTGGCGCTCGCCGTGACCGCCGGGTACTTCCTGGTCACCTTCCTGGACAACCGCCGCCGGGCCGCCGCCGGGCTGCCCTCCCGGCCGCCGGCCGAGACCGCCGTCCGCACGGCGCTGCTGGCCGTCCTGGCCTTCGCCGTGGCGTACGTCTTCAACCAGTACAAGGGGCTGCCCCTGGCCGTGGTGATCTTCCTCGGCTTCCTGCTGCTCACCGACTTCGTGCTGCGCCGCACCGCCTACGGCCGCAGGGTGCACGCGCTCGGCGGCAGCGTGGAGGCGTCCCGCCGGGCCGGTGTCGACGTGGAGTGGGTGCGCGTCTCGGTCTTCGCGGTCGCCGGGACCTTCGCCGCGATCGGCGGCCTCTTCACCGCCTCGAAGATCACCGCCGCCAACCAGGGCGCGGGCACCGGGGAGTTCCTGATGAACGTCATCGCCGCGGCCGTGATCGGCGGTACGTCGCTGTTCGGCGGCCGGGGCCGCACCTGGGACGCGCTGCTCGGGGTGATGGTCATCGTCTCGATCCAGTACGGCCTGGCCCTGGAGGGCATCGCCTCACCGGTCCAGTACATGATCACCGGCGGGGTGCTGCTGGCGACCGTCGTGATCGACGCGGTCACCCGCAGGACGCAGCGGACGGCCGGCCGCGCCTGACCAGACCCGGCGCCCGTCCGGTCCGTCGCCCCTCCGGCCCGGCCCGGCCCGGCCTCGCGCGCGTCGCGGCCGGGCCGGGCGCCCGCGCGGCGGGGAAGACGGAGACGGGTCCGCCCGTCCGCCCACGGTGGGTGGGCGGACGGGCGGACCCGTTCTCGTCGGCGGTCACGGGTCCCACCCCCCGGGGGTGGGACCGGATCAGGACCGCCCGGCCGCGGAGGGCCGCAGGAGGGGTGTGCCGGGGGAGGTCAGCAGGCGCCGAGGTCCTGCCACACGCCCCACTGGCCGGTGGTGCCGGGCTCCTCGGCGGTCGTCCACCACTTGGCCTTCCAGTTGTGGCCCTTGTGGGAGACGGTCTGGCCGCCGGTGTAGACGGTGCCCGAGGACCACGGCGGCGTGGTGCACTGGTTGCCGTTGCCGCCGGTGACCGTCAGCGTGTACGAGGCGCTGTGGCTGCCGGACGGGCTGGTGCCCGTGACGGTGACGGTGTAGGTGCCCGAGACGGCCTGCGCGGTGGTGGCCAGGGTGAGCGTGGAGGACCCGCCCGCGGTGACCGACGCGGGGCTCAGCGAGGCGGTGACCCCGGCCGGGGCGCCGCTCACGGTGAGCTGGACGTTCTCCGCCGTGCCCGCCGTCACCGCGGTCTTCACGGTGGCGGTGGCGGAGGAGCCCGCGGTCACCGAGCCGGAGGCCGGGGTGAGGGCGACGGAGAAGTCGTTGGCCGGCGTGGTGGAGCCGCCGGTGAACTGCGAGAAGATGCGGGAGAAGTCCCACGTCTGCTGCTGGATGCCGGAGCAGTCGTCCCGGGCGGCGCTGCCCGCGCAGGAGCCGTTGTCGCGCTGCAGGGCCCAGAAGGACAGGGTGTTGATGCCCTTGGCGACCGCCCAGTCGTAGACCGTGCGGGCGTTGGCCAGGGTGAAGGTCTCCGCCGGACCGAAGTCGTCGACACCGATCATCTCGATGATGCCGACCATCGCCCAGAGCTGCTTGTCGGTCTTGCCCGGGTAGAGCTGGCCGAGGGTGTTGCGCAGGCCCTGGGCCGCGGTCTGGGTGTCCCGGGCCATGTCGTGCTGCTGGTTGTCGTAGTAGTCGAAGGTCATGAGGTTCACGACGTCGACCTTGGTGCCGTTGGAGACGGCGTTGCGCAGCAGGGCGACACCGTTCTGCGCGAGACCGCTGGTGGTCGTCGGCAGGGTGTACGAGATCTGCAGGGGGCGTCCGCTGGCGGCGGCCCACTCCTGGACCTGCTTGATCGCCTTGTTGCGGCGGTCGATGCCCGCGGTGTTGTCCAGCGCGTCGATCTCGATGTCCATGTCGAGGCGGGTGACGTCGTAGGTCGTGATGACCTTCTTGTACGCCTCGGCGATCTGCGCGACGTCGGTGCAGCTGTCGGCGATCTCGGTGCCGGTGGTGTCGGCGGTGTAGCCGCCGAAGGACGGGATGACGTCGCCGCCGGCCGCCTGGATGGTCTTGATGTCCTGGCCGAAGGTCGCCTGGGAGATCGGCATACTGCTGTCGCCGTTCCAGTACGGCGTGCAGGAGCCCTTGGTGGCCGTCTGCAGGAACGCCATGGTCAGGTGCTTGGCGCCGGACTGGGCGGACAGCGCGGCGGGGCTCTCGCCCGTCCACGCCTCGAAGTAGGGCGCGAAGACCCGGTCGGGCAGGGGGGTCGCCGCCTGGGCCGTGTTCGTGCCCGTCAGCGCGAGGCCGACGGCGGCCGCCGTGGTGGCGGCCGCGGTCAGGGCGGCGCGGAAGGAGCGCATGCGTCTCATGTCAGTCCCGGTGTGTGTGGGGTGTGTATCAATTCCCATGCCGTGCTGGGGCGTTGATGACTACGGGAATATCGTCGGGGAACCGGCGCACGCAATGGTCTGGACCAGAAAGGGACTAGACCAATTCGTTTCCCGCACCCGTTTCCGGCCCGCGTCACGTGCCGTCCACGGCACTGGACCACCTGGGTAAAGAGGTTCCCAAGGGGCGTTCCGGGGGGCGCGGCCCCGGTCTGCGGCGGCCCTCCTCCCGCGGACGGAGGCGTGCCGTCCGCGCCCTCGCCGCGGTGGGTGCCGGAGACGGGAGGGGCGTCCGGGCGCAAGTGCGGCCATCCGTCGGATCGTCATCCCGGCCTGTGGCCATATGGTCACTTTCGAACCAATGTGATCGAATCATTGCGTTGAGTGAACGTAGGCGTTCAGCTCCTCGCCGTGGACGCACCGACTATCCGGAAAGAAGACCCGGGGTGACGTAGGAGAGGCCACCCTTGGGTACAGCCGAACGAGTGATGTACAACGCACCGTCCGGACTCGTTCCGCCGCAGCGGAACATTAGACTCGACTGGCCCGGCAACAGCTCTACTGCAAGGAGGCACGGGTGCCGCTGCTGACCCGCATCACGGGACCGCGCGATCTGGACCGGCTCAGCCCGGAGGAGCTGAACCGGCTGGCGGGGGAGATCCGCGCCTTCCTCGTCGACGCCGTCTCCAAGACCGGCGGCCACCTCGGCCCCAACCTGGGCGTGGTGGAACTCACCATCGCCCTCCACCGGGTCTTCGAGTCCCCGGCCGACAAGGTCCTCTGGGACACCGGACACCAGTCCTACGTGCACAAGCTGCTCACCGGACGCCAGGACTTCTCCAAGCTGAAGATGCGCGGCGGCCTCTCCGGCTACCCCTCGCAGGCCGAGTCCGAGCACGACGTCATCGAGAACAGCCACGCCTCCACCGTCCTCGGCTGGGCCGACGGCATCGCCAAGGCCAACCAGGTGCTCGGCCGTGACGACCGCCACGTGGTCGCGGTCATCGGCGACGGCGCGCTCACCGGCGGCATGGCCTGGGAGGCGCTGAACAACATCGCCGCCGCCAAGGACCGCCCCCTCGTCATCGTCGTCAACGACAACGAGCGCTCCTACGCGCCCACCATCGGCGGTCTCGCCAACCACCTGGCCACCCTGCGCACCACCGACGGCTACGAGCGCTTCCTGGCCCGCACCAAGGACCTCCTGGAGCGCACCCCCGTCGTCGGCCGCCCCCTCTACGACACCCTGCACGGCGCCAAGAAGGGCCTGAAGGACTTCATCGCCCCGCAGGGCATGTTCGAGGACCTCGGCCTCAAGTACGTCGGCCCCATCGACGGCCACGACATCGAGGCCCTGGAGTCCGCGCTCACCCGCGCCAAGCGCTTCGGCGGCCCGGTCATCGTGCACTGCCTCACCGAGAAGGGCCGCGGCTACCAGCCCGCCCTCCAGGACGAGGCCGACCGCTTCCACGCCGTCGGCAGGATCCACCCCGACACCGGCCTGCCCATCTCCACCTCCGGCGCCGACTGGACCTCCGTCTTCGGCGACGAGATGGTCCGGATCGGCCGGGAGCGCGAGGACGTCGTCGCCATCACCGCCGCCATGCTCCAGCCGGTCGGTCTGGACAGGTTCGCCAAGGCCTTCCCCGAGCGCGTCTACGACGTCGGCATCGCCGAGCAGCACGGCGCGGTCTCCGCCGCCGGCCTCGCCCACGCCGGGGTGCACCCCGTCTTCGCGGTGTACGCCACCTTCCTCAACCGCGCCTTCGACCAGGTCCTGATGGACGTGGCCCTGCACCGGTGCGGCGTCACCTTCGTCCTGGACCGGGCCGGTGTCACCGGCACCGACGGCGCCTCCCACAACGGCATGTGGGACATGTCGATCCTCCAGGTCGTCCCCGGGCTGCGGCTCGCCGCCCCGCGCGACGCCGAGCAGGTCCGCGCCCAGCTCCGGGAGGCCATCGCCGTCGAGGACGCGCCGACCGTGGTGCGCTTCTCCAAGGGCGCGGTCGGCCCCGCCGTCCCCGCCGTGGGCCGCGTCGGCGGCATGGACGTCCTGCGCGCCCCCGGCACCGAGACGCCCGACGTGCTCCTGGTCTCCGTCGGCGCGCTCGCCCCGATGTGCCTGGAGGTCGCCGACCTGCTGGACAAGCAGGGCATCTCCACCACCGTCGTCGACCCCCGCTGGGTCAAGCCCGTCGACGAGGCCATGGCCCCGCTCGCCGACCGCCACCGGGTCGTCGTCACCGTCGAGGACAACTCCCGCGTCGGCGGCGTCGGTTCCGCCGTCGCCCAGGCCCTGCGGGACGCCGGGGTGGACGTGCCGCTGCGCGACTTCGGCATCCCGCCGCGCTTCCTCGACCACGCCTCCCGGGCCGAGGTGCTCGCCGAGATCGGGCTCACCGCCCCCGACATCGCCCGCCAGGTCACCGGCCTGGTCGCCAAGCTCGACGGCCGCTACGACCGCGCCGCCGCCCAGGCGGAGCCGGTGGAGGCCGCCCGCGACTGACCGGTCGCGACCGGACGCACCCCTTACGGCCGGATGGGCCGGTCCCGCCACTCGTCGCAGTGGCGGAACCGGCCCATCCGCGTGAAAACGCCGACGCCGGGGCATACGCAGATACGCCCCCTCTCGATCATGTCGAGGACGACAAGCGTGGGAGTCTTCCGTGAGCAGCAGCGTCTTCCGGACCAAGAAGATCGAACAGTCGATCCGTGACACCGAGGAGCCCGAGCACGCGCTCAGAAAATCCCTCTCCGCGCTGGATCTGACGGTCTTCGGTGTCGGTGTCATCATCGGCACCGGCATCTTCGTCCTGACGGGCACGGTCGCCAAGAACAACGCGGGTCCCGCCGTCGCCCTGTCGTTCGTGGTGGCCGGCGTCGTCTGCGGTCTCGCCGCCCTCTGCTACGCCGAGTTCGCCTCCACCGTCCCGGTCGCCGGATCGGCGTACACCTTCTCCTACGCGTCCCTGGGCGAACTGCCCGCCTGGATCATCGGCTGGGACCTCGTCCTGGAGTTCGCGCTCGGCACGGCGGTGGTCGCCGTCGGCTGGTCCGGCTACATCCGCTCGCTGCTGGACAACGCGGGCTGGCAGATGCCCGCGGCGCTCTCCGGCCGGGACGGCGCCGAGGGCTTCGGCTTCGACATCCTCGCCGCCGCCCTGGTCCTGGTGCTCACCGGCATCCTCGTGCTCGGCATGAAGCTGTCCGCGCGGGTCACCTCGGTCGTCGTCGCCATCAAGGTGGTCGTCGTCCTCATCGTGATCGTCGCCGGAGCCTTCTTCGTCAAGGGCGCCAACTACGACCCCTTCGTCCCGAAGGCCGAGCCGGTCGAGGCGGGCGGCGGCCTCACCTCGCCGCTGATCCAGCTCATGTTCGGCTGGGCGCCGTCCAACTTCGGCGTGATGGGCATCTTCACCGCCGCCTCGGTGGTCTTCTTCGCCTTCATCGGCTTCGACATCGTCGCCACCGCCGCCGAGGAGACCCGCAACCCGCAGCGCGACATGCCCCGCGGCATCCTCGGCTCCCTGTTCATCTGCACCACCCTGTACGTCGCGGTCTCCATCGTCGTCACCGGCATGCAGCACTACAGCGACCTCTCCGTCGATGCGCCGCTCGCCGACGCCTTCAAGGCCACCGGGCACCCCTTCTACGCCGGGGTGATCAGCTTCGGTGCCGCCGTCGGCCTCACCACCGTCTGCATGATCCTGCTGCTCGGCCAGACCCGGGTGTTCTTCGCGATGAGCCGCGACGGGCTGCTGCCCCGCTTCTTCTCCCATGTCCACCCGCGGTTCCGCACCCCGTACCGGCCGACCGTCCTGCTCGGCGTGATCATCGCGATCGTCGCGGGCTTCACCAGCCTGAGCGAACTGGCCGAACTGGTGAACATCGGCACCCTCTTCGCCTTCGTCGTGGTCGCCATCAGCGTGATCATCCTGCGCCGCACCCGCCCCGACCTGCCGCGGGCCTTCCGCACCCCGCTGGTGCCGCTGCTGCCGGCCCTGTCGGTGTGCGCCTCGCTCTGGCTGATGCTGAACCTGCCGGCCGAGACCTGGCTCCGCTTCGGCATCTGGATGGTGATCGGCTTCCTCGTCTACTTCCTCTACAGCCGCAGCCACAGCCGGCTGGCCCTCGGCGAGGACACCCCGGCGGCCGGCGGGGGCACCCGCTAGGACCTCTCGTTTGGATCATGCCGGGCTCGCGGGCCCTGGAGCCGCACCTCGCCGCGTTGTCGTCGGTCGCCAGGGCTCCGCCCCGACTCCCTCCCCCGCCTCGCGACGCACGGCGCCGGACCCCGCTGCCCGATCCGGCCTGATTCCAAACGAAAGACCCTAGGGGTTTCGGCCGGGTCGGGCCGGGCGCACCGTCCGGGGGCCGGCCACCTCCGCGCCCAGCTCCGCCACCCGGCGGCGCAGCTCCCGGTCCGCCGTCACCACCAGCACGGGCCGGTCCGGGGCGGCCCCGGCGACCAGCTCCACCATGCGGTCGTCCCCGCTGCCCGGCGCCGACTCCACCCGTACGCCCGGCACCGGGGCCACTCCGCGGGCGGCGCCCTCCACCACGAGCACGATCTCCAGGGGCCCCTCCCGGCCGGGCACCCCGTCCGCCGCCAGCCGGTCCCGCAGCCGTTCCGCCGCGCCCCGCCGGTCGCGCCACCAGCCGTCGGGCACGGACCCGACCACATTGGCGGCGTCCACGATCACGAGCGGGGCGGTGCTGCTGTCGGCCATGCCGCCAGGGTCGCACGCCCGCCGTCCCCGCCGGGACGGCCGCCCGGGCGGGCACCCGACCGGCCCGGCGGGTGTCTCGAACGTTCGATCTATGATGGTCGGCGCTCATCCTCCCCGTAAACCGGTCGTCCGGGAGGGTGGCGGGTCAGTCGCGTCAGCGGCAGAGGGGCAGGTCACGCGATGCGGACCAGATCCGGGCGCGGCGCCGCCCGCGCAACGGCGGCCGTGCCGGGCGGCGAGGGCACGACCGCGGCCCGTACGGCGGCCGAGGCGACCGTCGACGGACGCTGGCTGGTCCTCGGCAGGGACGGCAGGCTCACGGCCTACGCCCGCACCCGGGACTCCCTGCTGCGCTGGACCGAGACCAGGCCGGGCGGCCCGGAGTGGACCGGCCCGGAGGCGTTCCCCGCGCCCGGCCTGAGCCATGTCTCGATCGCGCAGGGCCCCGACGCCTACGTCCACTTCCTGGGCCGCCGGGTCCGCGGGGACGAGGGCACGCCCGCGGTCGACGTCGTCCACGCCCTCCAGTACCAGACCGGGCGGCCCGTCAGCGAGTGGCGCCCGGTGGGCGGTCCGCACAAGGACCGGGAGAAGGCCGCGCGGGTGGGCCCGCCGGTCGCCGCGGTGGGCCCCAGCGGCCGGGTCCACGTCCTGGTCGCCAACGCGGCCGGCGGGGTGATGGTCCGCCGGGAGGACGCCAAGGGCAAGTGGGAGCCCTGGCTCGACATCAAGGGCAGCAACGTACGGGGCGCCATCGCCGCGCTGGCGCACGCCTCCGGCCGGGTCGAGGCACTGGCCGGCAGCGCGCAGCGGGCCATGCGGTGGCTCCAGGACAAGGCCGACGGGGCGTTCCGGGAGCAGCCGCCCATTCCCGTGCGCATCGCCCCCGGGACCGTCTCGGCGCTGGAGACCGCGCCGGACCGGGCGACGTACTACTGGGCCGACGAGGGGACGGGACAGCTCGTCGCCCACCGGCCCGGCGGCTGGGTGATCCCGTTGGGGGGCGTCGCGTCCGACGGTCCCGCCGCGGTGCTGCGCGCGGGGCTGGACGGCTACGACTGCACGGTGCTGGCCCACCGGGCCCTGGACGGGCAGGTGATGCTCGCCGCCTGCGGGACCGAGAACGAGCAGGCGGGGCTGTGGTGGTCCCCGACCGGTGAGCGGTGCGAGGGGAACCCGGCGCTGGCGCTGGACGCCCTGGGCCGGGTGGTGCTGGCCGTGATCGGGCCGGACGGGGCGCTGAGGGTGTCCCGGCAGGGCCCCGGCCAGGGGCTCTCGCTGGAGCCCGCGGTACGGGTCTGACCGGCCGTCCCGAGGGCCCGGCCGGGTCCTCGGGACCGCGCGGCCGGGTCCTGCGGGCCATGCGGGGCGGGTCCTCGGGACCGCACGGTCGGGGATGCCCGGCTCGGCGGAGCGGGCGGTTCGCGATACGGCGAGGGTGCGGCCCCGGGTGCCGTTCGCGGAGCCGTCCCCGGGTGCGTGGTGCCGGGTCCGTCCGCTCCGGGCTGGGTGTCCGCCGGTTCCCTGCGCTGATTCCGCTTCTTCCGGTGCCGGGTTCGTGTCTGCCCGGTATCGCCTGCGGCGACTGAGGGTCTGTGACATGTCCGGGGCCGGGGGGTGATTCCGCTTGTGCGGTGCCGCCGCCTGAGCGAGGGTTCCGTCCGGGGCCGCGTGGCGGGGCCGGTGGCCGACGTCCCGGGCGGCTCGACGGGGCCGGTCTCCGGACACCCGGCAGCCCGCACGCCCCGGCCGCCCGCACGGCCCCGTCCGCCGGGAGGCCCCGACGGCCGAGCGCCCGGCATGCGTACGTGTCCCGTGCTCCGGCGGCACTCCGTGTCCCGGCGCGTGCCCCGCCTCCGGCGGGCACGGCGCACCGCGGCGCCCGGGGATGCGGAGTGCGGGGGTGCCGGAGCGCCCGGCGTCCGGGTGACGCCCGTGTCCGCGCGCGCCGCGCCCCATGGGGGCGCCCCCGTGTCCGCGCGCGCCGCGCCCCATGGGGGCGCCCCCGTGTCCGGGTGCGCCGTGCCCCCGGGGGCGACCCAGTGTCCGGGTGTGCCGCCCCCGGGGGCGACCCCGTGGCCCGGGCACGCCCACCCGGGCGCGCCCGGGCACGTCCGTGTCCGCCCCGGGGCGGGAGCGGACGGGGACCGGGGCGGACCCCGAGGGTCAGGACGTGCCGCCCCCGGCGGGGGACTTCTTGGCCGACTCGGGGATCTCCGCGTCCTCGCGCAGGGCCTTCCAGAGCTGCCCGGCCTGCGGTTCGGCGGCGACCACGCGGTTCGGGTCGATCCGGTCGTACTCCACCGGGAGCATGATCGTCTCCATGGTGGACGGGTCGACGCCGTTCAGGCTGCGGCCGAACTCCGCCAGCTTGGTCAGCGAGGCCAGTTCGGAGTCGGTGGTGAGCGCGGCGGTCAGGGTGTCCGCGATGCGGTAGGTCTTGGCGGGACTGCCCAGCAGGTCCTGCTTCTTGATCTCGCCGAGCAGGGCGATCATGAACTGCTGCTGGAGCCCGATGCGGCCCAGGTCGCTGCCGTCGCCGATGCCGTGCCGGGTGCGGACGAAGGCCAGCGACTCGGTGCCGTCCAGCTTGTGGGTGCCCGCGGTGAGGTCCAGGCCGCTGGACTTGTCGTGGATGTCCCGGTCGACGGTGACGGTGACCCCGCCTATCGCGTCCACCAGGCCCTTGAAGCCCGCGAAGTCGATCTCGACGTAGTGGTCCATGCGGACCCCGGACATCGACTCCACCGTCTTCACCACGCAGGCCGGACCGACCTGCGCGTAGATGGAGTTGAACATGACGCGTTCCTTGGCGGGCACCCGGCCGCCGTCGGAGCCGGCGCACTCCGGGCGGGTCACCAGGGTGTCGCGGGGGATGCTGACCGCGACGGCCTCCCGGCGTCCCTCGGGGATGTGCATCACCAGCGCGGTGTCGGAGCGGGCCCCGGCCACCTTGCCGGTGTTCAGCGCGGCGTTGTCCCCGGCGCGCGAGTCGGAGCCCAGGATCAGCACGTTCTGGCCGGAGGTGGGCAGCTTCTCGGGCCGGTCCCCGCCGATCGCGCGGTCGATGTCGACGCCCTTGATGTTGCCGTCGAGACCGCTGTAGAGCCAGTAGCCGACGCCGCCCACGGCGAGGAGCAGGAGCACCAGGCCGAGCACGATCCAGCGCCAGACCCGTCGCCGCCGCGGTGGGCGGGCCGCCCGGCGGCCCGAGGGGGCACGCCGGGACCGGCGGGGGGACGTTTCCGGCGGGGCGTGCGTCATGGGTGCGGGTCCTCTCTCGTGGATTCGGCTCGCTGCCGTGGTCCGGACGTGGGCGCGGGGCACGAAGTGGGGAGAGGCCGGGCCCCGCCGCGGTGATGGCCGCCGCGGCGTGTCCGAACTATAGACCGACTGGCCGGAAGGACGGTTGTGCTCCTCGGGGCACCGGTTCCGGACCAGGTCCGACCGGTGCTGTTCACCAGCAGATTGTTGAGCCGTGTATTTTCAGTCATGGCTGATTGCTGTTGACAGCTATTGCAGGCCCTGGCCAAAATGTGCCGGTCCCGTGAAGGGTGAATTGTCCGTGTGAACGTGCCGGCCGAGGGCCGGTACCCGATACGGCCGCGATGCGGGCGGGGGGACGCGAGGGCCGCACGGCCGCGAGCGCCCCTCCCGGACCGGCCGGGGCGAGAGAGGGTGGGGGCCGTGCTGTCGCGTGGAGCGTTCCTCGGTGCCGGTGAGGCGGCCGGGGCACCCGAAACCGCCGCCCGCCCCACGGTCAGCCAGGAGGCACCGCCCGGTCCCGCCGCCGAGGACCGCTACTCCGCCGCCGCGCCGACCACCCTCACCGCCGAGCACGGCGACGTCTACGTCGAGCCCGGGCTGACCCCGCTCGCCGCCCGCGAGGCCAACCGCTCGGCCGTCACCGCCCTGCTCGACGCGGCGGGCGTCGCCCACTTCGCCGTCCGCGGGACCGCCGACCACGGCACCGCCGTCGGGGTCGCCGAGGAGGACCGGGACCGGGTGCTCCAGGCCCTCTTCCGGGGTCTCGGCGAGTACCCGGGCCACCTGGCCGTCATCGACCCCGACGCCCCCCGGCCGTCCCGGCCGGTCTCCTCCCGGGACCCCCGGGCCTGGCGCGACGTCACCGCCGCCCGGGTCGTCCGGGTCGGCTGGCACCGCACCGACGAGGGCCGCCACCTCCTGCTGGGCCACGAGTACGGCTGCGCGGTCGAGTTCTGGCGGCGCGACGGCGGCCATCTGGTCGCCCCCCGCGCCAACCGCGCCACCTGGGCGGTGACCGCCGACGGCCCCGAGGTCACCGGCGCCGCCCGGCTGTTCAGCCGTTTCGTCTCGGACTGGACCCCGCGCCACCTCGCTCCCGCCCTGCGCACCCGGCCCGAGTTCCTCGTGCCCTGCGCCGACGACATCGTTTTCCCCGTCGACGCCGTCTACACCTGGGTCGACGGAAACGACCCCGCCTGGCAGGAGCGCAAGGCCCGGGCCAAGGGCGAGGTCTACCACGCCGAGTCCGCGAGCGACGCCCGCTTCATCAGCCGCGACGAGCTCCGCTACTCGATCCGCTCCCTGCACCTGTTCGCGCCCTGGATACGCGACATCCACATCGTCACCGACGACCAGGTCCCGCCGTGGTTCCGGGAGGACCTGGAGGGGGCGCGCATCACCACCCACCGCGAGATCTTCCGCGACCCCGCCGACCTGCCGACCTTCAACTCGCACTCCATCGAGAGCCAGCTCCACCACATCGACGGCCTGGCCGAGCACTTCCTGTACTTCAACGACGACATGTTCATGGGCCGCCCCGTGGCCCCCCACGCCTTCTTCACCCCCAGCGGCACGGCCCGCTACTTCCCCTCGCGCAACCGCATCCCCCAGGGCCCCGTCGTGGAGACCGACACCCCGGTCGACGCGGCCTGCAAGAACAACCGGGAACTGCTCCTCGGACGCTTCGGCAAGGTCATCACCCAGCCCATGGAGCACATCCCCTACGCCCTGCGCCGCAGCGCGATGGAGGAGGCCGAGCGGGAGTTCCCCGAGGCCTGGGCGCGCACCTCGGCCAGCAGGTTCCGGGCGATGACGGACCTCTCCCCGACCTCGTCGTTCGCCCTCTACTACGCGGCGCTGACCGGGCGGGCCCAGCCGGGCTCCATGCCCTTCACCTACCTCCAACTGGCCGTCCCGGACCTGGGGGACCGGCTCCAGAGACTCCTCGACGGCAGGGACCAGGACACCTTCTGTCTCAACGACGCCTTCTCCACCCCGGAGGACATCGAGGCCCAGCAGGAACTGCTGGACGGCTTCCTCACCTCCTACTTCCCCACCCCCAGCCCCTACGAACGATGAGACGGAGTTCATGACGTGCCCGACCCGACGTCGATGAGCTCCGCGGTACACGTCTACAAGCGGTTCATCCCCCAGCCGGTCCGGTCCGCCGCGGCCACCACCCTGCCCGCGGGCGTGCGGCGCAAGGTCAAGGGCGGCATCGCCCGTACGCTCGGCCGCCGCGAGGCGTGGCTGCACCGCAGGGCCCTGCGCCAGGTGCGCCACGCCGGGCTCGGGCGGTCCGAGCGCCGGGTCACGGCGCCCGACGGCCGGATCGCCCACGTGCACACCGGCCTCACCGCCGACCTGGCCCGCCGCCTCGACCACGACCTCGTCACCCACGCCCTCGACTCGGCCGAGGTCCCCTGGTTCGCGGTGCCCGGCCTCGACGACCGCTGGATCTCCATCGCCGTGGAGCAGCGCAACAAGGGCACCGTCCGCCGGGTGCTGCGCGCGCTGCTGGAGGAGCACACCGGGTACGTCGTCTCCGTCTCCCCGGCCCGGAACGACACCCGCGAGATACCCGGCAGCCACGTCAAGGCGTGGCGGCACTACGGCAAGGCCAGGGTCGTCCGCCTCACCTGGCTGCGCACCGACCCCACACGGAACCTCTGGATGGGCGAGGAGCACGGCGTCGAGATCGAGTTCTGGACCGCCAACTCCGACCTGCCCCGGGAACGGCTCATCGGACCGCGCCCCAACCGGGTGCAGCGCGCCGTGCCGGCGGACGCCCCCGGCGTGGAGATCGGCCTGGACCGGCTCTCCGGCTACTGCGACACCGACGGCGAGATGCCGCCCACGATCACCCTGGAGAGCTTCGACGTCGTCCGGCTGGAGGAGGTCGCCTTCCCCGTCGACGCCGTCCTCCTCTGGCAGCACGACACCCCCTGGGCCGAGGAACTGCTCCGGGCGGCGCTGCGCTCCCTGCACCAGTACGCCCCCTGGATCGACGTCACCCATGTCGTCGCCCAGGCCGAACCGCCCGCCTGGCTCAGCGGCGGCGAACGGCTCAGTCTCGTCCGCGCCCGGCCCGGCGCCGAGTGGCAGCTCGACCAACTGCCCGGCGTCGCCGACCACTTCCTGCTGATGCGGCCCGGCGCCCTGTTCGGCCGCCCGGTCCGGCCCTTCGACTACTTCACCCCCGGCGGCGGCACCCGGCCCCGGCGCGGCCCCTGGGACGCGCGGGAGTCCTACGCCCCCTGGACCAGGGCCGCCCTCGCCGCCACCGGCCGGGCCACCGCCACCGGCTACGCCCAGGGCCCCCAGCCGTACCGCACCGACCTGCTGGCCCGGCTCACGGCGACCGGGCAGCCGCCCCTGGCCTGCCCGGACGGCCAGAGCGCGGCCACCGCCGCCGGCACCCACCCGATGGACGGCCTGGTCCACCACCTCGGACACGTCACCGGCGGCGCCGACCCCTCCGGCGAGGCGTCGGTCACCCTGCACGCCGCGCTCCCCGGCATCGCCACCCACCTGGAGCGGCTCCTCGTCCGCCGGGACGTCCAGCAGCTCCAGTTCCTCGGGGCGGCCACCGCCGAGGCCGCCCACGAGGGCGGGACCGACGCCGTCATCCGCTTCCTGCACAGGTACTTCCCGGTCCCCAGCCCCTTCGAGCCGGACCGCTCCCAGATCTCCACAGAGCCGGACAACCCCTCGTGAGCACAGGTAATCCCGAGGCGTCCGCCGCGGTCGGTGCCTATCGCGCCCTCGTTCCCGCCGGCCTCAGACGCCGCGTCGCCCGCCGCGTCCCCCTGCGGCTGCGCATGGTCGTCAAGGCCGTGCTCCGCAGGCTGCACGCCTTCTCGCTGGCCTCCCGGCTGCTGCGCGGGGCCCGGGCCCGGCGCCGCTGGCCGCACCTCTTCCGGGAGGGCGAGCGGCTGGCGGCCCTCGCCGGGCACGGCGACCGGATCGCCCTGGTCCGCCCCACCGTCTCCCCCCTCGGCCTGCGCGAGGCCAACCTCGAACTCGTGGCGACGGCCCTGGAGGAGGCCGGGGTGGACTACTTCGCCCTGCGCGGCGAGTCCGACTTCCGCTCCTGCCTCGCCGTCGCCGAGTCCGACCGCGACCGGGTGTCCCGCGCCCTCGGGCGCTGCGCCGCGCAGAGCCCCGTCTACCTGCGCGCCTGCCGCGGTGAGAACGTGCAGGGCCGGACGGCCCTGGCCGGCTCCCGGCGCGGCGGCCACCTCGCCCGGCACGCCGGGGTGCTGCGGATCGGCATGGTCTGGAGCGACCCCGGGGGCTCCCTGGTGCTCGGCCTGGAGCACAGCTGCGACATCGAGTTCTGGCAGCCGCGCGACGGACGGCTGGTCGCGCCCCGCCCCAACCGCGTGATGGAGGACATCGCCCCCGGGGAGACCCGGGTCACCGCCCCGATCAGCCGCCTGACCGGCTTCGCCGCCCTCCACACCCGGCGCACCCGCTCGGTGCGCACCGTCGAGGCGTGCGCCGCGCCCCTGCCGGAGGACGTCCGCTTCCCGGTCGACGTCGTCTACACCTGGGTCGACGGCAACGACCCCGACTGGCAGCGGCGCCGCGGCGCCTTCGGCGGCGGGTACCACGCCGAGGCCGCCAACGCCGCCCGCTACATCAGCCGCGACGAACTGCGCTACTCCCTGCGGGCCCTGGAGCAGAACGCCCCCTGGGTGCGCCACGTCTACCTGGTCACGGACCGCCAGCGCCCGGCCTGGCTCAACGACGGCCACCCGCGCCTCACCGTCGTCGACCACTCCGAGATCTTCGCCGACCCGTCCTCGCTGCCCACCTTCAACTCGCACGCCATCGAGAGCCGGCTCCACCACATCGAGGGGCTGTCGGAGCACTTCCTCTACCTCAACGACGACATGTTCCTCGGCCGCCCCGTCACCCCCCAGGACTTCTTCCTGTCCAACGGCATGACCCGCACCTTCTTCTCCCCGTCCCAGGTGCCGCGCTGGGGCCCCAGCCCCGTCGACCGCCCGGTCGACGCGGCCGGCAAGAACAACCGGCGGCTGCTCCAGGAGAACTTCGGCCCCGTCATCGTCCAGAAGCTCCGGCACGCCCCCTACGCCCTGCGCCGCAGCGTCCTCCAGGAGATCGAGGAGAGGTTCCCGGAGGCGCACTGGCAGACCGCGCACAGCCGGTTCCGCAGCCCCACCGACATCTCCATCCCCTCCTCGCTCTACCACTACTACGCCTACTTCACCGGCCGGGCCGTCCCGTCCAACATCCGCTTCGCCTATCTGGACCTCGCCCGGCCCGAGGTCCAGCGCCGCCTCGGCATCCTGCTCGCCCGCCGCGACCGGCAGGCGTTCTGCATCAACGACACCCTCTCCGACGGCGAGGACGTCGCCCGGCAGACCGCGATGCTCGGCCGGTTCCTCAGGGCGTACTACCCCGTGCCCAGTCCCTTCGAGCGGAAGGAGGCCGAGGTCCGGTGAAGATCTCCTTCCTGATCAACAACGTCTACGGCATCGGCGGCACCAACCGCACGGTCATCAACCTCGCCGAGGCCCTCGGCGCCCACCACGAGGTGGAGATCGTCTCCGTCTTCCGGCGGGCGACCGCCACCAAGTTCGAGATCTCCCCCCGCGTCACCGTCCGGGCCCTCGTCGACCTGCGCCCCGGCTCCGCCGACCGCGGCGCCGCGGGCAGCGCCGAGCCCAGCGGGGTGGTGCCCCGCCAGGAGGAGTTCTCCGCCCAGTACAGCCGGTTCACCGACGAGCGGATCATCCGGGAACTGCGCCGGACGGACGCCGACGTGGTGGTCGGCACCCGGCCCAGCCTCAACCTCTTCGTCGCCGCCCACACCCGGGACGGCGCGCTGCGCGTCGCCCAGGAGCACATGACCCACCTCGCCATCCCCCCGGCCGTCCGGGCCGAGATGGCGCGGGTCTACCCGCGGCTGGACGCGATCACCACCGTGACCGAGGCCGACGCCCGCTCCTTCCTGGAGAACACCCCCGTCCCGGGCGTCCCCGTGACCGGCATCCCCAACAGCGTGCCGCGGCCGTCGGTGCCGCCCTCCGACTGCACCGGGAAGATCGTCGTCAGCGCCGGCCGCATGCACCGGATCAAACGCTACGACCTGCTGATCCGCGCCTTCGCCGGGCTGGCCGAGGAGTTCCCCGACTGGCAGCTGCGCATCTACGGCGACGGCGGCGAGGCGGCGAAGCTGCGCGCCCTGGTCACCGAACTCGGCCTCACCGGCCGGGCCCTGCTGATGGGCGGCTTCTCGCCGATCGAGTCCGAATGGGCCAAGGGCTCCGTCGCGGCCGTCACCTCCAGCGCCGAGTCCTTCGGCATGACCCTCGTCGAGGCGATGCGCTGCGGGCTCCCCGTCGTCTCCACCGACTGCCCCGTCGGCCCCCGGGAGATCCTCACCCACGGCGAGGACGGCTTCCTGGTGCCCAACGGCGAGGTCGAGGGCATCGCCCGGGGCCTGCGCCGCCTCATGGCGGACGACGTGCTGCGCCGCGACATGGGCGAGGCCGCCCTGCGCAACGCCGCCCGCTACGACCCGGCGGCCGTCGCCGACCGCTACACGCGGCTCTTCGAGGACGCCGCCCGCCGCCGCGCCGCCACCGAGCGCGGCTACCGCCCGCCGGCCGGGCCCCGCCGCTCCGGAACCGTGGCCACCGTCCCCCCGGCCTCCCTCGCGGCGGCCACCGCGGACGTCACCGTCGACGGCGCCGGATGGCTCCGCCTCGGCGCCGACGGCCCCGGCGAGGGCCGCCACCGCTGGCAGTTCGTACTGCGCCACAAGCCCTCCGACGGCCGCCGCCGCCCCGACCTGCCGGTCCGCACCTCGCGCACCCACCTGGCCAACGGCGGCACCCGCTACACCGCGGCCCTCGGCCCCTCCGTCCTCGGCGAACTCGGCGACGGACGCTGGCAGGTGACGATGCGCTCGGCCCGCTCCGGCACCGTCCACATGAAGGCCGGCATCCGCGACACCCGGGCCCTCATCGACGCCCGCGCCGGAGTCCTGGCCCGCCCGCCCGCCGGGCCCACCGCCTGGAGCCTCCCCTACGCCCAGCCCAACGGGCGGCTGATGCTGCGCACCGTGCTGCGCGAGGAGCACGCCGAGTGCACCTCGGTCGGCGTCGGCGAGGGCACCATCACGGTCCGGGGCGTGCTGTGCGGCGACCGCGCCGTCCGGCCGGGCGCCCTGTTCGTGATCAGCCGCCGCGGCCGCCACCGCGCCGACCTCACCGTCCCCGTCCAGGTGCTCGGCCGGCACTCCTTCCGCGCCGAGGTGCCCGTCCGCCGGGCCGTCGACCAGCGGCTGGAGCGGTGGGAGGACTGGGACTGGTGGCTCCAGCCCGACCCGGACGACCGGCGCAAGACCCGCGTCTGCCACGTGCTGGAGGACTTCCCCGACGTCAAGGGCGCCTACGCCCACCCGTCCGTGCCGCTGACCGGGGACGGCGCCTCCGAGTACGCCGTGATCCACCCGGCGCGGCCGGTGTGGGTCCGCCCCTACTGCTCGACCTCAGGAGCGATGGCCATGAACGTGGTCGACCGCTAGGAATGGGAAATCAGTGAACCGAACCGTCTTCGTCCTCGGGGACTCCGTGCCGGCGCCCCGAACGGACCAGGAGGCTCCCATGGCGGGCTGGGGCCAGAAGATCGAGGACCTCCTGGTGGGCCCGATCACCGTGGCCAACTACGCCCGCAGCGCCATGACCACCCGGAAGTACTTCACCGAGCGCCTTCCGGCCATGCTCAACCGGATGAAGCGCGGCGACATCGTGCTCATCGGCTTCGGCGGCGTGGACCACATGATCCACAACGGCATGCGGTACGTCCCGGTGCCCGAGTACCAGGAGTTCCTCCGGCTGTTCGCGCACTACATCCACGCCGAGGGCGGCGTCCCCGTCCTCGTGACGCCCTGCGCGCGCTACGCCTTCTCGCCCTCCGGCGAGGTGCTGAACACCCGGGGCGCGTACCCGCGCGCCATGCTGGACGTCGCCGCGGAACTCGGCGTCCCGGTGGTCGACCTGACGGGGCGCACCATGGAGCTGTGGGCCGAGATCGGCCCGACCCGGCTGCGCCAGTACTTCTCCTGGGTCGACGCGGGGGAGCACCCCCTGCACCCGGACGGGCAGATCGACTCCTCCCACCTCAACCACACCGGCGCCTTCGAGGTGGCCCGGGTCGTCGTCTCCGGACTGTGCGCCCTCGGCGTGCTCGACGCGGCGGACGTGGACGTCACCACGCTGACGGCGCCGCCGACGATGCCGCCCGTCTCGACCGAGTTCACCATCCAGTCGCCCGAGGCCGCGCTGCACTACGCGCGGCCGGTCGGCGAACCGCCCACCCTGGCCCGCCCCGCGCCGGACGCGCTCGCCGGTCCCATGGGCAAGCTCTCCGGCACCGCGGCGCCGGGCACCGACTACCTCCTCTTCTTCGAGCAGGGCCGGTACATCGGCGGCACCCGGGTCGGCGGGGCCGGCCAGTGGAGCTGGCGCCGCTCGGTCGGCTGGGCGGAGGGGGAGCACGTGGTGCAGTGCGTCGGGCTGCGCGGCGACGGCTGCTCACCGGTGGCGGAACGCCGCTTCACGGTGGTGACCGAGGTGCGCCCGCCGGTGATCGCGGTGCCCTCGCAGGGGGCCTTCGCCGGGCCGCGGCCCCGGTTCAGCGGGAAGGTCCAGCCCGGGGCCACCAAGGTCGTCCTGATGGAGGACGGTCTGCTGATCGGGGCGACCGGCGTCAACGAGAACGGCGAGTGGTCCTTCCGGCACGGTCACCCCTGGCGCCCCGGCACCCACACGGTGGAGGCGATCGCCCTCTTCGGCGCGGCCGAGTCCGCTCCGGCCAGTACCACCTTCAAGGTCGTCGGCATCCCGGAGAACAGCCCGATCCGCTCCTTCGGCGCCTCGCGCCACGCCTGCGGCGACGTCTGCGAGCACCGCCCCTTCGCCGGCGACTGGTGACCGGGGCCTCCGGCCGACGGCGGGCGGGCCGCACCGGAGTACCGGTACGGCCCGCCCGCGCCGCGCGTGCCCCGGGGGCTACTCCGGGACGCTCGCCACGCCCGGCGCCAGGAACCGCTTGCCGTTCACCCGCTCGCTGACGCCCTCGCGGTCCAGGTACGGCGTGACGCCGCCCAGGTGGAAGGGCCAGCCGGCGCCGGTGATCAGGCACAGGTCGACGTCCTGCGCCTCGGCGACCACGCCCTCGTCGAGCATCAGGCCGATCTCCTGCGCCACCGCGTCCAGGACCCGGGCGCGCACCTGCTCCTCGGTCAGGACGGTGTCGCCCTGCTCCAGCAGCGCGGCGACCTCCGGGTCCAGCACGGGGCTGCCGCTGTCGTGGACGTAGAAGCCGCGCTTGCCCGCCGCGACGACCGCCCTGAGGTTGGGCGAGACGGTGAAGCGGTCCGGGAAGGCCGTGTGGAGGGTCTCCGAGACGTGCAGGCCGATCGCCGGGCCGACCAGCTCCAGCAGGACCAGCGGGGACATCGGCAGGCCGAGCGGCTCCACCGCCCGCTCCGCCACCTCCACCGGGGTGCCCTCGTCGATGACGTTCTGGATCTCGCCCATGAAGCGGGTCAGGACGCGGTTCACCACGAACGCGGGGGCGTCCTTGACCAGTACCGCGGTCTTCTTCAGCTTCCTGGCCACGGCGAACGCGGTGGCGAGCGAGGCGTCGTCGGTCCGCTCGCCGCGCACGATCTCCAGCAGCGGCAGGACCGCGACCGGGTTGAAGAAGTGGAAGCCGACGACCCGCTCGGGGTGCTCGAGGCGCGAGGCCATCTCGGAGACCGAGAGGGAGGAGGTGTTGGTCGCGAGGATCGCGTGCGCCGGGGCGACCGCCTCGACCTCCGCGAACACCCGCTGCTTGACGGCCGTCTCCTCGAAGACGGCCTCGATGACGAAGTCCGCGTCCGCGAAGCCCTCCGCCTTGTCCAGCACGCCGCTGACCAGGGCCTTGAGCCGGTTGGCACGGTCCTGGGCGATGCGGCCCCGGCCGAGCAGCTTGTCGATCTCGGCGTGCACGTAGCCCACGCCCCTGTCGACGCGCTCCTGGTCGATGTCGGTCAGCACGACCGGCACCTCCAGGCGGCGCAGGAACAGCAGCGCGAGCTGGGAGGCCATCAGACCGGCGCCGATCACGCCCACCTTGGTGACCGGGCGGGCCAGGTTCCTGTCCGGGGCGCCGGCCGGGCGCTTGGCCCGCTTCTGCACCAGGTTGAAGGCGTAGATGCCGGAACGCAGCTCGCCGCCCATGATGAGGTCGGCCAGCGCCCGGTCCTCGGCGTCGAAGCCCGCCTGGAGGTCGCCGTCCCTGACGGCGGCGATGATGTCCAGGGCGCGGTAGGCGGCCGGGGCGGCGCCGTGCACCTTGGCGTCCGCGACGGCGCGGCCCTTGGCCACGGCCCGGTCCCAGCCCTCGCCCCGGTCGATCTCCGGGCGCTCGACGGCGATCTCGCCCCTGAGCACGGCGGCCGTCCAGGCGAGGGACCGCTCCAGGAAGTCCGCGCCCTCGAAGATCGCGTCCGCGATGCCGAGCGCGTGCACCTGCTCGCCCTTGAGCTGCCGGTTCTGGCTGAGACTGTTCTCGATGATCACCGAGACGGCCTTCTCGGCGCCGATCAGGTTCGGCAGCAGCGTGCAGCCGCCCCAGCCCGGGACCAGGCCGAGGAAGACCTCGGGCAGCGAGAAGGCGGGCAGCGCCGCGGAGACGGTGCGGTAGGAGCAGTGCAGGCCGATCTCGACCCCGCCGCCCATGGCCGCGCCGTTGTAGTAGGCGAAGGTCGGCACGGCCAGAGCGGCCAGCCGCTTGAAGACGTCGTGGCCGCCCCGGCCGATGGCGAGCGCGTCCTCGTGGCGCTTCAGCAGCTCGACGCCCTTGAGGTCGGCGCCGACCGCGAAGATGAACGGCTTGCCGGTGACCCCGGCCCCGACGATCTCCCCGGCCGCGGCCTCCTTCTCGACCAGGTCGATCGCGGCGTCGATGTTGGCCAGCGACTGCGGGCCGAGCGTCGTCGGCCTGGTGTGGTCGTGGCCGTTGTCCAGGGTGATCAGGGCGAAGCGCCCGGCACCCAGCGGCAGGTCGAAGTGGCGCACGTGCGCCTCGGTGACGACCTCGCCGGGGAACAGCTCGGCGGCGCCCTTCAGCAGTTCTGCGGTGGTGCTCACTTGTCCCCCTCGAAGTGCGGGTTCTCCCAGACGACGGTGGCGCCCATGCCGAAGCCGACGCACATGGTGGTCAGGCCGTAGCGGACGTCGGGCCGGTCCTCGAACTGGCGGGCGAGCTGGGTCATCAGCCGGACGCCGGAGGAGGCCAGCGGATGGCCGAAGGCGATGGCCCCGCCGTACTGGTTGACGCGCGGGTCGTCGTCGGCGATGCCGTAGTGCTCCAGGAAGGCGAGCACCTGGACGGCGAACGCCTCGTTGATCTCGAACAGGCCGATGTCGGAGATCGACAGGCCCGCCTGGGCGAGCGCCTTCTCGGTGGCCGGGATCGGGCCGTAGCCCATGACCTCCGGCTCCACGCCCGCGAAGGAGTACGCGACGAGGCGCATCTTCACCGGCAGCCCGTGCTCGCGGGCGAAGTCCTCGGAGGCGATCAGGGAGGCGGTGGCGCCGTCGTTGAGCCCGGCCGCGTTGCCCGCGGTGACCCGGCCGTGGACGCGGAACGGCGTCCTGAGGCCCGCCAGGTTCTCCATCGTGGTCCCCGGGCGCATCGGCTCGTCGGCGGTGACCAGGCCCCAGCCGGTCTCGCCGCCCTCGGGGGAGGTGCGGCGCACCGAGACCGGCACCAGATCCGCCTGGATCCGGCCGTCGGCGTACGCCTTGGCGGCCTTCTCCTGGGAGCGCACCGCGTACGCGTCAGCCCGCTGTTTGGTGATCGACGGGAAGCGGTCGTGCAGGTTCTCCGCGGTCATGCCCATGAACAGGGCGGACTCGTCGACCAGCTTCTCGCTGACGAACCGCGGGTTGGGGTCCACGCCCTCGCCCATCGGGTGGCGGCCCATGTGCTCGACCCCGCCCGCGACGGCCACGTCGTACGCGCCGAAGGCGACCGAGCCGGCCACCGTGGTCACGGCCGTCAGGGCGCCCGCGCACATCCGGTCGATGGAGTAGCCCGGGACCGAGGCGGGCAGGCCCGCCAGGATGCCCGCCGTACGGCCGAGGGTGAGGCCCTGGTCGCCGATCTGCGTGGTCGCGGCGACGGCGACCTCGTCGATCCGCTGCGGATCGAGACCCGGGTTGCGGCGCAGCAGCTCCCGGATCGCCTTCACGACCAGGTCGTCGGCGCGGGTCTCGTGGTAGACGCCCTTGGGGCCCGCCTTGCCGAACGGGGTGCGGACGCCGTCGACGAAGACGACGTCCCTGAGGGTACGAGGCACGATGGCTCTCCTCCAGGTGCGGGATGGCACTGCTGCGGCACGCATGCGCTGAGCGCGCGCTCAGCCCATGCTACTTGTGGGTAACGTAGCTGCCCAGCCCTCCCCGCCCAAGCGGTGAAGGTCACACCGCCCGCGGACCGGCCTCCTGCTGCTCGCCCGGCTGCGCCGCCAGCGCCTCCACCAGGAGCGGGGTCACCAGCTCCACCTGCCAGGGCCGTGCCCCGTGGGCGGCCAGCGCCTCGGCGACCGCCTCGGCACCGGTCTCCCCGGGCGGCTGCCAGCACACCCGGCGCACCGTGTCCGGCGTGATCAGGTTCTCCTGGGGCATGGCCAGTTCCTCGGCCAGCGCGCTCACCGCGGCGCGGGCCGCCGACAGCCGGGCGGCGGCGGCCGGGTCCTTGTCGGCCCAGGCGCGCGGCGGCGGCGGGCCGGTCACGGCCTGGCCGGGCTGCGGCAACTGCGACTCGGTCAGGCCCCTGGCCCGGTCCACGGCGGCCTGCCACTGGTCGAGCTGGCGCCGGTTGACCCGGCCGAAGCCGTGCAGGGCGGCCAGCGCGTGGGCGTCGGCGGGCTGCGCGAGCGCCGCCTCCACGATGGCCGCGTCGCCGAGCACCTTGCCGGGGGAGACGTCCCGGCGCTGCGCGATGTGGTCCCGGGTCTGCCACAGCTCCCGGACGACGGCGAGCTGGCGGCGCCTGTGCACCTTGTGCATGCCGGAGGTGCGCCGCCAGGGGTCCTTGCGGGGCTCGGCGGGCGGGGCGGAGGCGATGGCGTCGAACTCCTGCCGGGCCCACTCCAGCTTGCCCTGCCGGTCCAGCTCCTTCTCCAGCGCGTCGCGCAGGTCGACCAGGAGCTCCACGTCGAGCGCGGCGTAGCGCAGCCAGGGCTCGGGCAGCGGGCGGGTGGACCAGTCGACGGCCGAGTGGCCCTTCTCCAGGACGAAACCGAGCACGTTCTCGACCATCGCGCCGAGGCCGACCCGGGGGAACCCGGCGAGCCGGCCGGCCAGCTCGGTGTCGAAGAGGGTGCTCGGCGCCATCCCTATCTCGCGCAGGCAGGGCAGGTCCTGGGTGGCGGCGTGCAGCACCCACTCCGTCCCGGAGAGCGCCGCGCCCAGCCCGGACAGGTCCGGGCAGGCGACGGGGTCGATGAGCGCGGTCCCGGCGCCCTGGCGGCGGAGCTGGACCAGATAGGCCCGCTGTCCGTAGCGGTAGCCGGAGGCGCGCTCGGCGTCGACGGCGACGGGGCCGGTGCCCGCGGCGAAGGCGGCGGTCACCTCGGCGAGGGCACCGGCGTCGGCGATCACCGGCGGAATGCCCTCGCGGGGTTCGAGCAAGGGTGTCGGCGCCTGAGTCACAGAAGATCCGGCGTCGTCCGGAGGAGCGCCTCCGGTGGTGCGCAGTGAACGGTCTGCTGCGGTTTCGTGGGCGTCGGTCACCAGGCAAGAGTATCCGTGGATGAGCGGCACCCGTCGACGCGACGTTCGGTCGACGGGTGCCGGAAGGTCGTAAACCAGTCAGGTCGTGAAAGAGGGCGGGCGCCGCGGAACGGGCGGGCCCGGTGTGCGGTGGAGGGCCGGCGGGGGTGTCGGAGGGGGGAAAGGGGGCGGGGAGGGGCGGTCGCTCCGGGGGCGGGAGGTCAGTGGATGATGCCGGTCCGCAGGGCGACCGCGACCATTCCGGCGCGGTCGCCCGTGCCGAGCTTGCGGGCGATGCGGGCCAGGTGGCTCTTGACGGTCAGCGCGGACAGGCCCATGGAGACGCCGATCGCCTTGTTGGACTGGCCCTCCGCCACCAGCCGCAGCACCTCCACCTCGCGGCCGGAGAGTTCGCGGTAACCGCCCGGGTGGCTCGGGGCACCCGGGGGGCGGCGGTGCAGCCGGGCGGCCGCGGCGCCGATGGGGGCGGCACCGGGCCTGGTGGGGAGCCCGATGTTGGTACGGGTACCGGTGACGACATAGCCCTTCACGCCGCCGGCGAGGGCGTTGCGCACGGCGCCGATGTCGTCGGCGGCCGAGAGGGCGAGGCCGTTGGGCCAGCCCGCGGCGCGGGTCTCGGAGAGCAGGGTCAGGCCGGAGCCGTCGGGGAGATGGACGTCGGCGACACAGATGTCGCGGGGGTTGCCGATGCGGGGACGAGCCTCCGCGACGGACGAGGCCTCGATGACGTCGCGCACACCGAGCGCCCACAGATGGCGGGTGACGGTGGATCGGACGCGCGGGTCGGCCACGACCACCATGGCGGTCGGCTTGTTCGGGCGGTAGGCGACCAGGCTTGCGGGCTGCTCGAGAAGAACGGACACCAGGCCTCCTGGGGTGAGGGACGGGGACCGGCTCCTGGGGGTGAAGCCGGGACGAACCGTGCTTTCAAGGTCACAGTCGTCTTCGGCACCGAGCCCGCCCGCCTTTAGAGAATGATCACGATCTGGTGAGTAACAATCCGCTCAATTCGGACACGTGGTCGATCATTCGAAGTCCGAACGGTTCCACTCTGTGTCGATAAGCGCCCGAAAGTGGCCGTATCGACAAAGTGACGCGCAATTTTCCGGGGGTGCGGGGGGCTGCCGGGGGCGGCGGGGTGACGGGGTGCGGGGCGGCCCGGGGGTGGCGGGGTGGCCGGAGTCCGGGGCGGCGGAAGTCGGGGTCGCGCAGGCCCGGGGTGTCGGCGGATCGCGGGTGCTGTCGGGTCGAAGTGCGGCCGGGTCGGGGTGCGGCCGGGGCGAGGCCGGGCCGCTGTCCGGTCATGGCGCGCACATCTCCGTGGCGAACCCCTGGCGTAGGGAGCCTGTGCCGTCCGGGTGTGCGGTACCGGGGTCCGGGCTTCCCTCTACGTGCCCGGCCGCGCCCGGGGGCGATGGGTGCGGGCCCGACCGGGCGGAGCCCGGTACGAGGCTGCCGGCGGGAGGGGAAGGGAAGGGTGGGGGAGGGTGACGCGCGGGCGTCGGCCCCGCGCACGGCGATGCCCCCGGCCTATCGGACGCCGTACACGCTTGCGCATCCCGCGCATCCCGCGCATCCCGCGCATCCCGCGCATCCCGCGCATCCCGCGCATCGCCCGCCGGGCCCGCCCCCCCGTGGCCGGACCGGGAAAGGCGTCCCCTCAGCGTCGTCCCGGATCTCCCGGCGGGCGCGCGGCGACGGCCGGGGCGCGTCGCGGCGGTGCCGGAACGCCCGGACGCGTCCGGTGTCCGTACGCGGCTCCGCCGCGCGCCCCTCCGCCCCTCCGCCGTGCGGCGCGCCGCGTCCAACGGCCGCGCACCGGTCCGCCGGAGGTCACGGGACGGCGCTCAGCGGGACTGGGGGCCGCGCCGCTGGGGCAGGGTCACGACCGAGGCGTCGCCGGGGCCCGCCGGGGGCAGCCCCGCCACCTGGGCCAGCAGATCGCACCACGAGGCGAGGTGCGCGGCCGTGTCCACGACCCCGCCCCGCCCCTCGCGCGGCGTCCAGGACGCCCGGATCTCGATCTGCGAGGCCGAGGGCCGGGCCGACAGCTCCCCGAAGTAGTGGGAACTGGCGCGGGTGACCGTGCCGCTGGGCTCGCCGTACAGCAGGCCGCGGGCCTGGAGCGCGCCGGTCAGCCAGGACCAGCACACGTCGGGCAGCAGCGGATCGGCGGCCATCTCCGGCTCCAGCTCGGCGCGCACCAGCGTCACCAGCCGGAAGGTGCCCCGCCAGGCGTCGTGCCCGGCCGGGTCGTGCAGCAGCACCAGGCGTCCGTCGGCCAGGTCCTCGTCGTCGTCGACGACGGCGGCCTCCAGCGCGTACGCGTAGGGGGCGAGCCGCTGCGGCGCCCGGGTCGCCTCCACCTCGATCTGTGGCCGCAATCGCGCGGTGCGCAGCCCTTCGACCGCCGCCGAGAACACCGGCGGAGCCGTGGTGCCCGTATGCGGGGCCCCCTCCCCGGTGTCCTTCCGCTCGTCCATTCCGCCAGCGCCGTCCGACAGTCGTCCCTGAGCCGCAGCCATGCGGGGAAGATTAAGCGGAAGCCGGGCCCGGCGCGGGGAGGGACACCCGTGGGCGGGCGCGATGTCCGGATCGCGCGGTGCGCGGCGGTCCACCGGCCCGCCGGGAGGGCGCGGCGCACCAGTGGGCGGCGGCCTGCCGACGGCCCGGCGCGGTGGCCGGGCGCCGGGCCGGTCACGGGACCGGACGACGGGGCGGGCGCGGGGCCCCGGCGCGCCCGTACCCACGGGCCGGGAGCGGCGGGGGGTCGTGCGAGACTGGGCGGTGTGAGTGCCAACCTGAGCCCCGCGGGCAAGCAGCCGACCGCCACGTACGACTCCGCCTTCCTGAGGGCGTGCCGGCGTGAGCCGGTGCCGCACACGCCCGTGTGGTTCATGCGGCAGGCCGGCCGCTCGCTGCCGGAGTACCGCAAGGTGCGCGAGGGCATCGGGATGCTCGACTCCTGCATGCGGCCGGAACTGGTCACCGAGATCACCCTCCAGCCGGTCCACCGGCACGGGGTGGACGCGGCGATCTACTTCAGCGACATCGTCGTCCCGCTCAAGGCGATCGGCATCGACCTCGACATCAAGCCCGGCATCGGCCCGGTCGTCGAGCAGCCGATCCGCACCCGCGCGGACCTGGCGCGGCTGCGTGACCTGACCCCCGAGGACGTCTCCTACGTCACCGAGGCGTACCGCCTGCTCACCCGTGAGCTGGGCGCCACCCCGCTGATCGGCTTCGCGGGCGCGCCGTTCACGCTCGCCAGCTACCTCGTGGAGGGCGGCCCGTCCCGCAACCACGAGCACACCAAGGCGCTCATGTACGGCGACCCGCAGCTCTGGGCCGACCTGCTGGACCGGCTGGCGGACATCACGGCCGCCTTCCTGAAGGTGCAGATCGAGGCCGGGGCCGCCGCCGTCCAGCTCTTCGACTCCTGGGTCGGCGCGCTCGCCCCCGCCGACTACCGGCGCTCGGTGCTGCCCGCCTCCGTCAAGGTCTTCGAGGCCGTCGCCGGGTACGGGGTGCCGCGCATCCACTTCGGCGTGGGCACCGGCGAGCTGCTCGGCCCGATGGGCGAGGCCGGGGCGGACGTCGTGGGCGTCGACTGGCGCGTCCCGCTGGACGAGGCGGCCCGCCGGGTCGGCCCCGGCAAGGCGCTCCAGGGCAACCTGGACCCGGCCGTCCTGTTCGCCACCCCCGAGGCGGTGCGGACCAAGGCCCGCGAGGTGCTGGACGCGGCGGCGGGCCTGGAGGGCCACGTCTTCAACCTCGGCCACGGGGTGCTGCCGTCCACCGACCCGGACGCCCTGACCCGCCTGGTGGACTACGTCCACACCGAGACCGCCCGCTGACCCGCCCGCGCCCCTACCGGGCCCCGCGCCCGAAGATCAGGGCCGGGGGCTCCGGCGGGGGCGCGGTGTTCCGGCGCAGCGGCCAGGCGATGAGCATGCCGGTCAGAAAGCCGAAGACATGGGCCGAGTAGGCCACGGTGCCCGCCTCCGAGACGGCCCCGCCGGAGGAGTACACCGCCTGGAGGAGGAACCAGAAGCCCAGGACCAGCCAGGCGGGCAGCCGTAGCGGCAGGAAGACGAGGAAGGGGACGAGGACCCAGACCCGGGCCCTCGGGTACAGCACCAGATAGGCGCCGAGCACCCCCGCGATGGCGCCCGACGCGCCGATCAGCGGGGCGGTCGAGCCGGTGTCCAGGAGCGCGAAGCCGTAGGTGGCCGTGTAGCCGCAGAGGCCGTAGAAGAGCAGGAACGGCAGATGGCCCATGCGGTCCTCGATGTTGTTGCCGAAGATCCACAGGAACAGCATGTTGCCCAGCAGGTGCAGCCAGCCGCCGTGGACGAACATCGCGGTGAGGACGCTGAGTTCGGGCGACTTGTCGTAGGAGGGCGGTGCCACCACGCAGCCCGGTCCCTGCGGTCCCACTCCCGTCGCCCCGGTCGGCACCAGCCGGGGCAGCCGGTGCTGGACCAGCTCCTGCGGCACCGCCGCGTAGTGGTCCAGGAACGCCTGGAGGTGGCAGAGCTGCGCGAGGCTCTCCCCGCCCGACAGCGAGCCCGCCATGCCCGGCGTGAACAGGAACACCACGATGTTCGCCGCGACCAGGGCGTAGGTCACCCAGGGGGTGGTGCGGGTGGGGTTGATGTCATGGACGGGGATCACCACGAGGGGACTACTGCCCGCCCGGCGGACGGCGAACCGGCGGATAGCCCGAACGGGCCGCGCGGGCCGGAGCGCCCCGGCGGGGAGGACGTTGCCCGCCGCCGCCCGCGCCGGCTCCGGATGCCGGGACGGTCCGGTGGCCCGGCCGCGTCTCCCCGGCCCCCCGGTCGGGACGCCCGTCCCCGTCGGGCTCCCGCCGCCCCTTCCGTGAGGCTCCCGCCGCCCGTTTCCGTCAGGCTCCCGCCGCGCGGACCGCTGCCGTGGCCTTGCGGGCCGCCACCAGGACCGGGTCCCAGACGGGGGAGAACGGTGGTGCGTACCCCAGGTCCAGGGCCGTCATCGCCTCCACCGTCATCCCCGCGGTCAGCGCCACCGCCGCGATGTCCACGCGCTTGCCCGCGCCCTCCCGGCCGACGATCTGCACGCCCAGCAGGCGCCCGGTGCGCAGCTCCGCCAGCATCTTCACCGTCATCGGGGACGCCCCCGGGTAGTAGCCCGCGCGGCTGGTGGACTCCACCGTCACCGTCACGAACCGCAGCCCCGCCCGCAGGGCGTCCCGCTCGCGCAGCCCGGTGCGGGCGATCTCCAGGTCGCAGACCTTGCTGACGGCCGTGCCCACCACGCCGGGGAAGGTGGCGTAGCCGCCGCCCACGTTGGCGCCGATGACCTGGCCGTGCTTGTTGGCGTGGGTGCCCAGCGGGACGTACCGCTCCTGGCCCGAGACGAGGTCGAGCACCTCGACGCAGTCGCCGCCGGCCCAGATGTTCCCGTGCCCCCGCACCCGCATCGCCCGGTCGGTCAGCAGCCCGCCGTGCGCGCCCAGGGGCAGCCCGGCCGCCGCCGCGAGCCCGGTCTCGGGGCGCACCCCGATGCCGAGCACCACCACGTCGGCCGGGTACTCGCCGTCCGCCGTGGCCACCGCGCGGACCCGGCCGTCGTCCCCGGTGGGCAGGCCGGTGACCTCGGCGCCGTTGACCATGGTGATGCCCAGGCCCTCCATCGCCCCGTGCACCAGGCGGCCCATGTCCGGGTCGAGGGTGGACATGGGCTCGCTGCCCCGGTTGACGACGGTCACCTCGTAGCCGCGGTTGATCATCGCCTCGGCCATCTCGACGCCGATGTACCCGGCGCCGACGACCACCGCGCGGCGGCCCCGGGTGCGGGCCATGGTGTCCAGCAGCGCCTGCCCGTCGTCGAGCGTCTGCACCCCGTGCACCCCGGGCGCGTCCACGCCCGGCAGCGGGGGCCGCACCGGGCGGGCCCCGGTGGCGATCACCAGCTTGTCGTACGGCGTCCAGTACGCGTCCCCGGTGTCGGCGTCGCGCGCGCGGACCCGGCCGCCCTCGACGTCGATCCCGGTGACCTCGGTGCGCATCCGCAGGTCGATGCCGCGGGCCCGGTGCTCCTCGGGCGTACGGGCGATCAGCTCGTCCCGTCCGGAGACGTCGCCGCCGACCCAGTAGGGGATGCCGCAGGCCGAGAAGGAGCTGAAGTGGCCGCGTTCGAAGGCCACGATCTCCAGTTCGTCCGGACCCCTGAGGCGCCGGGCCTGGGACGCCGCGGACATGCCCGCGGCGTCACCGCCGATCACGACCAGCCGTTCCCGCGCGCCGCCGCGCGCACCGTTGACGCTCATGCCCCCACGCTACGCGGGGCCGGATTCACCCCGTGTGCCGCCCGGTCCCGCGGGGCCCGTGTCCCCGGCGGCCGGCGGCGCGGCCGGCAGCGGGCTCCGCCCCGACGGCTCCCGCTCCGCCCCCGCCGGGCCCGGCAGCGGCGCCGTCGGCGGGAAGGGCGCGGCCGGTGCGCGGCGGGCCCGGAGGGGCCGCAGCACCCGCAGCCACACCAGCAGCAGCACGGCGCCCACCGCCGCGAACGGCAGGACCGCGCCGATCACCAGCAGCAGCCAGCGCAGCACCGTCACGAACGCGTCCCAGCCGCCGGACAGCGCGTCCGCGAACCCGGGGCCGTCGTCGTCCTCGCCGGAGTCCCGCGCCGGCAGCGGGGTCTCCGACAGGGAGAGCGTGATGGTGGCCAGGGAGGCGCGGTCCTTCAGCGACTTCTGCCGGGCGAGCAGGGACTCCAGCTCGGCCTGGCGGGTGCCCAGTTCGCCCTCCAGGGCCACGATGTCGCTCAACCGGGTCGCCTGGTCCATCAGTTCGCGGACCCGGGCCACGCTGGCGCGCTGCGAGGCGATCCGGCTCTCCACGTCCACGACCTGGTCGGTGACGTCCTCCGCCTTCGCCTCGCGGCTCAGCAGCCGTCCCGCGCCCTCCAGTTCGGTGAGCACCTCCTGGTACGCGTCCACCGGCACCCGCAGCACCACCCGGGTGCGCTCATGGCCGTCCGGGCCCCGGTTGGTGTTCTCGTCGCCGACGTAGCCGCCCGCGTCCTCGGCGGTGGCGCGGGCCGCCGCCAGCGCCTCGGACACGTCCTTGACCCGCACCGTCAGCGACACGGTGCGGACGATGCTGCTCGTGGACCGGGGAGCCGTGCGGGCGCCGCCGGACGGCGCCTTGGCGGCCCGGTCGCCCGCTGCGCCCGCCGCCGCCTCCGCCGGGCCGGCCGCCTCCTTCGCCGGGGCCGCCGCCCGGTCCGCGCCGGAGGGGGAGCCCGGGTCGTCGGCGGCGCACCCCGTGAGGGTCAGGGCCGCGGCCAGCAGGACTCCGGCCGCTGCCGGAACGGTTCGCAGGGTTGATCGTCTGCCCACAGGGTCCCCCGAGTTCGTGATCGGATGTCGTCTCCGTGACGGGCGGGGCCGCCGCCGCGTCGTAGCTATGACGTGGCCGGACCCGCGTCCGACGGCGCGAAACGGTTCCGAACCGATCACGTTCCGGCCTCATCGGCGCCGCGCGGCCCGCCCGGACCCGGCCGCGCGCGGTGCGGGACGCCGGATTTGAGAGGGTGGGGACATGGGTGAGACGCAGAGTGCGGACAGCGCGGGCGGCCGTCCCGCGGCATGGGGACACGTGGTCGTCGTCGGGGCCGGGATCGCCGGGCTGGCCGCCGGGCTGCGGGCGCTGGACCTCGGCGCCCGGGTGACCGTGCTGGAGGCGTCGGAGCGGGTCGGCGGGAAGCTGCTGCCGGGCGAGATCGCCGGGGCCCGGGTGGACCTCGGCGCCGAGTCCATGCTGGCCCGCCGCCCCGAGGGCGTCGCCCTGGCCCGCGCCGTCGGACTCGGCGACCGGCTCCAGCCCCCCGCGACCGCCTCCGCCTCCCTGTGGACCCGCGGCACCCTGCGCCCCATGCCCAAGGGCCACGTCATGGGCGTCCCCGGCACCGCCGCCGCCCTGGCCGGCATCCTCTCCGACGAGGGCCTCGCCCGGGTCGGACGCGACGCCGAACTGCCCCCCACCGGAATCGGGGAGGACGTGGCGGTCGGCGAGTACGTCGCCGCCCGCGTCGGCCGCGAGGTCGTCGACCGCGTCGTGGAACCCCTGCTCGGCGGCGTCTACGCGGGCGACGCCTACCGCATCTCCCTGCGCTCCGCCGTCCCCCAGCTCTTCGAGGCCGCCCGCGCCCACACCTCGCTGACCGAGGCGGTCCGCGCGCTCCAGGGCCGCACCGCCACCGCGCCCGCCACCGGACCGGTGTTCACGGGCATCGAGGGCGGCATCGGCACCCTCCCGCTCGCCGTCGCCGACGCGCTGCGCGCCCGCGGCGCCGAGATCCTCACCCGCACCCCCGCCACCGGGCTGCGCCGTGCCGCCGACGGCTGGCGGATCACCGCGGGCGGCCGGGAGCTGCGCGCCGACGCCGTCGTCGTCGCCGTGCCCGCGCCCGCCGCCGCCGGGCTGCTGCGCGCCGAGGCGCCCGCCGCCGCGGCCGAACTGGCCGCCGTCGAGTACGCCTCCATGGCTCTGATCACCCTCGCCTACCGCAGTGCCGACGCCGCCGCGCTCCCCGAGGGCAGCGGTTTCCTGGTGCCGCCGGTGGACGGGCACACCATCAAGGCGTCCACCTTCGCCTCCCGCAAGTGGGGCTGGATCGACGCCGAGGACCCCGGCCTGACCGTCGTGCGCACCTCCGTCGGACGGTACGGCGAGACGGAGATCCTCGGCCGCGACGACGACGCCCTGGTCGACGTCTCCCGGCACGACCTCCGGGAGGCCACCGGGCTGTCCGCCGCGCCCGTCGCCACCCGGGTCACCCGCTGGCGGGACGGGCTGCCCCAGTACCCCGTCGGCCACCACGCGCGGGTGGCCCGCGTCCGGGCCCACCTCGCCGGGCTCCCCGGCATCGACGTGTGCGGGGCGGCGTACGAGGGCGTCGGCATCCCGGCGACCGTCGCGGACGCCCACGCCGCCGTGGACCGTCTGCGCGGCGCGGCGGGCGCCACGGCGGACCCGGTGCCCGGCGCCCGGGGCGGAGCGGGAGAATGGGGTCATGAGTGACGACGCCTCCACCCCTGCCGCCGACCGCATCCCCAACAAGGGCAAGCTGGCCAAGGACCTCAACGAGGTCATCCGCTACACCCTCTGGTCCGTCTTCCGGCTCAAGGACACGCTGCCCGAGGAGCGCACGGGCTGGGCCGAAGAGGTCCAGGAGCTGTTCGACCGGCTCGCCGCCAAGGACGTGACCGTCCGCGGCACCTACGACGTCTCCGGTCTGCGCGCCGACGCCGACCTCATGATCTGGTGGCACGCGGAGACCGCCGACCAGCTCCAGGAGGCGTACAACCTCTTCCGCCGCACCCGGCTCGGCCGGTCGCTGGAGCCGGTCTGGTCGAACATGGCGCTGCACCGCCCCGCCGAGTTCAACCGCTCGCACATCCCGGCGTTCCTCGCCGACGAGACGCCGCGCGCCTACATCTGCGTCTACCCCTTCGTGCGCTCCTACGACTGGTACCTGCTGCCCGACGAGGACCGCCGCCGCATGCTCGCGGACCACGGCAAGATGGCCCGCGGCTACCCGGACGTGCGGGCCAACACCGTCGCGTCCTTCGCCCTCGGGGACTACGAGTGGATGCTCGCCTTCGAGGCCGACGAACTGCACCGCATCGTCGACCTGATGCGCCACCTGCGCGCCTCCGAGGCCCGGCTGCACGTCCGCGAGGAGGTGCCCTTCTACACCGGCCGCCGCAAGGAGATCGGCGAACTGGTGGCGGACCTCGCCTGATCAGGCCCCCCGCCCCGCCGCCCCGGAGCCCTCCCGGGGCCGAGGCTCCGGGCGCGGGGCGCAGGACGCGTCCCGCGCCGGGACCCGGCCGTCCAGCAGATACGCCTCCAGGTGCGCGTTGACGCAGGCGTTCGGGCCGCCCGCGACGCCGTGCGACCCCGCGCCCCGCTCGGTCACCAGCACCGAGCCCGCCAGCCTCCGGCGCAGCTCCAGCACCCCGGCGTACGGGGCAGCCGCGTCCCGCTCCGCCGCCAGGATCAGCGTCGGCGGCAGCTCACCGGGCGCGGTGCGCACGTCGAGGGGGCGCTGCCGGGGCGCCCGCCAGAAGGCGCACGGCAGGTTCGTCCACACGTTGTCCCAGGTCTCGAAGGGCGCCGTGCGGGCCAGCCGGGTGTTGTCCCGGTCCCAGACCCGGAAGTCCGTGGGCCAGGGCGCGTCGTTGCACTCGACGGCGGTGTAGACCGCGCCGGCGTTCTCCGCCCCGGCCGCCGCCTCCGGGGGCCGGGTCCCCGCCTGGTCGATCAGCGGCCGCGGGTCCCCCCTCAGGTACGCCGACAGCGCCTCGGCGCGGTGGGGCCAGTAGTCGTCGTAGTACCCGGCCCCGAGGAACGCGCCCTGCAACTGCGCCGGGCCGACCGTGCCGCCCGCGGGCTCCCTCTCCAGGGCCGCCGCCGCCCGCTCGTAGGCGCGCTGCACCTCGCGCGGGGTGTCGCCGAGCCCGTAGACCGCGTCGTAGCGGGCGATCCACCGCTTGACGTCGGACCAGCGGCGCTCGAAGGCGGCCGACTGGGCCAGGTTGACGCCGTACCAGATGTGCTCCGGACTCGGGTCCACCGCCGAGTCGAACACCATCCGCCGCACCCGGGAGGGGAACAGCTCGGCGTAGAGGGCGCCCAGATAGGTGCCGTAGGAGGCGCCCATGAAGGTCAGCCGCCGCTCGCCCAGCGCGGCCCGGATCACCTCCAGGTCGCGGGCGTTGTTCAGGGAGTGGTAGTGGCGCAGGGCGTCCCCGGCCCGCTCGGCGCAGTCCCGCGCGTACTGCTCCGCCTCGGCGGCCCGCTGCCGTTTGTAGGCCGCCGAGGGCCGCACCGGGGCGGGGCGGGGCCCCTTGAAGTACTCCTCGGGCCGCCGACACGACAGTGGCGCGGACGGGGCCACCCCGCGCGGGGCGTAGCCGACGAGGTCGTAGGCGGCGGCGAGGCGCTTCCACGCGGGCACCATCCCGGCCAGCGGGAAGTACAGCCCGGAGGCGCCGGGGCCGCCGGGATTGAAGACGAGGGCGCCCTGGCCGGGCACCTCGGTCCCGCCGTCCGGGTCCCGGCCGGTGGCCGCGGCGCGGCTGACGGTGAGCCGGAGGCGCTCGCCGTCCGGGTGCGCGTAGTCCAGGGGCACGGTGACCGTGCCGCAGCGCACGGAGGCGGGCAGTCCCTCCGCCTCCGGGCAGTCGCCGAACGCGATCCGGGCCGCCGCCGCGCGCCGTGCGGCCAGGGCGGTGCCGCGCGCCTCGGCGGCGCCCGGGGGTTCCTGGGCCCGGGCGGCGGGCGCCGCGACGAGGGAGGCCAGGAGCAGGAGGGCCGCGGTGGCCCGGCGGAGGACGGCGGCTCGCATCGCGGAGGGTCCCTTCGGTGCACGGCGGCGACACCAGGGATGGTTCGCTGGCGCGGGGGGCGGGGCAAGCACCGGCGGCGGGTGTCGCCCCCGAGTGCGCCCGTACGCCCCCTGGGACGGCCTCGGGGGTGGGTGCGGGAGGCGCGGCCCGGCGCGGGCGAGGGGACGGTGGGACGGGTGCGCGGGGTGGACGGGGGTGGTGGTGCCCGGGGGCGGTCCGGGCGGGAGCGGCCCGGAGCGGCCGGGGTCGGGCGGGGCCGGGTCGGCGGTGGTCGGCGGAGTGGCCCCGCCCGGTCGCTCCGGTTGCCCCGGCCCGCTCGTCGTTCCGTCCCGTCGCGTCCCGTCGCGTCCCGTCGCGTGCCGTCGTGTGCCGTCGTGTGCGGTCCCGTGCCGTCGTGTGCCGTCCTGTCCCGTGCCGCGTCGCGCCGACGACGTCTCCGCCGTTACCGGGGGTCCGGGCACCGGCCGCGCGGGTCCTCGACCGTTGCCCGTCCCCGCCGACCGTACGGTGCCGGATGGGCCGGTGCCTTCCGTGGCCCGGCGGGTTCAACGGACGGTGCGGAGTGGGCCGGGTGGCGTTCGCGGCCGGCGGGTTCAGCGGACCTGCCGGGTGGGCCGCGTGGCATCCCGGGCTCGGAGGGATCGCAGGGCTCGGCGGGCGGTGCCGGACGGGCCGGGGTGGCTTCGCGGTCCGGCGGGTTCAGCGGCGGAGCAGGGCGCGGCGGGTCGCGCGGACCAGCCGTGCGGCCGGGGTACGTCCCGGGGGGACCGGTCCCGACCGCTCCAGCCACCAGCGCCGCAGCTCCCGACGGGTCCGGGGATCGCCGGAGCCGCCGGGGGAGAGCAGGTGGCCCGCGAAGTCCAGGGCGTCCCGGCGGTGGCTCCCGCGCATCGGGCGGCCGTGGGCGTAGGCGGCGAAGGCGGGCCGGTAGCCCGTGCCGAGGATCAGCGGCAGCTCCGGCGCGACCCTGGCGACGACGTCCGCCCGCTTCCCGGCGAGGGCCCGCGCCTGCACGCCCAGCCGGACCCGGTCGAACCCCTCCGGCACGGGCGCCCCGGCGACCAGCGCGGACAGCAGCGCGACCTGCGCGAGGGCGAGCCGCTGCCGCGCCCCGGCGGTCCCGCCGCCCGCGGGCTCCGCGCCGTCCGTGTGCTTCGCGGCGTCCGCGGGCTCCGCGGCGCGCGTGCGCTCCGCGCCGTCCGTACCCTCCGTACCCTCAGGATCCGCCGTGTGCTCCGCGCCGCCCGTACCGTGTACGTCCCCGGCGCCGGTGGTCCCGGCGTCCGCGTTTCCGCTGCCGGGGGCCCTGGCCTCCGTGGTCCGGCCGTCCGCGCAGTCCGTGTCGAGGGCGCCTCCGCCCGCCGGGGCCCCGCCGTCCGGGGCCGTCCCCGTCACCGTCCCGCCGGGAGCCTCGGCGGCGGCCGTCACCGGGGCGGCCGTCGGGACCGCCCTGGGGGAGCCCTCCGTGTCCGGGGCGCCCGCGCGGCCCTTCGCCACCGCCGTCCGGACCGCCTCCAGTTCCTCGCGCAGCTCCTCCTCCGCCGGGAAGTTCGCGTCCCGCTCCAGCAGGACGCCCGGCGGCGCCACCCGCTCGGCGAGGCCGGTGAGGATCTCCAGCACGGCGGAGGGCACGGGATGGGCGTGGCTGTCGTGCCAGACGCCGTCGCGCGCGAAGCCGCCCGCGACGTGCACGTAGGCCAGGGCCTCCACGGGCAGCGCGGCCAGCGCCGCCGCGGCGTCCTCGCCCCGGTTGACCTGGTTGGTGTACAGGTTCGCCACGTCGACCAGCAGTCGCACGCCGGTCCGCTCGACCAGCTCGGTGAGGAACTGCCCCTCGGTCATCTCCTCGTCGGGCCAGGAGAGCAGCGCCGCGATGTTCTCCACGGCCAGCGGCACCGGCAGCGAGTCCTGGGCGACGCGGACGTTCTCGCAGAGCACGTCGAGGGCGTCCCGGGTGCGCGGCACGGGCAGCAGATGGCCCGCCTCCAGCCGGGCGGTGGCGGTCAGCGGCCCGCCCGCGCGGACGAACGCGATGTGCTCGGTGACCAGCGGCGACCCCAGCGCCTCCGCCCGCGCGGCCAGCGCCGACAGCCGCTCCGGGTCGGGCCGTTCGGCGCCGCCGAGACCGAGGGAGACCCCGTGCGGCACGACGGTGACGCCGCGGGCGCGCAGCCGGAGCAGCGAGTCCGGCAGGTGGTCCGGGCAGAGGTTCTCGGAGACGGCCTCGACCCACTCGACGCCGGGCATCCGCTCCACGGCGTCCGCGATCTCCGGCCGCCAGCCGATGCCCGTCCCCAGTCGTCCCATGCCCGTCCCCTCCCGTCGGCGCGCACCCGGCCGCCCGCCCCCGCCGGGGATATGGCCGGTGCGGTCCGGGCCGAATCCCCCGGGTGCGTCTTCAGAGCTACATCTGAGGTTCGCGGCACCCCGGCGCGGCGCACCTCGGACACCGGGAGGAGCACCCGCCCGGAGACCCGCGGGGCGGCCCGGTGCCGCCGCGTCGCCCCGCCCGGCCGGGCCGTTCGGCGCGGGCAGGCGGTGGGCGTGCCGGACGACCAGGTGTTCCAGGGGGTGGGACATCGGGCGATGATCCCAGAGACGGCCGGGCCCCGCCCGGGATTTTCCCTCCCGCGCCGAGCCCTTCCCGGGGCGCGGTGCCGCGGCCCCCGCCGGGACGCGGGCGGTCAGCGCAGCGCGGGATGGTCCGCGACGACGGTGCAGGAACCGGGGGCGATCTCGGTGTACCCGGCGTCCCGTACGACGGGCAGGCCCCCGGTGGTGAGGGTCGTCCAGCGGGCCGGGTCGGCGGGGCGGACGGCGAGCGGGAACCCGGCGTCGCGCCAGGCGGTCCGCTCCCCGTCGGACAGCGCCCACCAGGCGAGCTGCGCGCCGTGCCCGGCCTGGGCCATCGCCTTGCCCGCCGACATGCCGAGGTCCGGGTTCAGCCACAGCACGGGCGCCGCGGGGTCGGCCGCCGCCGGGGGCGCGGGGTCGTCCAGGTCGGTGCCGGAGACCTGGAGGCGGGCCAGGTCCTTGGGCCAGCCGTCCAGCGGGACCGGCGGGAAGACCCGCACCTCGGCGCCGCTCCCGGTGACCGTGATGCCGTCCAGGGCCTCCGCCCGCCGCCACTCGGCGCCGCGCGCCCGGCGGACCACCTTGCGGATGCGGGCGTCCTGCCAGTCGCGCACCGCCCGCGCCCAGACGCCGTCGCCGGTGGACCGCTCGTCGTCGAGCATCAGCAGCACCGCCCGCGCGGCCGTCTCCAGCGCGTCGGTACGGGCGGGGGGCGCGGCCCGTTCGATCCGGACCACGAGGGGCAGCACGAACTGCGGGGCCGGGTCGCGGTCATCGGGGGGCCGGGGAGCGGCGGGGGCGTCGGGGACGGGAGTCGTCGGATCGTTGCTCACGCGCACAGTCTGCCAACCCGCCGGACCCTGCCGTGCCTCCGCGGGCGGGCGGCCCGCGGTCCCGCTGGCACCGGGGCGGCAGGGGTGCACCCGGCGGCACCGGTGGCCCGTCCTGGGGCCCGGTGCTCCGTCGCGGCCCTTCCCGGCGCCGGTCGGGGGGCGGTGATGTGCCGGTCCGGCGCCCTTGGTGCCCGGACCCGGGGGGCCGGGCACCAAGGCCGGACACCGTCCGTCGCTCCGCGTCCCGTCCCGTTCCGGCGGCGGGCGTCAGCCGGAGCAGGCGGTCCGCTGGGCCTCAAGCCACTCGCAGCGCGGGCAGAGCGTGATCCCCTTGTGGGAATCCGGGTACTCCGTGGGCTCCCGGCACAGCACGCACTCCGCGTACGGCGGACCTCCGGCCTCCGGCGGGCCCTCCTCCTCGCGCGCCCCGGCCGCTCCGGTGGGGCAGTAGTGGTCGTCGCTCATGCCCCCAGCGTAGATCCGTCAGGCCCGGCCGTGTGCGGCGCCGATCAGTTCGGAGACCCGGACGAGGCGGTAGCCCTGGCGGCGCAGTTCGGGCACGACGGCGCGGACCGCCCGCTCGGTGGCGGGGGCGGCGCTGCGGGTGCAGTGCAGGACGACGACCGAGCCCGGCCGCACCCCGTCGAGGACCTGCCGCGCCACGGCGTCGGAGTCGGTGGCGAAGGCGTCCCCGCCCACCACGTCCCACTGCACGGCGGTGACACCGGTGGCGCTCAGCGCCTTGAGGGCCGTGCCGTCGTAGCAGCCGCCGGGGAAGCGGAAGTACGGCATCGGGTCGGGCACCCCGGCCTTCCCGAAGGCGGAGTAGGCCCGCTCCAGGTCGGAGCGCATCCGGTCGCCGGGGACGGTGGGCAGCCCGTAGCAGTCGTCGGTGTAGGCGTAGTGGCTGTAGGAGTGGTTGGCGATCTCGAACAGCGGGTCGCGGCCGATGGACCGCGCCTCCTCGGGGTACTCCTCGGCCCAGCGCCCGGTCATGAACACGGTGGCCGGTACCTTCAGCCGCCGCAGGGTCGCGATCAGCTCGGGGTTGTCGAACCGCTCCCCGGCCGCCGCGCGCGGCCCCTCGTCGGCGGTCATGTCGGCGTCGAAGGTCAGCGCGACGGTCCGGTCCCCGCCGGTGCGCGGTCCGTGTTCGAAGACGGGGGTGAGCCCGGCGGGGCCCGGGGCGAGCGTGGGGGGCCGGGAGGGCGCGGCGGCGGCCGGGGAGGCGGGGGTGGCCGACGGCCCGGGGCCGGGTGCCCGGGGGGAGGACCCGGTGGTGCCGCAGGCGGCGAGGGCGGCGCCCAGGGCGCACAGGACGGTGGCACGGCGTACGAGAGCGATCACCGTACGAACGTATGAGTGGAATGTCCTACTTTTATGAGTGTGTGGGGTGACGTGCCGGGGGCGTCACCCGGCCGGGCCAGGCGGTGTCCCGGGCCGGGAGCGGCCCCCGTCCGGGTGCGGGGTGTCGCGGAGTCCGCGGCGCATGCACGCGCGGGGCCAGCGGTCCAGACCGTGCTCGGCCTCGGCCCTGCGGAGCGCGCGCAGCCCCGGGGTGACCTCCGTGTCCGGCAGCCGCCGGAATCCGAGACGCAGGTAGTACGGCCCGTTCCACGGCACCTCGGTGAAGGTGGTGAGGGTGAGCGCGGCCGCTCCGCTCCGGGCCGCCCACGCGTCCACGTGGTCGACGAGGCGCGCGCCGAGGCGGCGACCGGCGTGGTCGGGCCGGACGGAGAGCTGCTCGATGTGCGCGCACCCGTCGACCGGGTCGACGAGCACATAGGCGACCGGCGCCCCGTCGTGGTCGTGGACCCAGGCCCGCCCGTCCCGGACGTAGCCGCGCAGCGTCCCGGCGGACGGCGGCTCGTCCTCGGCGACGGCCCGCATGCCGATCTCCGCGAAGACCACTCCGGCCCGTCGTTCGATGTCCCGCAGGGCCGGGATGTCCCGCTCCTGTGCCGGACGAATCATGCCGCTCCCTCGGTCCGGCGCGTGTTCCGTTCCCTGCCCGGGCGGCCGTACGGTCGTGCCTCCGGTTCCGCTCGGGCGTTCCCGGATGCTATCGGCCGCCGTTCCGGGAGTGTGGGGGCGGGGCGGCCGCCGCCTCCGCCCGGACGGTGGCGGAGACGGCGGCGGACTGCGGGGTCGAACCGCTCGGACGCCTCGGGCGGCGGCGGTGACGACGGGCCCCCACCGCCTCCGTCTCCACTTCCGCCTCGGGACCGCCGTCCCGGTGGGGCGGCGTTCCTCTCGGAGCACGGGACCGCCGTCGCGCGGTGGTGGTTACAGCAGGGCGATCGAGCTGGCCCGGTCGTTCATCGCGTCCCCGACGTACGAGGTCGACTGCTGGTACTCCTGGTGGGTGCCGGAGGTGTTGGGTGCGTCCCACAGCTCCAGCCAGCAGGCCAGCGTGGTCAGCGAGCTGACGGAGTTGTCGAAGACGCCGTCGAGATTGACCTGGCCGTCCCGGCCGTTGCCGCTCAGGCAGCCGCGCTCGCCGGTCAGGACGAGGGTGGAACCGCCGTAGTTCGAGTCCGTGTAGACGACGCCGAGCTGCACGGACAGTGTCCCCGTGGGGGCCGGTGACTCCGTCAGGCGGTCGGCCAGCCTCCGGTCGATGTGCCTCCCCGACAGCGGGGCGTCGGTGATCCGGCCGTCGGTGGAGGCGGCGATGGCCTCGCGGAACGTGCCGAAGCACCGTGTGCTGCCGGAGTCGACGTCGAGCACACAGTTCCTCGGGGCGGCGGGCGCCGCGCTCGCCGTGGCGGCGCCCGCCCCCAGGACGAGCATGGTGGTGGCTGTCGTGGCGAGAGCGATGCGTGAGGTGCGAGAGAACATGGGCCATCCCTGTCTCGTGGACGTTTCGCCGACACCGTGGATGCTTCCGCCCCCGTCCGGAGGGAGCCAGGGGCTCATCCGGCCATGTCGGTGTATGAGACACGCATGTCCGCGGTGGTGCGGGCGGGGCGGCCCCGCCGTCCGTCGTCGCTGACCTGCCCGGGCCCGCGCGCGGACCGGTGGACGGGACCTGTGAAAGGAACCCCGGGAGGCGACGCGAACTGTTCGGAACCGCGCCCTCCCGGCCCGCGCGCCCCTCACCGGCCCGCCCCCGTGCGCGACCGGCGCGGCAGGGTCCGGCCCGTACCCCGGGCTCGCGCGTCCGGCCCCCGCGCCGACGCCCCGCGGGCGACGGCGCCGGGGCCGGACGCCCACGGCCCACGGAGGGGAATCAGCCGACCCGCTCCATGCTGTAGAGATCGGGCTGGGCGGACTGGACGACCTGGGCTCCCGGGGCGGCCGAGTGGTCCTGGGAGGCGATCCACATACGGGTGGAGTTCTGGGTGTGCTGCGGGGACAGGGCGAAGAAGTCGGTCCCGGCGACCCTCACGAGCCAGAACTCCTGGGAGTTGTCGCCTATGTGGGAGCCGTTGGTCTCGTTGCAGAGGTCCGTGAGCACCCAGGCGCCCGCGCCGAGGAACCGCCGGTCCACGGCCATGCAGCGGTCGCGCCAGCCGATGAACCGGTAGATCTCCTTGCCGTCGGGCTCGGTGTTGTGGCAGACCCGCCAGCGGGCGGGCGCGTAGTTGGGCTGCCACCAGTTCTGGGCGACCGCGCCGTGGTTGCCGGACGCCTGCGAGACCTCCAGGACGAGATTGCTGCCGGCGGCGATGATCCGGTAGCTGCCGGGGTCGCAGGTGAAGCCCACCGGGTCGGCGGCGTGGGCGGTCGGTGCCGTGGCGAGCAGCGTCGTGGCGACGACCGCCGCGGTGCCGAGCGTGGCGGTGAGGCGGCGGGCTCCGGGGCGGGGGCGGCGCTGGCTGGACATGGTGGGCTCGCTTTCGGAGGGAAGGAGCGGAAGGACGGGAACGGCCCGGGGGCGGGCCCCGGAAGCGCGGGGGATCAGCAGCCGATCCGGTTCCGGGCCGCGGCGCGCAGGGTCCCGGCGGGCTCGGGCGCGGCACAGGAGACCACGCCGACCTCGACGTCCGAGAAGGTGACGTAGGTCCCGGTGTCGGTGGGGTTGGTGTTGATCCAGAAGCCGCTGGTCGGACCCGTGCGGGCGCAGATGTAGCGGACGAACTGGCCCTGCACCTTCCGGGTGCCGCGGTAGATGCCGTAGTGGCCGGGGGTGTTGAGGTTGAACGCGGTGGTGATCGAGGTGGTCTGGGTGGTCGCCTTGGTGGTGGCCACCGAGAAGCCGGCCTTGACGCCGGCCTTGACGAAGACCGCCTTGAACTCGGCGGTGATCTCCAGGCTGTGGTTGATCGTGGTGCTGACCGAGTCGACCTGCTGGAGGGTCTGGCTGAACTCCCCGGTGGTGCCCGGGGCGACGTAGGACGTGTGGAACTCGGTGACGACCGGGTCGACTTCGGCCGTCACGATGTCCTCGCGGACGGTGTCGACGGCTGGGTTGCAGGTCGGTGCCGGAGGTGTGACCGCCTGCGCCGGGGCGGCGGCCAGCGGGACCACGAGGGCGGCGGCGATGGCCGCCGCGGTGATGGTGAGGGATCCGGCACGGGTCATGAACACTCCTTCTGGGCATGCGGACGCGCGGCGCGACGACCGCCGATTTCCAGGGGTTCGGGCCGGAATCAACCTTCCCAACGGTCGGCACGGTCCTGGCATGCTTCCGTCATCGGAGAGTCATCACGGGCCTGGACGGCGCGGATACGCGACGCCCTGGGGAGGGGTACTCGTGGAATTCAGGGTTCTGGGGCCGCTGGACGTACGGACCCGTGCGGGCGGCCGGGTCCGGCCGGGGGGAGGCCGGCCGGAGCGGCTGATCGCCGCGCTGCTGCTGCACGCGGACAACACCGTCCCGGTGTCCCGGCTGGTCGACTACGTCTGGGACGGCTGCCCGCCGGCCACCGCGGACCGGCAGGTCCGCAACCTGGCCGGTCTGCTGCGCCGCGCCTTCGGCGAGGCCGACCCCGGCGGCCCGCCCGTGCTCCGGACCGAGGGCCGCGGATACCGGATCTCCCTGGACGGCCACTGGCTGGATGCCCGGAGCTTCTCCGACCGGGTGGCGTGGGCCCGCGCCCGAGCCGCCGACGGCGAGACGACCGCCGCCGCGGCGGGTCTGCGGGAGGCGCTGGGGCTGTGGCGGGGGACCGCGCTGGAAGGGCTCCCCGGCGGGCTGCTCGCGGCGGGCGGGGTCGTGCTGGACGAATCCCGGCTGACGGCCCGGGAGGACTGCCTCGACCTGGAGGCGGCACTGGGCCGGCACCGGGCGATGGTGCCGGAGCTGACCGGTCTGGTGGCCGAGCACCCGCTCCGGGAGCGGTTCGTCGGCCACCTCATGCGAGCGCTGCACCACTCCGGCCGGACGGTGGAGGCCCTCACCGTCCACCGGCGGTTCGTCAGACGCCTGGCAGAGGAGTCGGGGCTCGATCAGAGCCCGGAACTCCGGCTGCTGCACAGCAGGCTGCTCGCGTACGACCCCGAGGGCACGGAGATCCGGGCGGCCGGTACCGTCACCATCGAACGGGCGGTGGTGCCCGGCGGAAGGCCCACGGGTGGACGGGCGGCGTCCCGTCCCGGGACGGTGAAGTGGAAGCCCGCCCAGTTGCCACCGCCTCTGGCCACGTTCACCGGGCGGGACGCGGAGCTGGCGGCACTCGACGACTTCACCGAGCGGGCCGGTGCCGGACACCGGACACCCGCGGGACCCGGCGCGGCCCACGGCGCGGCGGCCGCGCGCATCTGCACGGTCTCCGGAGGCGCGGGAGTCGGGAAGAGCGCCCTTGTCGTCCGGTGGGCCCACCGGGTCCGCGGCCGATTCCCGGACGGCCAGCTCCACGCCGACCTGCACGGATTCTCCGACAGGCCGCCGGTGGCACCGCGCACCGTGCTGTCCCGCTTCCTCCGCGCCCTCGGGGTGCCCGGCGAACAGGTGCCGGACGCGCCGGAGGAGGCCGCCGGCCTCTACCGCTCGCTGCTGGCCGAACGGCGGGTCCTCGTCGTCCTCGACAACGCGCGCAGTGCCGAGCAGGTCCGCCCGCTGCTCCCCGGCTCACCGGGCTGCCTGACCGCGGTCACCAGCCGGACCAGGCTGCCCGGCCTCACCGCCCGCGACGGCGCCCGCCCCCTGTTCCTGGACCTCATGCCCGAGGCGGACGCCATCGCCCTGCTGGACCGTGTCATCGGCGGCGACCGCGCGCGCACCGAGCCCGGAGCCGTCGCCGAACTCGCCTCGTTCTGCTGCGGGTTGCCCCTCGCGCTCGCCATCGCCGCCAGTCGTCTCGCCGAACGTCCCGCGCTAGGCATCGCCGACGGCATGGCCGGACTGCGCGCCGCGGAGGACCGGCTCACGGTGCTGGAGATCGCGGGCGACGCGGTCTCCGCCGTCCGCACCGCGTTCGACCTCTCCTATCTCGCCCTGCCCGACCGGGCCCGGAGCCTCTTCCGCCTTCTCGCGCTGGCCCCCGCCCCCGGCCTGAGCGCCGCGGCCGCGGCCGCGCTCCTCGGCGCGCGCACCGGCACCGTCCGCCCGCTCCTGGACCAACTGGCCGCCGCCCATCTGATCGTCCACGAGAACCACGACCGCTACCGGACGCACGATCTGCTGCGCCTGTACGCCACCGAACGGGTCGCCACCGAAACCTCCCCGGCCGAACGCGGCGCCGCCCGCGAGCGCCTCCACACCTGGTACCTGCGCCACGCCGACACCGACGACCTCGCGGCCACCCCGCACCAGTGAGGATTCCCGTTGGTCCGGGACACCTGGAGACCCGACTCCGTTGCCGGAGAGGGGAGTTGATCCGCCGACCGACGCCTCCACCTCTCCTGTGGACGCGAGGCAGGACACTCCCTCGCCCTCACCGCTCCGGCGGACCGGAGCCGCCGGACCGCCCGGCCGCACGAACGCCGCGGACCGGCCCCCGGTCCGGTCGGCGGTCACGGCGGGCGCCGTCGCGGTACTGGGGTCTTTCGTTTGGATCGGGCCGGATCGGGGAGCGGGGTCCGGCGCCGTGCGTCGCGAGGCGGAGGAGGGAGTCGGGGCGGGGCCCTGGCGACCGACGGCAACGCGGCGAGGTGCGGTGCCAGGGCCCGCGAGCCCGGCATGATCCAAACGAGAGACCCTAGCGGTGCCAGGGGCCGGTGACGGCGAAGGTGGTGCCCGGCATGTAGCAGTTGACGTACAGGGTGGCGCCGTCGGGGGAGAAGGTGACCCCGGCGAACTCGCCCCACTCCGGCCGCTCGGGGGTGCCGATGTTCTGCCGCCCCCGGGCCATCGCGTACACCTCGCCGCCCCGGGTCAGGCCGAAGACGTGCTGGGCGCCCTCGCCGTCCTCGCAGACCATCAGCCCGCCGCCGGGCGCCAGGCAGATGTTGTCGGGGGCCTCCCCGGGCAGTCGTACGTCGGTGCCGGGGCCGAAGACGACCACCAGGGTCAGCCGCCGCGCCACCGGGTCGTAGCGCCAGACCTGCCCGTGGTGGTCGGCCCCGGAGCCCTCCGCGCTGCGGGCGAAGGACGACACGAAGTAGACGCACCGACCGCCCCAGTAGCAGCCCTCCAGCTTCTGCGCGTGGGTGATCCCGGCGGGGCCGAAGTCCTGGTGGCGGACGGGGACGGTGGCGGCCGAGGGGTCGGGGACGTCGATCCACTCGACGCCGTCGAAGCGGGTGCCGGTCTCCCGCACCGTGGACAGGTCGCCCACCCCGGGCACCCGCATCGCCTGGAGCCGCCCGCCCGCGCGCAGCGAGCCGGTGCCGCCCAGCGGCCTGTCGGGCAGGAAGCGGTAGAAGAGGCCGAAGGGCCGCTCGAAGGCGTCCTCGGTCTCGTAGAGCACCCCTCGCACCGGGTCCACGGCGACGGCCTCGTGCTGGAAGCGGCCCAGCGCGGTCAGCGGGACGGCGCCGGTGCGGTGCGGGTCGGCGGGGTCGACCTCGAAGACGAAGCCGTGGTCCCTTTCGTATCCGTTGGTGCCGGCCCGGTCCTCGGTCTCCTCGCAGGTCAGCCAGGTGTGCCAGGGGGTGGGGCCGCCCGCGCAGTTCCAGGCGGTGCCCGCGACGCCGACCCGCTCGGACAGCACCCCGCCCCCGGCGTCCAGCGCCAGGACGGTGCAGCCGCCCTTGCCGCCGGGGTCGTACGTCAGCCCCTCGACATGGGGGACGGGGAGTCGGGCGTCGGCGCGGTTCTCGTGGTTGCGGACCAGGAAGGTGCGGGCCGGGTGGCCGGGGCGGGACGGGAAGGCCGACATCCCGTCGTGGCGGGAGGGGACCCGGCCCTCGCCCGAGCGCAGCGCGTCGCCCTCCCGGGACAGCACCCGGTAGCGGAAGCCCCGGGGCAGGTCGAGCAGGCCGTCCGGGTCGGGGACCAGGGGCCCGTACCCGGCGCGTCCGAGTGCCCGGGCGGCGGGGGAGCCCGCGAAGAGTTCCCCCAGGGCCCCGGTGAAGGCGACGGCCGCGCCGAGCGCGCCGGTCGAGGCGAGGACCTGACGTCGGGTCGCGGGCATGGGCGGGCCTTCCTGCCGGGCTCAGGACTGTGACCCGCCGTGTCTATCACCTGCCGTCCGTGTGACCGGAACGACGCGCGCGGGGCGCGGGAGGAGCGCGGGAGGGGTGGGGGAAGGAGCACGGCCGGGGACGCGGAAGGGGCGCGACGGGGCGCGGCGCGGGCGGGTACGGGGCCGACGGGGTGGTACCGGGGGGTGGGTCGGGGGCGGGGGCGTGACGGCCTCCGCGCGCCGGGCCGGGGAGCCGCGGCACCCGTGGCCCGGCCCCGCCCCGCCCCGTTCCGTCCCGCCCCGTGTCGTCCGGTCCGCCCCGCCGGAACGGGGTGCGCACCGGCCCCGGAACCGGCGGAGCGCCGCTCGGGAGCCGGGCGGCGCGGGCCGGGGGCCGGTGCGCATCGGTGGCGGGCGAGGCGCGGGAGCCCGTGCGGGAGCCGTCGATCGGGATCCCGCACGGGCTCCCGTCAGTCGGGATCCCGTGTGGTGCTGCCGGACGCCCCCGAGCGCTCCAGGAAGCGCAGCAGCTCCACCGGGAAGGGGAGCACCAGGGTGGAGTTCTTCTCGGCGGCCACCGCGACCATGGTCTGGAGCAGCCGCAGTTGCAGCGCGGCCGGCTGCTGCGACATCTCGGCCGCCGCGCCCGCGAGCTTCTTGGACGCCTGCAGCTCGGCGTCGGCGTTGATGATCCGGGCCCGCCGCTCACGGTCGGCCTCGGCCTGCCGGGCCATCGACCGCTTCATCGTGTCGGGGAGCGACACGTCCTTGATCTCGACGCGGTCGATCTGCACGCCCCAGCCCACCGCCGGGCTGTCGATCATCAGCTCCAGCCCCTCGTTGAGCTTCTCGCGGTTGGAGAGCAGGTCGTCCAGGTCGCTCTTGCCGATGATGGAGCGCAGCGAGGTCTGCGCCATCTGGGAGACGGCGAACCGGTAGTCCTCGACCTTGACCAGCGCGCTGGCCGCGTCGACGACCCGGAAGTAGACCACCGCGTCCACCCGGACCGTGACGTTGTCGCGGGTGATGCCCTCCTGCGCGGGCACCGGGAGCGTGACGATCTGGAGGTTCACCTTGTGCAGGCGGTCCACGAAGGGGACCACCAGGGTGAAGCCCGGTGGGCGGGCCTCGCCCGCGAGCCGCCCGAGCCGGAAGACCACCCCGCGCTCGTACTGCTTGACGATCCGCGCCGCCGAGACGACGTAGAGCAAACCGACACCGATCGCGGCGGCGATCACGATCAGGAGAATCTGGAGCATGGCGGCTCCCTCGCTCAGAGGTCCGTTCCGTCCGCTCCTCTCACGATATGCCCGATCGCGGGGGCGGGGCCACGTCCGCGCCCCCGCACCCCCGCGCGGGACGGATCAGGGGGCGTCGACCAGGCGGGCCGCGTCGCGGGCGAGGGCGGTGAGGCGGGAGATCGCCCGGAAGTACTTCTTGCGGTAGCCGCCCTTCAGCATCTCCTCGCCGAACAGCTGGTCGAAGGGCACGCCGGAGGCCAGCACGGGCACCTCGCGGTCGTAGAGCCGGTCCGCGAGGACCACCAGCCGCAGCGCCGTGGACTGGTCGGGCACCGGACGGACCCCGGTGAGGCAGACCGCCGTGAGGCCGTCGGTCAGGGCGCCGTAGCGGCTGGGGTGGACCCGGGCGAGGTGGTCCAGGAGCGCGGTGAAGTCGTCCAGCGAGGCGCCCCCCGTGGCGGCGGCGGTCCGGGCCACCTGCTCGTCGGAGTACGGCTCGGGCGCCTTCGGCAGACCGCGGTGGCGGTAGTCCTCGCCGTCGATCCGCAGGGCGCGGAAGTGGGCCGACAGGCCCTGGATCTCGCGCAGGAAGTCGGCCGCCGCGAAGCGGCCCTCGCCCAGCTTGCCGGGCAGCGTGTTGGAGGTGGCGGCGAGCGCCACACCGGCGTCCACCAGGCGGCCGAGCAGGGTGGAGACGAGGACGGTGTCGCCCGGGTCGTCCAGCTCGAACTCGTCGATGCAGAGCAGGCGGTGCCCGGACAGGGTCCGCACGGTCTGCTGGAAGCCGAGGGCGCCGACGAGGTTGGTCAGCTCCACGAAGGTGCCGAAGGCCTTGCGGGACGGCTCCGCCGGGGTGGCGTGCCAGAGCGAGGCCAGCAGGTGGGTCTTGCCGACGCCGTAGCCGCCGTCGAGGTAGACGCCGCGCGGCCCGGCGGGGGTCTTGGGTGCCCTGCTCCGACCCAGGCCGAGGAAGCCGCGCTTCGCACCCCCGGCGGGGACGCCGTCGAGTCCGGCCGCGAAGCCCTCCAGCACCCGTACGGCCTCGCTCTGGCTCGGCTGGTTCGGGTCCGGGAGGTAGGTGCCGAACCGGACCGAGTCGAAGCGGGGCGGCGGCACCATCTCGGCCACCAGCCGGTCCGCGGGCACGTGGGGCTCGCGCGCGCACAGGGACGAGGGGGCCGAGGCCGTGGCTATCGGGGCGCTGCGGGGGGCAGGGGAGGAGGACGACACGGTGCCCAATGGTAGGCCCTCGGCCCCGGCCCCCCGGCGGGCAGCCGGTCCCGCGCGAGCGGTGGGGCGGGGCGCGGGCCCCGGGGCGGGCCGACGGCGTCCCCGGGCACGGGAGGAGCGGGACCGGTGCGGTGGGCCCCGGGGACGGGGACGGTGGCCGACCTCTCCGGGGCGCGGAAGCCGCCGGGGTCGGTGGGCTCCGGGGCGAGGGGGTACGTGCTGCCTGCGCCGTGGCGCCCCGGTGCGCGGGGATGGCGGTGGTCCCGGAGGCTGCGGTGGCCGGAGGGCCGAAGGCCGAAGGGGTATGCGGGTTGCGGGGGAGGGGCTGCGGGGTGGTGGTGCCGGAGGGATGCCGAGGCGCGGCGCCCGGGGCGGCGGTGGCTCCAGGGTGGCGGAGGTCGCGGGGCCGACGGGATCCGGGGGAGGAGGGGCCGCGGGGCGGTGGTGCCGGAGAGGCGTGGGGCTCGCGGTGGGAGACTGAGGAGCATGCGACGCCTGTTTCCTGTGAGCGAGCCGACCGCGGACGACGGGTCCGGCCCCGAGTGGAGCCTCGACGAGTTGGCCGCCGCCTACGCCTATCCGGAGCCGGACGGCCGCGCCGGGGCCTGGCTGCGCGCCAACATGGTCTCCACGCTCGACGGGGCCGCCCAGCACGACGGCCGCTCCCGGCTCATCTCCGGCGCGGCCGACATGCGGATCTTCGGCACCCTGCGGGCACTGGCGGACGTGGTCGTCGCCGGTGCCGAGACGGTCCGCCGCGAGGGGTACCGCCCGGCCCGCGCCCGCGCCGAGTTCGCCGCCCGCCGGGAGGCCGCCGGGCAGGGGCCCGCGCCGGTGATCGCGGTGGTCAGCGCGAGCCTGGACCTGGACCTCACCCTTCCGCTGTTCACCTCGCCGCTGGTGCCGACGCTGATCCTGACCGGCGCCGCGGCCGACCCCGCCCGGGTGGCCGCCGCCGAGCGGGCCGGGGCCCGGGTGGTCGTCGCCGGGGACGGCGCCGGGGTGGACCCGGCCCGCGCCGTGAGCGCCCTGGCCGGACTCGGCCACACCCGGCTGCTCACGGAGGGCGGTCCCCGGCTGCTCGGCCAGTTCATCGCGGCCGGCGTCCTGGACGAGATGTGCCTGACCCTCGCGCCGGTGCTGACCGGGGGCGCCGCGCAGCGCATCGCGGGCGGGCCCCCGGTGGAGGTGCCCCGGCGGTTCGTCCTGTCGTCCCTCCTGGAGGAGCAGGGCTTCCTCTTCGGCCGCTACCGGCGCGCCTGACCGGCCCTTCGCGCCCCGAGGAGGGCGGGGCCCGTCCTCCGCCGCCCTCGGGGCCTGCCGTCCACCACTTCCGTCGGCCCGGCTCAGAGCCCCGTCCGGAGCCACTCCGGGCCACCTCGGGCTCCCCCGGGTCACCTCGGGCTCCCCCGGGCCATCCCGAGCGTCCCGCGCCATCTCGGGCTCCCTGGGCGTCCTGAGTCGCTCGGGCCACCGGGCCGCGCCGGGACCCGCCTCCCGGCCCTCCCGTACGTCGGGGTCCGGCCCTGGCGCCGCACGCCCGGCCTCACCCGTCGGCCCCCCCTGGCTCCCGCCCAGGGCTCACCGCAGCCCGGTTCCCCCGCCTCGGCCCCGCCCTGCTCGGCCGTCCCGCCCGGTGGCGGCTCCGGACGGCCCCGTTCCCATGCCCGGTCCCGCTCGACCGCCTCGGTAGCCCGTCCCCGGCCCCGCTCCCACCGTCCGGTGCCGACCGCCGTGTGCCTCGTGCCGGTGCCACCCGCCCGGCCCCGCTCCCACCGTCCGGTGCCGACCCCCGTACGCCCCGCGCCCGCGCCGTACGCCCCGCCGCCTCGGGCCCCGGCCCCACCCGTACGCCCGGGGTGGGCCCCGCCCCGTTCGCACCGGCTCCCCCGCCCCCCGGCGCGCATCCCGTACACCCCCACCCGCCCCCTCGTTCCGTCCCAGGTCGCACGGCGTGGTCCGGACGCGGGTTCGGGTGGTACCGCACTTCCGGTAATGAAGGCGGAATCTACCGTTCCGTTTAAGCCGCGCCGGGCACACTGAATCCGGCAGTACCCGTGCGATCACGGGGAAAAATGGTTTCCGCAGGTCTGTGCGCCACGGCTTGCGGAGAGCGGGCCCACGGGCCCCGGAAGCAGAAGGGGGCGTCTGGTGTTCACCAGCGTTCTGATGATCGAGAAGGCCCTGACCTCCGTCGACGTGGAGTTCGTCACCACCCTGCACGGGGACGAGCCGGTCGCCTTCCACGTCCTGCTCCAGCCGCGCGGCGACCAGGCCGACCGGCTGCTCAGAGCCATCGACGACGTCGCCCTCGGTGAACTGGACGAGGCCGTCCGCGAGGGCGGCACCCCCGAGGGCGAGGAGGCCCTGAGCATCGGCCGCCGCGCGCTGGAGGTCTCGCTCGCCGCGCTGCGCGCCGCCGGTGCCGACGCCGAGGGCCGGCTGATCGAGGACCATCCCCTGGAGGCCCTCAAGAACCTCGTCCGGGAGACCCGCGCCGACGAGGTGATCGTCCTCACCGACCCCCATTACGTGGAGGAGTTCTTCCACCGGGACTGGGCCTCCCGCGCCCGCCACGAGGTCGGGGTGCCGGTCCTGAAACTGTTCTCCCACAGCAAGGCATAGGGTGGGGCCGCGCTCCCGGGCGGGGGCGCGCCCACCCGTCGTACCGCCGCCGGGGCCCCGTCGCACCGGCGGCCGGCGGCGCCACCGTCGTAGCAGCGACCGCACCACTGGGGAGAACAGCGCATGGCACCCGGCCTTCCTACCGCCATGGACCGACCGCACTTCATCGGCATCGGCGGCGCCGGGATGTCGGGCATCGCCAAGATCCTCGCCCAGCGCGGCGCCCGGGTGGCCGGCAGCGACGCCCGGGACTCCGCCACCGCCGAGGCGCTGCGCGCCCTGGGCGCCACCGTGCACATCGGCCACGCCGCCGGGCACCTGGCCGACGACGCGAGCTGCGTGGTCGTCTCCTCCGCCATCCGCGAGGACAACCCGGAGCTGGCCCGCGCCGCCGAGCTGGGCATCCCCGTCGTGCACCGCTCCGACGCGCTGGCCGCCCTGATGGACGGGCTGCGCCCGATCGCCGTCGCCGGGACGCACGGCAAGACCACCACCACCTCCATGCTGGCGGTCACCCTCGACGCGCTGGGCCGCTCCCCCTCGTACGCCATCGGCGGCGACCTGGACGCCCCCGGCTCCAACGCCCTGCACGGCGACGGCGAGATCTTCGTCGCGGAGGCCGACGAGAGCGACCGCAGCTTCCACAAGTACGCCCCCGAGGTCGCCGTCGTCCTCAACGTCGAACTCGACCACCACGCCAACTACGCCTCCATGGACGAGATCCACGCGTCCTTCGAGACCTTCGCCGGGCGGATCGTCCCCGGCGGCACCCTGGTGGTCTCCGCCGACCACGAGGGCGCCCGCGAACTGACCCGGCGGCTGGCCGGCTCGGTGCGCACGGTGACGTACGGGGAGTCCGAGGACGCCGACGTGCGCATCCTCTCGGTCGTCCCGCACGGCCTCCGCAGCGAGGTCACCGTGCTGATCGACGGCGAGGAGCTGACCTTCGGCGTCTCCGTCCCCGGCCGCCACTACGCCCACAACGCCGTCGCCGCGCTCGCCGCCGCCGCGGCCCTAGGGATCCCGGCCGCCGAGACGGCCCCCGCGCTGGCCGCCTACACCGGGGTCAAGCGCCGCCTCCAGCTCAAGGGCGAGGCGGCCGGGGTCCAGGTCGTCGACTCCTACGCCCACCACCCGTCCGAGATGACCGCCGACCTGGAGGCCATGCGCCCCGCCGCCGGCGACGCCCGGATCCTGGTCCTCTTCCAGCCGCACCTCTTCTCCCGCACCCGGGAACTGGGCAAGGAGATGGGCACCGCCCTGGCCCTGGCCGACGCCTCCGTCGTCCTCGACGTCTACCCGGCCCGCGAGGACCCGATCCCCGGCGTCACCAGCGCCGTCATCGTCGAGGCGGCCCGCGCGGCCGGTGCCGACGTCACCGCCGTCCACGACAAGGAGACGGCCCCCGCCGTCGTCGCGGGAATGGCGAAGCCCGGCGATCTCGTTCTCACCATGGGCGCGGGCGACGTCACCGACCTCGGACCGCGCATCCTGGACCGGCTGTCGGACACGGCGGAATAAGCGGAACAACGCGGACAAGAGGCTGATGACCATGGCGTACGACGTCGAGAAAACGGACGAGCAGTGGCGCGCGGAGCTGACCCCGGGCGAGTACGCCGTCCTGCGCCGGGCGGGCACCGAACCGGCCTTCACCGGTGAGTACACGGACACCAGCACCGCGGGGGTGTACGACTGCCGCGCCTGCGGCGCCGAACTGTTCACCTCGGAGACGAAGTTCGCCTCCCACTGCGGCTGGCCGTCCTTCTTCGACCCCAAGGACACCGACGCGGTCGAGCTGATCGAGGACCGCTCGCACGGCATGGTCCGCACCGAGGTGCGCTGCGCCCGCTGCGGCTCTCATCTGGGGCACGTCTTCGAGGGCGAGGGCTATCCGACCCCGACCGACCAGCGGTACTGCATCAACAGCGTCTCCCTGCGGCTGACGCCGACGGGCGACTGACCGGGCCCCGCCCGGCACCGACTCCCACCAGTCCACCACCCCACCACCTCGCCACACCCCCCGCGGCCCCGGCTCCGACGCCGGGGCCGCACCCGTCGCAAGGCCGGTGTGAACGGCCGGACAGGGGGAAGGAGAGGCCCCGAACAGCGGGCCCGGCCCGCAGCAGGCCCGCCCCGGCGGCCGCCGTTCGCGCCCGGCCGGAGACGGCCGGCGGACCGGGGCCGGCGCGGGCGACTCCCGCCAGACCGAAGGACACCCCGCGTCTTGATACGGATCGCGTCAGTCACCAAGCGGTACCCGGACGGCACGGTAGCCGTGGACCGCCTGTCCCTGGAGATACCCGACCGCTCCATCACCGTCCTCGTCGGCCCCTCCGGCTGCGGCAAGACGACGACCCTGCGCATGATCAACCGGATGACCGACCCCACCGAGGGCAGCATCCTTCTCGACGGCGCCGACATCCGGGACCGCCCCGTCACCGAGCTGCGCCGGTCCATGGGCTACGTCATCCAGAACGCCGGTCTCTTCCCGCACCGCACCGTGCTCGACAACATCGCCACCGTGCCCCGCATGCTCGGCTGGGGGCGCCGTGCGTACCGGGCGCGGGCGGCGGAACTCATGGAGCGCGTCGGCCTGGACGCCTCGCTCGCCCGGCGCTACCCGTACCAGCTCTCCGGGGGGCAGCAGCAGCGCGTCGGCGTGGCACGGGCGCTGGCCGCCGATCCGCCGGTGCTGCTGATGGACGAGCCGTTCTCGGCCGTCGACCCCGTGGTGCGCAAGGGGCTCCAGGACGAACTGCTGCGCCTCCAGGATGAGTTGGGCAAGACCATCGTCTTCGTCACCCATGACATCGACGAGGCCGTCAAGCTGGGCACCCGGGTCGCGGTGATGCGCACCGGCGGCCGGCTCGCCCAGTTCGCGGCCCCCGCAGACCTGCTGTCCGATCCGGCCGACGCCTTCGTCGAGGACTTCCTCGGCGCCGACCGGGGCATCCGGCGGCTGTCCTTCTTCTCCTCGGCCGACCTGGTACTGACCACCGCCCCGGTCGTCCGGGCCGGTGCCCCGGAGCGGACCGCCGCCGGTGCCGTCCCGCCGCCCGTGGCCGGGCCCGCCCCGGTGGACGGCCACCTGCTGGTCACCGACGCCGAGGGGCGCCCGCTCGGCTGGGCCGGACCGGACGCGCCGGTGGCCGGTGACGTCCCGGTGGACCGGCTGCTGCCCCACGGGCGGCCGTTCCGGCCCGGCACCGACTCGCTGCGGGTCGCCCTGGACTCCGCGGTGCTCTCGCCGACCGGCTGGGCCGTCGCCGTGGACGACGCGGGCCGGGTGACCGGCGTGGTCTCCCAGCAGGCCATCGGCGAGGCCGTCCGCGGGGCGCGCGCCGCCGGACGGGACGGGGACGGGCGCACCGGCGCGGAGGGGGACCGCGACGGCGACGATCACGGCCCGGGCCGCGACGGTGACGGCCGGGACCGCGACGGCCGGGACGGTGACGGCCGGGACGGTGGTGCCGTCACGGCGGGCGGGGCCGGGGGCTCCGGCGCCGGGGACGCCGACGGCGCGGGGGTCGCCCCGTGAACGGCTTCTTCGACATCCCGAGCGACCTCCAGAACACCTACACCGGGCTGATCGGCCTGCACCTGCGCGAGGCACTGCTGCCGGTCCTGGCCGGGCTGCTGCTCGCGCTGCCGCTGGCCCAGCTCTGCGTGCGGCTGCGCTGGCTGTACCCCCCGGTGCTGGGCGTGACGACGGTGTTCTACGCCGTCCCGTCCCTGGCCGTGTTCGTCGTCCTCATCGACTACACCGGCCAGACCGAACTGACCGTGATGATCCCGCTGGCCGTCTACAGCCTGGTGGTGCTGGTGCCCGCCATCGTCGACGGGGTGCGCTCGGTGCCCCGGGAGACCCTGGCCGCGGCCACCGCGCTGGGCCTCGGACCACTGCGGCGCTACCTCCAGGTGCAGTTGCCCATCGCGGTGCCCGCGATCCTCGCCGGGCTGCGGGTGGCCACCGCCTCCAGCATCTCCCTGGTCAGCGTCGGCGCCCTGATCGGCAACCAGGGGGCCCTCGGCAACCTGCTCGCCGACGCCCAGAAGTACGACCGGCCCGAACTGGCCGTCAACTCCGTGCTCACCACCGCCGTCCTGGCCATCGCCTGCGACGCGGTCCTGGTGCTCGCCCGCACGCTGCTGACGCCGTGGATGCCGCGCGCCGCCCGCCGCCCCGGGACGGGCGCCGCGCGGCCGGACGCGGCCGGGGCGAAGGGGGCCGCCCGGTGAACGTCCTGAACTTCGTCGGCGCCTTCCTCGGCGACGCCGCCCACTGGCAGGGCTACGACGGCATCCCGAACCGCCTGCTGGAGCACGTGGGGTACACGCTGCTCGCGCTCGGCCTGGCGGCGGCGATCGGGCTGCCCGTGGGGCTGCTCACCGGTCACACCGGGCGCGGCGGCAACGCGGTCGCCCTGGTGGCCACCGCCGCGCGGGCGCTGCCCAGCTTCGGGCTGCTGGTGCTGATCGCCGTCGTGGTGGGCATCGGCCTGCTGCCGGTGATGATCCCGCTGGTGGTGCTGGCCGTGCCGCCGATCCTCGTCACCACCTACGAGGCGGTGCGCTCCGTGGACCCGGCGCCGGTGGACGCCGCGCGGGGCCTCGGCATGCACGAGAGCCGCGTGCTGCTCCAGGTGGAGCTGCCGGTCGCGCTGCCGCTGATCCTCGGCGGACTGCGCTCGGCGGCCGTCCAGGTCGTCTCGACGGCCACCATCGCCGCCTACGTCAGCCTGGGCGGCCTCGGCCGGTACATCATCGACGGCCTCTACCAGCGCGACTACGAGAAGGTCGTCGGCGGTGCCGCCCTGGTCGCCGCCCTGGCCCTGGTCACCCTCGCGCTGTTCTGGGCGGTCGGCCGGGCGGCCGTGTCGCCGGGGGTGCGCGGGCGGTGACGCGGGGGGACGGCGTCGCGGCGGGCAGGCGCGCGGCGGGCGGGGGCGCCCGGGGCGGGCGCGTGGGACGGGGCTTGACTGACGGAGCGCCGGATCGTTTGGATCGGTGGATGACACCTTCCGCGAAGCGCAGCAGGACCAGCACCAGGCACACCGGCGTGGCGGCCGCCGTCGCGCTCACCGCCGCGACGGCGCTCCTCGCGGGCTGCTCCTCCTCCGACACCTCCGACCCCCTGGCCGGCGACAAGGCGGCGAAGGGCACCGTCGTCGTCGGCTCCAACAACTTCGCCGAGAGCACCCTCCTCGCCGACATCTACGGCGAGGCGCTCCGGGCCAAGGGAATCAAGGTCGACTACAAGCACAACATAGGCAGCCGCGAGACGACCTACGGGATGATGAAGAACGGCGCGGTCACCGTGCTGCCGGAGTACAACGGCTCCCTGCTCGCCTATCTCGACCCGAAGGCCGCCCAGGACTCCGCCGAGGCCGTGAACGAGGCCGTCCGCGCCAAGCTGGACAAGGAGTTGACGGTGCTCACCTCCTCCCCGGCCGAGGACAAGGACTCGGTCGCCGTCAACGCGGCCACCGCGAAGAAGCACGGCCTCACCTCCGGGTCGAGCCTCGCCGACCTCAAGGACATCGCCCCCGGGCTGGTGATCGGCGGTTCGCCCGAGTTCCAGACCCGCCGGCAGGGCCTCAAGGGGCTGGAGTCCGTCTACGGGCTCACGTTCAAGTCCTTCAAGGCGCTCGACGCGGGCGGGCCGCTGACCCAGTCCGCGCTGACGAAGAACACCGTCCAGGCGGCGGACGTCTTCACCACCGACCCGGCCATCGTCAAGGAGGGCTTCGTCGTCCTCAAGGACCCGGAGAACCTCTTCGGCTTCGCCCAGGTGACCCCGCTGGTCCGCAAGGACGGACTGCCGCCCGAGGGCGCCGCCGCGCTCAACGACGTCTCGGCCAAGCTGGACACCGAGACGCTGCGCGAGCTGGACGCCCGGGTGCAGTTGGAGAAGAAGGACCCGCTGGACGTGGCCAAGGACTGGCTGAAGTCGGTCGGCCTGGACTGATCCCGTACCCGTACCCGTACCCGTGCCCGTCCCGGCACACCCGTCCGCACCCGCACCCGTCCCGGCGGCCACCGTCCGCCGGGGCCGGGGCGGGCCGGATGCCGCGCCGGTCGGGGCGGACCCCGGCGCGCCACTCCCGCCCGGGCCCGGCCCACCGCTCCGACCGGGAGACGCACCCCCTCGTGCAGGGGGTGGTGGACGCCGTCAACCGGGGCCGCCCGCACCGCTGTACCGAGGTCCGGGGCACCCCGGCCGGGCGGACGGCGGACGAACGCCGGGCGATCTGAGAGTTCATCGGATGGTGAGTTATCGTGTACGGGGGGTCAACGCGACCGGCACCGAGTGCCGGGTCCCAGCTCAGGAGTGTTCAGCCGATGGCGAGGCAGTTACGCGCCGAGCAGACGCGCGCCACGATCGTCCGGGCCGCCGCCGATCTGATCGACCGTCACGGTTACGAGGCGACCAGTCTGGGCGAGATCGTGGAGCACGCGGGCGTCACCAAGGGCGCCCTGTACTTCCACTTCGCGGCCAAGGAGGACCTGGCCCACGCCATCCTGGAGCTCCAGGCCACCACCTCGCGCCGGCTGGCGACCGAGCTGGACGGCAGGGGCTACACCTCCCTGGAGGCGCTGATGCGCCTCACCTTCGGGGTCACCCGGCTCGCCGCCGAGGGCCCGGTGCTGCGCGCCGGACTGCGGCTGGCCACCCAGGGGGTGGGCGTACGGCCGCCGCTGCGCCACCCGTTCACGGAGTGGCTGGACCTCACCTCCGCTCGGCTCGTCGACGCCGTACGGCAGTCCGACGTCCATCCCGACATCGACGTGGACTCCGTGGCCCACACCCTCGTCTGCTCCTTCGTCGGCACCCGGGTGGTGGGCCGATCCCTGGAGCCGGTGGCGCGGCAGCCGCGCCGGATGGCCGAGATGTGGCACCTCCTGATCCGCGGCCTCGTCCCCGTGACCCGCCGCGCCCGCTACCTCACCCTGGCGGCACGGCTCGAACGGGAGATGCCGTAGGGGTGCTTGCTCAAGTCCCCGCATCCTCGGGGGACTTCACTCGTTCGTCCTGAGGGCGGGCATTCCGCGCCGAGTGTTCCGTCCCGTTCCCGTCCTGCCTTCCCGGGCCTCCCCGGCGCTCCCGCGCCGGTGCCCGCGTCCGCCGTCCCCCGGTGCGTCCGCACCCGGGCGGGCGCCGCCGGTTCCGTGCGCGTCCGCGCGGGGCGGTTCGGACACCGGGGATGCCCCGGGCGAACGCCCGCGCGAGAGGGTTCGGTTGGGGAACTCGTGAGTACGAGTGTGTGGTCCGCGAAAGTTCCCGGTTTCCCGCATGATTCACGCGATGGTGTGATCATGTGCCTCCCGGTGGATGCACGGGGAAACCCCTGGGTAGTGCCCCGCCCATGACGCAACAGCCCTTCGAACTCCCGCACTTCTACATGCCGCACCCCGCGCGGCTGAATCCCCATCTCGACGAGGCCCGCGCCCATTCCACCGCCTGGGCGCGCGAGATGGGCATGCTGGAGGGGTCCGGGGTCTGGGAGCAGTCCGATCTCGACGCGCACGACTACGGTCTGCTCTGCGCCTACACCCATCCCGACTGCGACGGACCGGCCCTCTCCCTGATCACCGACTGGTACGTGTGGGTCTTCTTCTTCGACGACCACTTCCTGGAGAAGTTCAAGCGCTCCCAGGACCGGGTCGCCGGGAAGGCCCACCTGGACCGGCTGCCCCTGTTCATGCCGCTCGACCTCGGCGCCGGGATGCCCGAGCCGGAGAACCCGGTCGAGGCCGGTCTCGCCGACCTCTGGACGCGCACCGTCCCGGCGATGTCGGCCGACTGGCGGCGCCGCTTCGCCGTCGCCACCGAGCATCTGCTCAACGAGTCCCTCTGGGAGCTGTCCAACATCAACGAGGGGCGGATCGCCAACCCCGTCGAGTACATCGAGATGCGCCGCAAGGTCGGCGGCGCGCCCTGGTCGGCGGGGCTCGTGGAGTACGCGGCCTCGGAGGTCCCGGCCTCCGTGGCGGAGTCCCGGCCGCTGCGTGTCCTGATGGAGACCTTCTCCGACGCCGTCCACCTGCGCAACGACCTGTTCTCCTACCAGCGGGAGGTGGAGGACGAGGGCGAGCTGAGCAACGGCGTGCTGGTGCTGGAGACCTTCTTCGGCTGCACCACCCAGGAGGCCGCCGACACCGTCAACGACGTACTGACCTCCCGGCTGCACCAGTTCGAGCACACCGCCCTCACCGAGGTGCCCGCCGTCGCCCTGGAGAACGGGCTGGCGCCCGCCGAGGTCGCCGCCGTCGCGGAGTACGCCAAGGGCCTCCAGGACTGGCAGGCCGGCGGCCACGAGTGGCACATGCGCTCCAGCCGCTACATGAACAAGGGCGCCCGCTCCGGCTCCCCCTGGGAGGGCCCGTCCGGCCCCGGGACCTCCGCCGCCGACGTGGGCGCGCTGCTCGCCGCCGCCGGTGCCCGCCGGGTCCGCGCCCACACCCAGGTCCCGTACCCCGAGGTCGGCCCCTCGGTCATCCCCGAGATCCGCATGCCCTACCCCCTCACGCTCAGCCCCGCGCTCGACGGCTCCCGGCGGCACCTGCTGGAGTGGTCGCACCGCATGGGCATCCTCGCCGAGGGGGTCTGGGACGAGGACAAGCTGGCCAGTTGCGACCTGCCGCTGTGCGCGGCCGGTCTCGACCCGGACGCCACCCAGGACCAGCTCGACCTCGCCTCCGACTGGCTGGCCTTCGGCACCTACGGCGACGACTACTACCCGCTGGTCTACGGCCACCGCCGCGACCTGGCCGCCGCCCGGCTGACCACCGCCCGCCTCTCCGCCTGCATGCCGCTGGACGGGGAGCCGGTCCCGCCGCCCGCCAACGCCATGGAGCGCTCGCTGATCGACCTGTGGGAGCGCACCACGGCGGGCATGACGCCCGAGCAGCGGCGCCCCCTGCGGGCCGCGGTCGACGTGATGACCGAGGCGTGGGTGTGGGAGCTGTCCAACCAGATCCAGCATCGGGTGCCGGACCCGGTGGACTACCTGGAGATGCGCCGCGCCACCTTCGGCTCCGACCTCACCCTGGGCCTGTGCCGCGCGGGACACGGCCCGGCCGTGCCGCCCGACGTGTACCGCAGCGGCCCCGTACGCTCCCTGGAGAACGCGGCGATCGACTTCGCCTGCCTGCTCAACGACGTGTTCTCGTACCAGAAGGAGATCCAGTACGAGGGCGAGGTGCACAACGCGGTCCTGGTCGTGCAGAACTTCTTCGGCATCGACTATCCGACCGCCCTGCCCGTCGTACAGGACCTGATGAACCAGCGCATGCGGCAGTTCGAGCACGTCGTGGCGCATGAACTGCCCGTCGTCTACGACGACTTCCAGCTCTCGCAGGAGGCGCGGGCGGTCATGGCGGGCTATGTGACCGATCTGCAGAACTGGATGGCGGGCATCCTCAACTGGCACCGCAGCGTGCCCCGGTACACGGCCGAGTACCTGGCCGGGCGGACCCACCGGTTCCTGCCGGACCGCGCGCCCGCGGTGCCCGTGCCGTCGACGGGGTTCCGGATTCCGGGTCCCCCGGCGGGGATGGTCCCGGCGCTGTCGCACGGCTGACGCGGCGGAGCAGGGAACCGGCGGTCTCACTCGTTCGTGGCTCGTCGCACCCCGGTGCGCAGGGTAGAGCACTGGCGGAGGCGAACCATGGAACACAGTGGACTGCGACCCAAGCCGATGCCGGGCCGGGACCCGGGCAGCGCCACCGTGCCCGGCCCGTTCCCGGACGTCGGCCCGGACCCGGATGCCGGACCGTACCCCGACGCCGGACCGGAGCCGTGCCCGTGCACCGGCCGGGAGCGCGGGCGCCGGGTCACCGGGGTGCTGTGCGGGCTGCTCGCCGCGGCGGTGCTGCTCCTCGCGGGCGTCGGGCTCGGCACGCTGGGCGTCACCCACACCGGGCTCCGGGGCCCGGAGCACCGGGCGGCGGCCCCGGCGGCCGGGCCCCCGGAGGCGGCGGAGGCCGCGGGGACGACGGGGATGCCGGGGCCCCCGGCGGACGCCCGTGCCGCGGTGACGCCGCCCGGGACCCCGGCACCGGCCGCGACCGCCGCCGCGCTCGGCGTGGAGGTGGTGGACGACGAGAAGCCGGGCGCGCTGGTGGTCGGCGTCCATGTGCCCGGCCCGGGCCACTCGGCGGGGCTGGTCCGGGGCGACGTGCTGCTGACGCTCGGCAGGGACCGCATCGACACGGCCGCCGACCTCGCCCACGCCGTCGCCCGCGCCAGACCGGGGGACGAGGTCACCCTGACGGTGCGCCATCCCAGCGGGGTCTACCAGCAGGTGAGGGCCGTTCCCGGGGTCATCGTCTGACCGGGCGCGGCCCGGCGGGGCGCCCCTCGGCGGAGTCGCCGTCCGCCGGTCCCCGTCCCGACCGGGCCCCCGTCCGACGGGGGCGTTGTCCCACCGGGCCGCGGCTCGTCCGGACCGTCTCCGGCGGGGCTCCCGTCCGAGGAGGCCGCCGGTCCCGCCGGTCCGGACGTGAACGCGGACCCGGAAGCGGCCTCACCGCCGCCCGCGCGCCCGGTCGGGAGGCGGGCGGCTGGAGCCGGACCGGACCGGGCTCCGGAGCGGCCTCGGGGGAGCGGGACCGAGGCGGGGCGGGACCGAGGCGGGTCCGGGGGAGCCGTCCTTGTGCCGGGCGCATCACGGTGTGGTCGGGGCGGACCGGGCTGAGCGCCACGCGGGGACCCGGGGGGCCGGGGCTGAGGCGTGTCCGCAGGGAACGGTCCCCGGGCCGGTCCTCCGCGGCGACCCGGGCGGGCCACGGCCCCGGCCGGGCGGGACCGCGCCGGGCCGGTGAGCCCCTTGGTGACGGGACCGGTCCCGCCCCGGCCGTGCCGGACCGCGGTGGACCCGTGGGGCTGGGGAGCCGGGGGCGTGGGGGAGTGGCGGGGGCGTCGCTCCGCTCCGTACGGGCCGTCCTCCGTTCGGTCTCCCGCGATCGGGGGAGGCCCGGAGGGGATCGGGGGCGGCGCGCGGCCCCGGTGCGGTGACCGGCTCGCGTCGGCCGCGGCGGACGGGCAGGATGCTGCCCGTAGGCCCTCTTCCCCGTCAGGAGGCTCCGGATGACCGGCAGCACGCCCGTCGCCCCCTTCACCGCCGCCGACTACGCGGCCCGTATGGAGCGCGCCGCGCGGGCCGCCGCCGACGCCGGGCTCGGCGGACTGCTGGTGGCGCCCGGGCCCGATCTGGTCTGGCTCACCGGCTACGCGCCCACCGCCGTCACCGAGCGGCTCACCCTGCTGGTCCTGGTCCCCGACCGGGCCCCCGTCCTCGTCGTCCCCGCCCTGGAGGCGCCCGACGCCGCCAAGGCCGCCGGAGCGCCCGCCCTGACCCTGCGGGACTGGACCGACGGCAGGGACCCGTACGCCGGGACCGCCGAGCTGCTCGACCGCGCCGGGCGGTTCGGGGTCAGCGACAACGCCTGGGCGATGCACCTGCTGAGCCTGCAACGGGCCCTGCCGGACACCTCGTACGCCTCGCTCACCGACGCCCTGCCGATGCTGCGCGCCGTCAAGGACACGGCCGAGCTGGAACTGCTGGCCGCGGCGGGCGCGGCGGCCGACGCCGCCTTCGAGGAGATCCGCCGGGTCCGCTTCGGCGGCCGCCGGGAGTCCGAGGTCGCCGCCGACCTGGCCGCCCTGCTGCTGCGCTTCGGGCACTCCCGGGTCGACTTCACCATCGTCGCCTCCGGTCCCAACGGGGCCAACCCGCACCACGAGGTCGGCGACCGGGTCATCGAGGACGGCGACATGATCGTCCTCGACTTCGGCGGCCTCAAGGACGGCTACGGCTCCGACACCTCGCGCACCGTCCACGTCGGCGAACCCACCGAGGAGGAGCGCCGGGTGCACGACGTGGTGCGCGAGGCGCAGGAGGCGGGGTTCCGGGCGGTGCGGCCCGGCGTCGCCTGCCAGGAGGTGGACCGGGCCGCCCGCGCGGTCATCGACGCCGCCGGGTACGGGGAGTACTTCATCCACCGCACCGGCCACGGCATCGGCGTCACCACCCATGAGCCCCCGTACATGATCGAGGGCGAGGAGCAGCCCCTGGTGCCGGGCATGTGCTTCTCCGTCGAGCCGGGGGTGTACCTGCCGGGCCGCTTCGGGGTGCGGATCGAGGACATCGTCACCGTCACCGGTGACGGCGGGCGCCGCCTGAACGGGACCACCCGGGAGCTGGTCGTCGTGGAGTGACCCGTCCCGCCCCGCCCCACCGAGCACCGAAGGACGACGGCACGAGCATGGTCCAGCCCCCCGAACCCACCGCGGACACCGTCCGCCGGCTGGTCCGTTCCCTCCTCGCGGACGGACCGGCGGGCAGGGACGCGCCGGGCGGCGCGGAGACCGCGCGGGTCGGGCCGGCGGCGGGGGACGCGGGGGCGGATGACGCGGACTCCGGGGGCGCGGCAGGCGCCGGTGCGGGGACGGGGGAGGCCGGGGGCGACGGGCCCGAGGTCCGGCCCGCGCGCGGGGGCGACGGGCCCGCCGCCACCTGGTGGGTCGGCCCGCGCCATGTGCTGCGCCTGGCCCTCGATCCCGAGACCGCCCCGCTCCGGCGGCGCGAGCTGCGGCTGCGGGAGCTGGTCCGGCCGTACCTCCCCGTCGCGGTGCCGACGAGCGTCGCGCACGGCGAGTGGGCGCCCGGACTGCCGTACACGCTGGACACCGGGATGCCCGGCGGCACGGCCGAGGAGCACTCCGTCTCCGCCGTCGGGGAGGCCGACCTGGCGGCCCTGCTCACCGGGCTGCGCGAGGTGCCGGTCCGCCGGGCCGCGACCCTCGGCGTGCCGCTCACCGCGCCGCGCTCCCTGGAGGTGCTGCGCCGGTCCGCCGAGCAGGCCGCCGGACGGCTGGCCGAGGCCGACGAGTTCGACGCCGCCCACCGGGAGCGGCTGGGCAGGGTGGCGACGGCGCGGCTCGGGACCCCGCCGGGCACCGCCGTCCTGGTCCACCGGGCGCTGTCGGGCGAGCACCTCGTGGTCCGTGCCGACGGCCGGGTGCGCGGGGTCCTCGGCTGGGCCGACGCGGTGCTGGGCGACCCGGCGGAGGACATCGCCGGGCTCGCCGCCTCCGTCGGATCGCCCGCCGCCGTCCGCGCCGCCACACTGGCGGGCTACGGCGCCCGCTTCTGTCTGCGCGGGCTGTGGCTGGCCCGCTGCGACACCGTGGTCCAGCTCGCGGACGCCCTGGCCAGGGGTCCCGCCGCCGCCCCGCCCCGGCCGAGGGCCCGGCTGCGCCGCGCCTGGGAACCGATCCTGCTGGAACGGGTGACCGAGCCGGGCGAGGGGGAGGACGGGGACGGGGCGTAGCAGCCCCCGGCGGGGACGGGAGGGAGCGGCGCACGGGAGCCCCCGGCGGGGGAGCCGGGCCCGGCCGCGGGCCCCTTCGCCGGGACGGTCCCGCCGGGGCCGTCGGCGCCCGCGCCCGCTTCCGGCCGTGCTCGTGCCGGGCGCGCTCCTGCCGTGCCTCGCCCGGAGCCCGGCCGGGCTCTCGTCCGTCCCCTCCCGGACCCGCCGGCCCCGCCCGTACCACCGGCTCCGTGTCCTGCCGTCGAGTCCGTGTCCGCGGGGTCCTGCGTCCGCCTTCTGCCGGGGCCGTCCTGCCGTGCTCAGTCCACGGGGGGCTTCCGGGCCGGTGAGAGCCTGTTCCGGCGTGGGTCGCAGTTCCAGCGGGCTGCGTCCTCACCGCCGGGCTGCTTCCTCACCCCTGGGCTCGGCCCGCACCCCCGGGCTCGGCGCGTGCACCCCGGGCTGCGCCCGCACCCGTCGCCCGGCTCCGTCCGGAGGGTCGTGGGGCGCGGGTCACTCCTGGAGCAGTACCGCGCTCGACTCGCCCGGCAGCCGCAGCATCCCGTCCTCGTCTGGCCCCCGTAGCGGTTCCCACGCGGCGAGCACCGCCGCGGCCCTGCTGCCCAGGGGGACGGCGGCCTCGTCGGGGCCCAGGTTGACGACGACCCGGACGTCGCCGCGCCGGAAGGCCAGCCAGCGGGTCCCGGGACCGTACGCCACCCTGGTGTCCGCGAGGTCCGGGTTGCCGAGGTCCGGCAGTTCGTGGCGCAGGGCGATCAGCCGCCGGTACCAGGCCAGCATCCGTGCGTGCGGCTCGCGTTCCGGCTCCGACCAGTCGAGGACGGAGCGGTCGCGCGTCGCCGGGTCCTGCGGGTCGGGCACCTCGTCCCCGGCCCAGCCGTGCGCGGCGAACTCCCGCCGCCTGCCCCGCCGCACCGCCTCGGCCAGCGCGGGATCGGTGTGGTCGGTGAAGTACTGCCAGGGGGTGCCCGCCGCCCACTCCTCGCCCATGAACAGCATCGGCGTGAACGGCGCCGTCAGCGTCAGCGTCGCCGCGCAGGCCGCCAGCCCGGGGGAGACCAGGGCGGAAAGCCGTTCGCCCCGGGCCCGGTTGCCGATCTGGTCGTGGGTCTGGGCGTAGCCCGTCAGCCGGTGCGCGGCCACCCGCCCCCGGTCCAGCGGGCGTCCGTGGCCGCGGCCGCGGAAGGAGGAGTAGGTGCCGTCGTGGAAGAAGCCCCGGGAGAGCGTCTTGGCCAGCGCCGCCATCGGGTCCCGCGCGAAGTCGGCGTAGTAGCCCTGTGATTCACCCGTCAGCGCGGTGTGCAGGGCGTGGTGGAAGTCGTCGTTCCACTGCGCGTGCACGCCCAGTCCGCCGTAGCCGCGGGGGGTGATGATCCGGGGGTCGTTCAGATCGGACTCGGCGATCAGGAACAGCGGGCGGCGCAGCTCGGCGGAGAGGACGTCGACGGCCGTCGACAGCTCCTCCAGGAAGTGCACGGCGCGGGTGTCGGCGAGGGCGTGCACGGCGTCCAGGCGCAGCCCGTCGAGGCGGTGGTCGCGCAGCCAGGAGAGGGCGCTCTCCACGAGGTAGGCCCGCACCTCGTCGGAGCCGGGCGCGTCCAGGTTGACGGCGGCGCCCCAGGGCGTGCGATGGGTGTCCGTGAAGTACGGTCCGAAGGCGGGCAGATGGTTGCCGGACGGCCCCAGGTGGTTGTGGACCACGTCCAGAACGACGCCGAGGCCCAGCGCGTGCGCCCGGTCGACGAAGCGCTTCAACGCCGCGGGCCCGCCGTACGGTTCGTGCACGGCCCACGGCGACACCCCGTCGTACCCCCAGCCGTGGCGGCCGGGGAAGGGGCAAAGGGGCATCAACTCGACGTGGGTGACGCCGAGTCCGGCGATGTGGCCGAGACGCTCGGCGGCGCTGTCCAGAGTGCCGCCGGGCGTGAAGGTGCCCACGTGCAGCTCGTAGAGGACCGCGTCCCGGAGCGGCCGTCCGGCCCACTCGGTGCGCCAGGTGTGGCGGCCCTGGTCGACGACCGCGCTCAGCCCGTCGGGGCCCTCCGGCTGGCGCCGCGAGCGCGGGTCGGGCAGCACCGGGCCGCCGTCCACCGAGAAGCCGTAGCGCGAACCGTCCCGTGCCGGGGCCCGGCCGCACCACCAGCCGGCGCGCTCCGGATCGCGCTCCAGGGCGTACCCGGTCCCGTCGCACACCAGCGTCACGCGGTCGGCCCGCGGTGCCCACACCTCGAACTGCACGGACGGTTCCCCTTCGGCCGCTCACCGTGGTCTCGTCCGTCCATGGTCCTGCACCCGGGGGCGATCCGCCTTCGAATGCCGCCGTTCGCGCGGGCCGCCGGGCCGGACGCGGTACCGGAGGGGGCGGGACGGGGGAGCGCGGTGCGCTCCGGGTGCGGGTGCGGCGGTGCGGGTACGGCGGTGCGCGGGCCGCGGTGGCGGGTCGGCGACGGCCCGGCGGGATCGCGGGACGGCCGGGCGGGGGGGGGAGGGGTGGTGGGACGGCCGGGGCCCTGTGGCGGGCGGCGCGGTGGTGGGGCGTGGGCCCGGGGTGGTGGGAGGGGCGCTGTTCTCCGGTTTTCTGGACACCCCGCCGCGGCTGACCGAGAATCACCAGGGTGACGTCGTCCTTCGAGTTCAACACGTACCCCGCGCGCCTGTCCGACGCGGAGCGGGACAAGGCGCTGAAGGCGTTGCGGGACGGCGTCGCCATGGGCCGTCTGTCGCACGACACCTTCATCCGCCGGATGGAACTGGCCCTGGCCGCCCACCACTCCCACGAGCTGGCCGCGCTCACCGCCGACCTGCCCCGGGAGCGGCGCCTGTCGCGGCTGGTGCTCGGGGGCGTCGAGGCGGTCTCCGGCTTCACCGTGCGGCTGCGCAGGGCGTGGCAGGCCGAGCGGCTGCCGAAGCTGCTGCTGCCGCACCCCGGCACCGGCCGGGCGCTGCGCATAGGGCGCGACCCGGCCAACGGGCTGCGGCTGACCCACGAGACGGTCTCCCGGGTGCACGCCGAACTCTCCCTCCAGGGCGGGATGTGGGTGCTGCGGGACCTCGGCTCGACCAACGGCACGACGGTGAACGGCCGTCGGGTGATCGGCGCGGCGGTGGTGCGCGAGGGCGACCAGATCGGGTTCGGGCGGATGTCCTTCCGCCTCTCCGCGGGCTGACCCGGAGCGGTGGGTCCCCGCCGCGCCCTTCCCTCCCGGCACGACCTCTCCGGGCCCCCGGCCGGCACGGCACACCCCGCGGCCCCCTGGATTCGGCCGCTGCCAGGTTGCCCCTCCCGGATCCGGCCGCTGCCCGGCCCCTCCTCGCGCGTGCGCCCGCGTGGTCGTAGTGGTCCTCGGCGTCCAGCGCCACGGCCCCCCGCGGGTGCGCCCGCGTGCGCGTGCCTCGGCCCGTAGGGGTGCCCTCCGCCGGGTCGCGTGTGCCCGCCCGCCTACCTCCCGCCCGTACGGCATGCCCCGTCCGGCCCGGCTGCGGGGACCGGCCGGGCATTCCCGTGCACCCGCCGCGTGAGCCCCCGGCCCGGGGCCGAGCCGGCCTTCCGCCTGCCCGGCACGCCGGTCCGTCCGCCCTCCACCCATCAGTGCGTCCGGCCCCGGTCCGGGTGGCACCGGCATCCCGCCGGGCCCCCGCCGTCGGGGGCTCCGGCCCGGGGGCGGGCGCCCGTACCGGGCCCCGCACGCACCGGCGCCCGTCCGTCGCGTCCGCCCCGGTCCTTCCCGGCCTCGCGGGCCCGCGCCCGCCCCCGGGCCCGCGCCGCGCCCGCCCCCGGGTCCCGCCGTGCCGTCGGGTCCTCCCGGAACCGTCCCCTCCCCGTCCCCCGAGGGGCTCCGCGGGGGCGACTCGGGCCGTGTTGGCATATGACCCTTTGCCTTTCAAGGTGTTGACGCGCCTGCCAAGTCGTGACTGACTGTGCGTACACCGAGCACACCAGGTGACCCGACGGCACGCATCGTGGAGGTGTGCTCTGCCGCCGATCCTGCGCTATCCGACCGTGGACGAGCTGGGCGACCGGGCCGCCGACCTCGTCGAACGCCATCCCCGGCAGGCCCGGCTGCGCCGCGTGGGCACCTCCCGTGCCGGTGCCCCGATGCTGCTGCTCTCCGTGGGCGGCGGCAGCCGCCAGGTGCTCGTCGTCGCCGGGCCGCACGCCAACGAACCCGTGGGCGGCGCCACCGTCCTGCGGCTGGCCGAACGGGCGCTGGAGGACCCCCGGCTCACCGAGGGCGCCGACGCCACGTGGAACCTGCTGCTGTGCGCCGACCCCGACGGGCTGCGCCGCAACGAGGGCTGGCTGACCGGCCCGTACACCCTCGGCCGCTACGCCCGGAACTTCTACCGGCCCGGCTTTCTGGAGCAGCCCGAGTGGCTGCCCGACGGCCCCGACCGCGCGACCCTGCCCGAGACCCGGACCCTGCTGCGGCTCCAGGCGGAGCTGCGCCCGTTCCTCCAGTGCTCGCTGCACGGCGTCGACGTGGGCGGCGGCTTCGCCGAGCTGACCCACGACCTGCCCGGTCTCGCCGACCGCATGGCCCTCGCGGCGGCCCGTCTCGGCATCCCCCGCGAGCTGGGCTCCTACGACACCCTGTACTGGCCCTGTCTCGGCCCCGCCCTGTACCGCATCCCGCTGCCCCGCCAGGGCGACTTCACCGCCGCGATCACCGAGGCGGCCGTCGACTCGACGTGGTGCCACCCGCGTCGCTACGGCACGGTCACCGCCGTCGTCGAGGCCCCGATGTGGGGCGTCGCCACGGTGGGGGACGGATCGCCCCCGGACGACCGGGACGCGGAGCTGCGCACCGTCAGCGACGCCCTGCGCCGCGACACCCGGCGGCTGCACCGGCTCCTCGCCCGGCTGCGGCCGCACGTCCCGCCCGGCCCGGACGCCGCCCGGCTGCTCGCGCCGGTCGACGACTACCTGCTGGTCTCCCCCCGGCTGGCGGACGCCTGGGACCCCGGTACCGACGACGGGACGGATCGCGCGCTGCCCCCGATGACCACCGCCCATCTGGTCGCGCTGCGGCTCGCCGGGCGGCGGCTGGCGCTGCGCACCGCGGGGCTGCTGCACCAGCTGGTGACCCGGACCGGACGCGACCCGGCGGCGGTGCTGCCCGAGCTGGACGCGGCCGTCGACGAGTGGTGCGCCGACTACCACGACGGCTGCGGCGCCCGCTGGATACCGGTCGCGCGGCAGGTCGAGTACCAGAGCCGGGTCGTCCTCGCCGCCTTCGAGCTCGCCGCCCGCCGCGACCGGGAGGCGTCCCCTACGGGGAGTCCCGGCCGGGGGCCCGGTGCCGCGGTGCCGCTGAGCCTGGAGTGATCCCGGCCCGGCCCTCCGGGGAGGGGCGGCCCTCTCCGGGGGACCCGTAGGGGGCGGGTACGTCCGTCCGTACACCGCCCTCCCGGCCGCCTCCGGGCCGTCCCCCGCAGGACCCACGGGCCCCAAGGGGTTCCGTTCCGCGGGGCCTACAGGGCCCATGGCCCTACGGGACCCACGGCCTTCCGTGACCTACAGCCCTACGGGACCCGAGGCCCCTACGGGACCCGAGGCCCCTACGGGACCCGAGGCCCCTACGGGACCCGAGGCCCCTACGGGACCCGAGGCCCCTACGGGACCCGAGGCCCCTACGG
>NZ_JBVKAT010000017.1:165417-186554 GCF_055598485.1 Streptomyces sp. NPDC107521
CCTACGGGACCCATGGGGCCACGGGCCCGCTGACCGGCCGGGTCACTGCTGGTGGAGTCCGCGCCCCGCCAGGGTCAGGAACACCTCGCCGACCGCCTCGGACAGCGTGGGGTGCGGATGGATGTGCCGGGCCACGTCACCGGGCTCGGCGTCCCAGCCGACGATGAGCTGGCTCTCGGCGATCATCTCCGACACGTGCGGGCCCACCAGGTGCACGCCCAGCACCCGGCCGCCGCCCGCCTCGGTGACGACCTTCACCACACCGCCCTGCCCGTGCACCATCCCCTTGGCGACCGCCGTCAGCGGCATGGTGTTCACCTCGGGCTCGTGGCCCCGGGCGCGCGCCTCCTCCTCGCTCAGCCCCACCGCCGCCGTCTGCGGCGCCGAGTACGTCACGCGCGGGACCGCCGCGTAGTCCACGGGCGGCGAGGGGACGCCCGCCAGCGTCTCCGCCACCAGCAGGCCCTCCGCGAAGGAGGCGTGGGCCAGCCCCAGCGACGGCGGGGGCAGCAGGTCGCCCACCACGTGCACGCCGGGCACCGCGGTCTCCAGCCGGGCCCAGTCGGCCGGGGCCACGAAGCCCCGCTCGTCGGTGGCCAGCCCCGCCGCCTCCAGCCCCAGCCCGTCGGTGACCGGCACCCGGCCCACCGCCACCAGCAGCCGTTCCGCCTCGACGGTGACGGTCTCGCCCCGGGCGGTGCGCACCCGGGCGCGCACGCCGTCGGCGAGCACCTCGGCGTCCACCATCCGGGCCCCCGCGCGCACGTCGACACCGCGCTTCTTCAGGCCCCGCGTCAGATGCCGGCTCACGTCCGCGTCCTCCAGCGGCACGATCCGGTCGGCGGCCTCCAGCAGGGTGACCTCCGCGCCCATGGAACGGTGGAAGGAGGCGTACTCCACCCCGATGGCGCCCCCGCCCAGCACCAGGACCGACGCGGGCAGCCCCGGCGCGAACAGCGCGTCGTCGCTGGTGACCACGCGCCGCCCGTCCGGCTCCAGGCCCGGCAGGACGCGCGGGCGCGAACCGGTGGCCAGCACGATGCCCCGGCGCGCCACGAGGGAGACCGGACCACCGGTCCCGGGGGTGCCGTCGGCGCCCGCGACGCCCTCCACCGAGACCGAGCGCGTGCCCGTCAGCCGCGCGCTGCCCCGCACCACCCGCACCCCGGCGTGGGAGAGATGGGCCTCCACGCCCTTGTGGTTGCGGTCCACGATGCCGTCCCGGGTGGCGACCAGCGCCGCCCAGTCCACGCCCTCCAGGCCGGCCTTCACGCCCCAGCGCTCGCGGGCCTCCGCGATGCCGTCGACGAGCTCCGCCGCGTGCAGCATCGCCTTGCTGGGGATGCAGCCCCGGTGCAGACAGGTCCCGCCGACCTTGTCCCGCTCGACCAGGACCACGTCCAGACCCAGCGCGGCGGCCCGCAGCGCGGTGCTGTAGCCGCCGGTTCCGCCGCCGATGACGATCACGTCATGTGTGTTCATGGTCCCAGCCTCCGCCCCTTCCTTGTCATGAGTCCAAGACAATGTTCTTGTGGTCCCGATGAGGGATGTTCATGGCGCGCGCTCCCGGCCCGCCGCGACGGCCGCGTGAACGGGGAAGGCGGGGACCGGGGATGAGCCTGCGGCAGATGGAGTACTTCCTGACGGTCGTCGAGGAGGCGTCGTTCACCCGCGCCGCCGAGTCCCTGCACGTCACCCAGTCCGCGCTGTCCCACCAGGTCAAGGCGCTGGAACGCACGGTCGGCGGCGACCTGCTGGAGCGCCTGCCGCGGGGCGTGCGGCTGACGCCGATGGGCCGCGCCTTCCGCCCGCACGCCGAACTCGCCGTCCGCAGCGCCGCGCAGGCCCACCGCGCCGCCCGCGCGGCGGCCGGCGCCGAGGGCGGGGAACTGCACGTCGCGGCCGTGCACGCGGTGGCCGTCGGCATCCTGCCCGACGTGTTCGCCCGCTGGCACGCCGCGCACCCCGGGGTCGTGCTGCACCTCCACGAGTACGCCACGACCGAGGAGTTGGAGGAGCGGGTCGAGCGGGGCACCGCCGACCTCGCGATCGGTCCGGCGCCCCGGGACTGGCCCGGCACCGTCGTCCCCCTCGGTGACGAGGAGATGGTCCTGGTGGTCCCCTTCGACGACCGGTTCGCGGGCCGTACGACGGTGACGCTGCGCGAACTCGCGGACCGGCCCTGGGTGCGCTGCGCGATGGAGCCCGTCGTCGGGGGCGAGCGCTTCCTCGACCGGGCCTGCGGCCGGGCCGGGTTCCGGCCGCGCACGGCCGCGTTCACCGGGCACACCTCGACGGCGGTGCGGATGGCCGCCGCCGGGGTGGGGGTCTGCACGGCCCCCTCGTACCTGGTGCGGGGCGCGGTCGGGGAAGACTGCGTGGTGCTCGCGCCCGACCCGCCGTGGCGGCGACCCCTGGCCGCCTTCTCGCGCCTGGCGCCGACCGGTGCCGCGGAGGTCTTCACCCGCCTGCTGCGCACCGCCTGGCCCCCGGCCGCCGCGCCCGCGCCACCCGGGACCCGTGTTCCATGACCTCGGCCAACCTCCTTTTCCGTGGGGGCCGTTGACCTGATCGACGGGAACTCCCCTACCCGGCCGCCCGGCTCCGCTCCAGCAGGGCCACCGGAAGGTCCGTGAACAGCTCAGCCAGGGGTACGGAGCCGGTGAACTCCCGCCCGGGGGAGAGCACGTCGGCCCACCGGCCCGGCGGCAGCGGCAGTTCCGTGTCCCGCCAGCCGCCCGCCTCCGCCAGCCGCAGCGAGAGCCGGGTCACCGCCGTCACCACCTCCGACGACCGGCCGAACGCCAGGCAGTGCTCCGCCGCCGGGCCCCGTGCCGCCAGTGGCGCGTACCCGCCTCCGGGCCCGAAGGCACCGGGGCGCCGGACGCGCAGGGCCAGGGCGGCCCGCGTCACGGCCTCCTTGGCCCCGTCCCCGGCGACGGCCGGGGCACCGGGGGTCCCGGGGGCGGACGGTACGGGCGGGAACTGCGCCGGGCCGCGGTTGTCGGGGTCGACCAGCGCCCGGTACTCGCCCTCCGTGCCCTGGTACAGGTCCGGCACTCCCGGCATCGTCAGATGGACCAGCGCCGTGCCCAGCACATTGGCCCGGATGTGCGGCTCCAGCTCCTCCCGCAGCGCGGCCACCCGGGCCCCGGGCGCCCCGCACGGGCCCGCCGCCACGAAGCGGTCCACGGCCTCCTCGTACGACGGCCGACGCTCGGTCCACCCGGTGCGCAGCCCGGCCTCCCGGACGTGCTTTAGCAGCGCCCGGCGCACCCGCTCCCCGTCGGCCGGTCCGAGCCCGAACACCGTCTGCCAGGCCGCCCAGGCCACCTGCCGGTCCGGCGCTCCCGGCGCGCAGCCGTCCAGCTCCGCCACGAGGTCCGTCCACCGCCGGGGGCACTGGGTGAGCACCGACAGGGCGGCGCGCACATCGGCGCTGCGCTTGGTGTCGTGGGTGGAGACGACGGTGCCGGTCGCCGGCCGGTCCCGGGCCAGGCGCGCGGCGTGGGCGTGGAACTCCTCCGGGGACAGCGCGGGCGAGCCCGGCGCGCCGCCCACCTCGGTCGCGGAGAGCAGCGCCGCGTGCCGGTAGAACGCCCTGTCCTCCACCGACTTGGCGCGCAGCGCCGAAGCGGTCTGCGCGAACCGCGCCCGGAAGTCGGCGTGTTCCGGCCCGTCCCCGGCGGTGCCGACCACCAGGGAGCGGACGGCGTCCACCGCGTCGGCCTCCCCGGGCACGGCGAAGGCCTCCCTGGCCCCGGCCGCCGCCTTCTCGCTGACGACGTCCGCCGCGTCGCGCGGGGTGTAGGGCCGGTAGACCTCCAGCCGGACCAGCAGCTCCCGCAGCGCGGTCCGCAGCGCCCATGGCGCCCGGTCGCGCAGCGCCGGGTCCGGCGCCGCGACGCAGAGGCGGTGCGCCACCCGGGTCAGCCGGTCCAGCTCGGCCGCGAGTTCGTCCGCGAGCACCTCGTACGCCGCCGCGCGGGCCGTCGCCGCCCAGTCCCCGCCCCGGTCCGGGGCCGGAGCGGCGAAGCCCCGGTAGCCGGTGAGGAGGACGCGGTGGCCGTCGGGGTCGGTGAAGAGGCCGTCGACGTGCCGCAGGGTGTCGTAGCCGGTGGTACCCGCCACGGGCCAGGAGGAGGGCAGTTCCTCCCCGTCCGCGAGGATCTTCTCCACCACCGTCCACCGGCCGCCGCCCGCCTCGTGCAGCCGCCGCAGATAGGCGCCGGGGTCGGCCAGCCCGTCCGGGTGGTCGACGCGCAGTCCGCCGATCACGCCCTCGCGCAGCAGGCGCAGGACGGTGGCGTGGGTGGCCTCGAAGACCTCCGGATCCTCCACCCGCACCCCGATCAGCTCCGAGACGCTGAAGAAGCGCCGGTAGTTCAGCTCGGTGCGGGCCAGCCGCCACCACACGGGGCGGTACCACTGGGCGTCCAGGAGCTGCGGCAGCGGCAGCCCCTCGGTGCCCTCGCGGAGCGGCAGGGCGTGGTCGTGGTAGCGCAGGACACCGCCGTCGGCCCGGAGGTCGTCCAGCACCTCGCCGACGGGGGCGCCGAGCACCGGCAGCAGCACCTGCCCGCCGCCCGCCTCCCAGTCGATGTCGAACCACCGCGCGTACGGCGAGCCCGGACCGTCCCGCAGCACCTCCCACAGGGCGCGGTTGTACCGGGGGGCCATCGCCATGTGGTTGGGGACGATGTCCACCACCAGGCCCAGACCGTGCTCCCGCGCGGTGCGCGACAGGGCCCGCAGCCCCTCCTCGCCGCCGAGTTCGGCGCGGATCCGGGAGTGGTCCACCACGTCGTAGCCGTGCGGTGAGCCCGGGACGGCCTCCAGCACCGGGGACAGGTGCAGATGGGAGACGCCGAGCGCGGCCAGGTACGGCACGGCCGCCGCGGCGGCGGCGAAGGGGAACGCGGGCTGGAGCTGGAGCCGGTAGGTGGCCGAGGGGACGGCCGGGGGCGGCGGCGGGTCGGGACGCTCAGGGGTCATGGAACCTGCGTACCCTCCCGGTCGGCCCCGCCCGTGCCGCCGGTGCGCCGCACGGACGATCCACCCCCCGAACGGGTGAAACGGGCGCGTGCCGGGTGGCGGGCGCCTGCGCCGGTGGTCCCGCGCCGCGCGCACACCGGAGCGCCGCCGGAACCGCCCCGCGCGCCGGGGCGGGCCCGTGCCGTCCGCACGCCGGGGCGTCTCCGTGCGCCGGCTCGCCCGCCCGCCGTGTACGGCTCGCCCGCGCCGCCCGCCGCACACGGTTCGCCCGCGCCGCCCGCCCGGCGCGCCGGCCCACGTTCCCGCTCCCGGCCCGCGGCCCGCGGCCCATGCCCGAGGACTCCGTCCGAAGCCCAGTCCGAGGTCCAGTCCGGAGCCCCGTGCCCGGTCGCCCCGGACGCCTCCCTCACACCGGCCGCCGCAGCACCGCCACGCTCCGGTCGGCCAGCCGCAGCCCCGCCCCCTCCACCACCTCGGCGCCCCCGTCCCGGGGGAGGCCGCCGGGGAGGGCGGTGTCGACGACCACCCGCCAGCGCCGCCCGTGGCCCGTCGGCACCACGAAGTCCACCGGTTTCGGCGAGGCGTTGAACAGCAGCAGGAACGAGTCGTCGGTGACGCGCTCCCCGCGCGGGCCCGGTTCGGAGATCGCGTCGCCGTTGAGGAAGACCGTCAGCGCCGCGGCCCGCGCCGCGTGCCAGTCCCGGCGGGTCATCTCCGTGCCCCGGGGGGTGAACCAGGCGATGTCCGTGGGCCGGTCGCGGGCCGTCCGCGGCGGCCGCCCGCGGAAGAACCGCCGCCGCCGGAAGACCGGGTGGTCCGCGCGCAGCCGCACCATCGCCCGGGTGAACTCCAGCAGCCCCGTGCCGGGCTCCGCGCCCGTGCCGGGCTCGCCTCCGCCCGGCTCCGAGCCCGGGCCGCCCGCCCCTGACCCGCCCCCGCCGCCACCCCCGTCCCCGGGCCCGGCGTCCGGCCAGGCCACCCACGCCGTCTCGTTGTCCTGGCAGTACGCGTTGTTGTTGCCGTGCTGGGTGCGGGCGAACTCGTCGCCGTGGGCGAGCATCGGCACGCCCTGGGAGAGCAGCAGCGTGGCGACGAGATTCCGCATCTGCCGCTCCCGCAGCTCCCGCACGGCGGGGTCGTCGGTCTCGCCCTCGGCGCCGCAGTTCCAGGACCGGTTGTGGTTCTCGCCGTCCCGGTTGTCCTCGCCGTTCGCCCCGTTGCGCTTGTGGTGGTACGAGACGAGGTCGCGCAGGGTGAAGCCGTCGTGGCAGGTGACGAAGTTGACCGAGGCCAGCGGGCGCCGCCCGTCGCCCTGGTAGAGGTCGGAGGAGCCGGTCAGCCGGGAGGCGAACTCCGCGAGGGTGCGCGGCTCACCGCGCCACAGGTCCCGCACGGTGTCCCGGTACTTCCCGTTCCACTCGGTCCACAGCGGCGGGAAGTTGCCCACCTGGTAGCCGCCCTCGCCCAGGTCCCAGGGCTCCGCGATCAGCTTCGCCCGGGAGACCACCGGGTCCTGCTGCACCAGGTCGAAGAAGGCCGACAGCCGGTCCACATCGTGGAACTGCCGGGCCAGGGTCGCCGCCAGGTCGAAGCGGAAGCCGTCGACGTGCATCTCGGTCACCCAGTAGCGCAGCGAGTCCATGATCATCTGAAGGACGTGCGGGGACCGCATCAGCAGCGAGTTCCCGGTGCCGGTGGTGTCCGTGTAGTACCGGCGGTCGTCGGCCAGCCGGTAGTACGAGGCGTTGTCCAGGCCCTTGAACGACAGGGTCGGGCCCAGGTGGTTGCCCTCGGCCGTGTGGTTGTAGACCACGTCGAGGATCACCTCGATGCCCGCCGCGTGCAGCGCCTTCACCGCCGACTTGAACTCCAGCACCTGCTGGCCCCGGTCGCCCCAGGAGGCGTAGCCGTTGTGCGGGGCGAAGAAGCCGATGGTGTTGTAGCCCCAGTAGTTGCGCAGCCCCAGGTCGGCCAGCCGGTGGTCGTGGACGAACTGGTGCACCGGCATCAGCTCCAGCGCCGTCACCCCCAGATCGGTCAGGTGTCCGAGCACCGCCGGGTGCGCCAGCGCCGCGTAGGTGCCGCGCAGCTCCTCGGGAACCGCCGGGTGCCGCATCGTCAGGCCCTTCACATGGGCCTCGTAGATCACGGTGCGGTGGTACTCCGTTCGGGGGCTCCGGTCGTCGCCCCAGTCGAAGTACGGGTTGACGACGACCGAGGACATCGTGTGCGCCGCCGAGTCCAGGTCGTTGCGCCGTTCGGGTGCGCCGGTGCGGTGGCCGTAGACCTCCTCGCCCCACCGCACCGAGCCGCTGACCGCACGCGCGTACGGGTCCAGGAGCAGCTTCGCGGAGTTGCAGCGTGCCCCGCGCTCCGGGGCGTACGGGCCGTGCGCGCGGAAGCCGTAGCGCTGCCCCGGCATCACGCCCGGCACGTAGGCGTGCCGCACGAACGCGTCGTTCTCCCGCAGCTCCACGGCGGTCTCCGAGCCGTCGTCGTGCAGCAGGCACAGGTCCACTCGGTCGGCGGCCTCCGTGAAGACCGCGAAGTTGGTGCCGGCGCCGTCGTACGCGGCGCCCAGCGGATACGACTGTCCGGGCCACAGCAGCATGGGACCGACTCTCGCAGGTGGACGGCACCGGTGCGGACGACCCGGTTCCGTGCCCGCCCGGCCGGGGGGCCGCCCGGCGCCGCGGCGTCCCCTACCCGCCGCCGGCCGCCCCCGCCACCCGTGCGCCGGGCGGGGCGCCGGGGCGCGCGGACCGCGCGCGGCGGGCCGCCGCTATGAATCGGCTCACTCGGCACCTCCCCGATCCCGGGAACGACACAGTGGATCAAGGAGGTTGGCAAAACCTGGCGATCCATCGGGCTGCACCGCGCACCCCTCCCGGAGTACCCTTCCTTGATCGTTGGGACGGGGAAGCCCCGGGAGTGCTCGGGGAGCGGAAGGCGGTGCGCGGGTGGGCTCGGGAGGGCTGGAGCTGCCCCCTGGTGACGACGGACAGGAGGGGACCTCCCCGGACGTCCCGCCCGGTGCGGTGTCCCTGGCACGGCCGATGGACGTGGGCGCCATCGGGCCGGAGCTGGACTGGGACGCGCAGGACTGGCACGAGGTGCGCACCCGCGCCCAGCGGGCCGGCCGCGCCTACATCTGGCTGAACCTCGTCGAGCAGCGGCTGCGCGCGGTCGTCGCCGCCGTGCTGCGCCCCGTCTACGAGCCGGTCCACGGCGACGAGTGGGTGATCGCGGCGGCCGGTCCCGCCGGGCAGGAGTGGGTGCAGCGGGCGGTGGCCGTCCGCGAGGTCAGCCGGCGCAAGGGCTATCTGCTCGACCCGGCCGACGACAACGTGCTGAGCTTCCTCACCCTGCCGCAGCTCCGCGAGCTGATGGTCCAGCACTGGCCCTGCTTCGAGCCCTACCTGGACGAGCGCCGGGACGTCGAGCTGGCCCTCGACGAGCTGGAGGTGACCCGCAACGTGGTCTCCCGCAACCGGGCCCTGTCGGAGGTGGTGCTGAACCAGGCGGAGCGGGCCTCTGCGCGGCTGCTGGAGGTGCTCGGCGCGGGCGGCGACGTGCCGTCGGCCCGGCGGCTGCCGGTGGACGCGGTGGAGGACCTCGTCGGCGACCGGTACGCCGACGTGGTCGCCGTGCACTCCGACCGGGTCCGGCTGCTGCGCCAGTTCCCGGCCGAGGACCTGTTCGGCGGCGCCCGCCGGCTCGACGCCCTGGGCATCGGGCTCAACCTGCTGGTGCAGAACTTCTCCGGCCGCCGGCTGATCCGGCTGGCCGAGGCCGGGGGGCGGGTGCGGCTGCTGTTCCTCAACCCGGCCTCCAGCGCCATCAAGCGCCGGGAGCGGGAACTGGGTATCAAGCGGGGCGAGTTGAGCCGCGCGGTGGAGATGAACATCCTGCACATGCGCCGGGTGCGGGCCCGGCTGCGGGACCCGGGGGCGTTCGAGATCCAGGTCTTCGACGAGACGCCCCGCTTCACCGCCTACCTGGTCGACGGGGACGGTGCCGACGGCATGGCCGTGGTGCAGTCCTATCTGCGCCGGACGCGCGGCATGGAGGCCCCGGTGCTGGTGCTGCGCAACGGCCGGGACGGGACCAAGGTGGTCAAGTCCGGCCAGATGGAAGAAGTAGGTCTCTTTCCGACATACCGCGAGGAGTTCGAACTGATGTGGGCGGATTCGCGCCCGGTCTCCTGAGCGCGCCCGGGAGCGGGAGGCCCGCGCGGGTGAACGGACGGCGGCCCACCGGTTGTCAGTGGCGCGTGCGATGGTGGGGACCACTGGGGGAGAGCACCACCGAGGAGGGGGACGGCCCATGGGCTGGCACCGGCAGCTTCTGATCGGCTTCGACCTGGAGACGACGGGCACCGATCCGCGCGAGTCGCGCATCGTCACGGGCGCCGTGATCGAGGTGAGGGACGGCCGGCCGCTGGGCCGCCGGGAGTGGCTGGCCGACCCCGGGGTGGAGATCCCCGCCGAGGCCATCGCGGTGCACGGGATCAGCACCGAGCGGGCCGCCGCCGAGGGCAGCCCGGCCGACCGGGTCGCGGACGCCATCGCCGGGGTCCTCGTCTCCCACTGGACGGCGGGGGTCCCGGTCGTCGCGTACAACGCGGCCTTCGACCTGACCCTGCTCTCCGCCGAGCTGCGGCGCCACGGGCTGCCGTCGCTGCGCGAGCGGCTGGGCGGGCAGGAGCCGGCCCCCGTCATCGACCCGTACACCATCGACCGGGCCGTCGACCGCTACCGGCGGGGCAAGCGCACGCTTGAGGCCGTCTGCGCCGAGTACGGCGTCCCGCTCGACGGGGCGCACCAAGCGGGGGCCGACGCGCTGGCCGCGGCCCGGCTGGCCCGCGCGATAGCCGACCGCCACCCCAAGGTGGCGTCCCTCGGGCCGGCGGAGCTGCACCGCCGTCAGATCGAGTGGCATGCCGCGTGGGCGGCGGACTTCCAGGGCTTCCTGCGCCGCAAGGGCGACGCGACGGCCGTGATCGACGGCGCGTGGCCGCTCCGCGAGCCGGTCGGGGAGCACATCTGAGCGGTCGGCGCCCCGGTGCCGGCCCCGGCGGGGCGGGGGTCCGTCAGAAGGGGTACCAGCGGACCGCGGGGTCCTCGTCGCGCAGGGAGGCCACCCGGCGGCGGAACTCGGTGAGCGCCTTGGGGTTGCCGGGCGCGTGCTGCGCGACCCAGGCGCAGCTTGCGGTCTCCCGGGCGCCCCGCAGCACCGCGCAGCCGTCCCACTCGCGCACGTCCCAGCCGTAGGTCGCGGTGAAGGCGTCGTACGCCGTGGCGGGCAGCCCGTAGCGGTCGCGGCTGAGCGCCATGACGACGAGGTCGTGCTCGCGCAGGTCGCAGGAGAAGGTCTCCAGGTCGACCAGGACCGGGCCGTCCGGGCCGATGTGCACGTTGCGGGGCAGCGCGTCGCCGTGGATCGGGCCCGGCGCCAGGCGCGGGGTGAGCGCGGCGGCGGCCGCGGCGAAGCCGTCCCGGCGGGCGCGCAGATAGGCGGCGTCCTCCGGGTCGACGGTGTCGCCCGCCAGCCGCAGCCAGCGCTCCACCCCGTCCAGCAGCTCGCGCGGCGGCAGGGCGAAGCCGGGGGCGGGCAGGGCGTGCACCAGCCGCAGCAGTGCGGCCACGTCCCGGGGTTCGGTGGGGCGCACCGGGTCGGCCAGCCGGTGCCAGACGGTCACCGGGTGGCCGCCCACCAGCAGCGCCTCCGGCTCGGCCGCCCGCACCGCGGGCACCCCCTCCGCGGCCAGCCAGGCGGAGACGGCCAGTTCCCGGCGGGCGCGGGGCAGGAGTTCGGCGTCCCGGCCCACCTTGACCGCCAGGTCCCCGGCGGCGAACACGGCGTTCTCGCCCAGGGCCAGCAGCCGCGCCCCGCGCACCGCCGGCCCCGGCAGCACCCCCGCCGCGTCCAGTACCTCCCGCGCCCGTGCCTCGTCCATCTCCCGCCTCCGTGTCCGTGTGTCCGTGTCCGGCCCCATGGGTCCCCGGGGCCGGGGCCGCGGCCCCGCTGTCCGTGGTCCGTGGGTCCTCCGGGTCCCCGTGGTCCGCGGGCCAGTGTCGCATTGGCACAGGTGGGGGCGTGTGCGCGGTGGCCGGGGCGGGACCCCTCGGGACGGCGGGAAAATGAATTGGACGAGACGTATCGTCTCGAATACCGTGGACGCATGACCGCTCCCGCTCACATCGCCATGTTCTCCATCGCCGCCCACGGCCACGTGAACCCCAGCCTGGAGGTGATCCGCGAGCTGGTCGCGCGGGGGCACCGGGTGACCTACGCGATCCCGCCGCACTTCGCGGAGAAGGTGGCCGGGACCGGCGCCGAGCCCCGGCTGTGGAACAGCTCGCTGCCCGGCCCCGACGCCGACCCGGAGGCGTGGGGGACCACCCTGCTGGACAACGTCGAGCCGTTCCTGGCGGACGCGATCCAGGCGCTCCCGCAGCTCGTCGAGGCCTACCGGGGCGACGAGCCGGACCTCGTGCTGCACGACATCACCTCCTATCCCGCCCGGGTCCTGGCCCACCGCTGGGGCGTGCCCGCCGTCTCGCTCTCCCCGAACCTCGTCGCCTGGGAGGGCTACGAGAAGGAGGTCGGTGAGCCGATGTGGGAGGAGCCGCTGCGCACCGAGCGCGGCCGGGCCTACTACGCCCGCTTCCACGCCTGGCTGGAGGAGAACGGCATCACGACCCACCCGGACCCCTTCGTGGGCCGGCCCCGCCGCTCCCTGGTGCTGATCCCCGAGGCGCTCCAGCCGCACGCCGACCGGGTGGACGGGACCACGTACACCTTCGTCGGCGCCTGCCAGGGCGACCGCGCCACCGAGGGCGACTGGCGGCGTCCCGAGGGCGCGGAGAGGGTGGTCCTGGTGTCGCTGGGCTCCTCCTTCACCAAGCAGCCCGCCTTCTACCGCGCCTGTGTGCGGGCCTTCGCGGACCTGCCCGGCTGGCACGTGGTGCTCCAGGTCGGCCGGCACGTGACCGCCGACGACCTGGGCGAGGTCCCGGCCAACGTCGAAGTGCGCTCCTGGGTGCCGCAGTTGGCGATCCTCAGGCAGGCCGACCTGTTCGTCACCCACGCGGGCGCGGGCGGCAGCCAGGAGGGGCTGTCGACCGCCACCCCGATGATCGCCGTCCCCCAGGCGGTGGACCAGTTCGGCAACGCCGACATGCTCCAGGGGCTCGGCGTCGCCCGGCACCTGCCCGCCGGGGAGGCCACCGCCGAGGCGCTGCGCGCCGCCGCCCTCGCCCTGGTGGACGACCCCGAGGTGGCCCGGCGGCTCGCGGAGGTCCGCGACGGGATGGCCGGGGAGGGCGGCACCCCGATGGCGGCCGACCTCATCGAGGCCGAACTCGACGCGGCGCGGACGTGAGCGAGGGCCCGTCGGTTCCCCCGTAACCGACGGGCCCTCGCCCGGTCCTGGACCACCGGGGCCCGTGTCTCCCGGCCTTGCGGCCTTGCGGCCCTCCTGGCCTCCCGGTCTCCCGGTCTCCCGGCCTCCTCGGGTTCGGTCGTCAGGTCTCCCGGTCCTCGGCTTCCCCGGCTTCCTCGGTCTCCGGGTCTCTCGGATCTCCTTGGCTCACCGGCCGTCCGGTCTCCCGGGCGCCCGAGCCTCCGGTCAGGGATCCCTGTCTTCCGGTCTCCCGGCCGTCCGGTCTCCCGGCCGTCCGGTCCGGGCACTCGGGCGGCCGGTGTCCCGCCCCCAGGGGTTCCGGGGCGCGGTCCCCCCACCGCGCCCCGCCGATGAGCCGGCCGTCAACCCGGAGCACCGTCCCCAAGAGGCACCGGAGGGCTCAACCCCCGCTCACGACACCGGGGTTCACACCCCGATCCGCTCGCCCTCCCCGTCGCGCACCGCCGGACGCGCGGGCTCCGTCACCGGCTCGGGGGACTCGTCGTGCGTCAGGTCCGGCAGCCGGTGCATCCACCGGGGGAGGTACCAGTTGCGCTCGCCCAGCAGCGCCATCACGGACGGCAGCAGCACGCCCCGGATGATCGTCGCGTCGATCAGGACCGCCGCCGCGAGGCCCACGCCCATCTGCTTCATCGACTGCATCGACAGCGTCCCGAAGATCGCGAACACGGCGACCATGATGACCGCGGCGCTGGTGACGACACCGGCCGTGGTGACCACGCCGTGCTGGATGGCGTCCCGCGTCGACCGGCCGCGCATCCGCGCCTCCCGGATCCGGGAGACCACGAAGACGTGGTAGTCCATGGACAGGCCGAACAGGATCACGAACAGGAACAGCGGCAGCCAGGTGATGATCGCCCCGACCCCCTCCGCGCCCACCAGCGAGGCGCCCCAGCCGTGCTGGAAGATCGCGACGAGGATGCCGTACGCGGCGCCCACCGACAGCAGGTTCAGCAGGATGGAGGTCAGCGCCACCGTCAGCGAGCGGAAGGACAGCAGCATCAGCACGAAGGCGAAGACCACCACGAAGGCGAAGACCGGCACGACCGACCCGACCATCCGGTCGTTGAAGTCCTTGTTCCCGGCCACCTGACCGGTGATCGGCGCCTGGAGCCCCTCGACCGTGCCCAGCGTCCGGGGCCGCACCTCGTCGCGCAGCTTCGTCAGGCTCTCGCCCGCCCTGTCCTGGTCGGAGCCGCCCACCAGCGGGACGGAGACCACCGCGACGTTCTGCGCGTCGTGCAGCGTGATCTCGACCGGGCCGCGCGAGGCGCCCGAGGAGACCGCCTGCTCACGGAAGCCGGCCAGCGCCGCCTTCACCTCGGGGGAGTTGATGTCGTCGGCCCTGACGACCACCCGCGCCGGGTCGGAGCCGCCCGGGAACGCCTCGTTGAGCCGGTTGTAGGTCTGCACGATGGGCAGCGAGTCGCCGAACTCCTGGTCCAGCGTGAGGTTCTCGGTCTTCATGCCGACCGCGGGCGCCGCCACGGCCAGCAGGGCACCGGTCGCCGCCACGGCGGAGAGCACCGGCCGCGCCAGCACCCGCTTGAGCACGGCCGTCCAGAACCGGCTGCCCTGCGGGCCGCCGGTGGGACGCCGCCGGTTCAGGAAGGGCACCCTGCCCTTCTCCACCCGCTCGCCCAGCAGGGACAGCAGCGCCGGGAGCACCGTCACCGAACCGACCATCGCCACCGCGACGACCATCAGCGAGGCCAGGCCCATCGCCTTGAACTCCGCGATACCCGTGAACAGCATCCCGGCCATCGCCACGCACACCGTCACGCCGGAGACCACCACGGCCCGGCCGCTGGTCGCGGCGGCGATCCGCAGCGCCGTCTCCGGGTCCCGCCCCGCGGCCCGCTCCTCGCGCTCACGGCGCAGGTAGAACAGGCAGTAGTCGACGCCGACGGCCAGACCGACCAGCAGCATCACGGAGTTGGCGGTGTCGCTCATCGGCTGGAGATGGCTGACTAGCCCCATCAGGCCCATCGTCGCCATGATCGCGGTGATCGCCAGGGCCACCGGCAGCAGCGCCGCCACCAGCGCGCCGAACGCGATCAGCAGGATGCCCAGCGCCACCGGCACGGCGGAGTACTCGGCCTTCTTGAAGTCGTCACCGAAGGCGTCGGAGAAGGTCTTGGTCATGCTGGCCTCGCCGATCTCGCCGATGCGCAGCTTCCCGTGCTCGTCCTGGACCCCGGCGACCGCCTTCAGCACCGGCTCGACCCGGTCGCCCGCGGTGTCCGCCGCGCCCCGCATGTCGAACTGGACCAGGGCGCTGTGCCCGTCCTCGGAGATGGTGCCGGTGTCGTACGGCGAGGTGATCCCGGTGGCCCGGCCGGTCTCCCGCACCGCCGCGACCACCGCGTCGACGGCCGCCCGGAACTCGGGGTCCTGTGCCGTCAGCTTCCCGTCCCGCGCCTGGACGAGGACGGTCTCGCCGGCCGGCTCCCGGATGCCCGCGTCCTCGATGATCCGGGCGGCGGTGCGGGTCTCGCCCCCCATCTGCTCGCTCTCCTTGACGTCGACCCGGCCCGCGGCCGAACCGAGTCCCATCGCCAGAGCGACGAACAGCACCCAGATGCCGACGGCAGCCCATCGGTGCCGGGCACTCCAGCCGCCGGCCCGGGCGGCCAGCCCCCGCACCCGTGTATCTCCGTTCCCCATGACGGGCATGCCCCCTCGTGCGCGGTGGCGACCCCCTGCCGCCACCTTCCGCAATGACGCTACGGGCCCGGCAGGGCCGTCCCCTCGTACTGACCGGTGAACTGCGGGCGCCCCGGCTCCTCCCGCCGGAGCGGCGGTGTCACCGCTGAGGAGGACACCGGCCCCCTACACCTATCGGGGCTCCTCGGGGGTGGGTCTCAGGGTCGGGGAGCGCTTGCCAAGGGGTTCTACAGGGTTGTTGTATAAGTCGCAGAGGCGCGTGGCGGTTGAACGCCGGGCGGGCTTCCGCCAGAGTGGCGCGCGCGGCCGTCGTGCCCACCCCCACGGGGCGCGGCGGCCGGCCTCGGGGTCATGGCCGGTGCCGTCCGGACGACGCGTCGAACGCCCCGAATCGAGGGGCGGACCCCGTCGTGGGCCTAGGGTTGCCGCATGACGACGATGTACGCGGCGCTCCTGCGCGGGATCAACGTGGGCGGTGCGAAGAAGGTCCCGATGGCGGAGCTGCGCGCACTGGTCGAGGGCCTCGGCCACGGCGCGGTGCGCACCCATCTGCAGAGCGGGCAGGCGGTGTTCGCCGCGGAGCGGGGCGACGAGGCGTCCCTGGCCGCCGAGTTGGCCGGGGCCGTGGCGGAGCGCTTCGGGTTCGCGGTGGACGTGATCGTGCGCGACCACGCCTATCTCCGGGGCGTCGTGGACGCCTGCCCCTTCCCGGCCGCGGATCTGGAGCCGAGGCAGTTGCACGTGACGTACTTCTCGGAGCCCGTCGACGAGGAGCGCTTCGCGGGCGTCGACCGCGCCGCCCACGCCCCCGAGGAGTTCCGGCTGGGCGACCGCGCCCTGTACCTCTACGCCCCGGACGGCCTGGGCCGCTCCAAACTGGCGGAGGTGCTGTCGCGGCCCCGGATCACCAAGGGGCTGGTCGCCACCAGCCGCAACTGGAACACCGTGGTCAAACTGGCCGAGCTGACCCGAACCTGACCGGCCGCCGCGCCGCGCGGGCCGTCGGGTGGAGGACCCGGGATGCTGCCCCTGGCTGCGGGGCTGCGGGGCTGCGGGGCTGCGGGGCTGCGGGGGCTGTGAGGGCCGCACGGCTCAGCAGGACCGGCCCTTGACTCCCGCTGGCAGTGGCAGTGGCAGTGGCAGTGGCTCCGCGGCTATGCGACTATCCGGCTCGCGGGCTTCCGAGCCTCCGGATCCTGGACCTGCGGCCCGCGGTCCCGCCGACGCGTCCGGCCGACACCCGCGGTCATGGGACCCCCGGCCGGACGGCCTCAGGCGCCGACCGCCACCGGTACCGCCGTCCGTGCCCCGTCGTACCGTTCCAGCAGCAGCCGCGCCACCTCCGGCGCGGGGCCGAGCACCCCGGCGAGGACGTCCGCGTCGGCCGCGCCGCGCGCGATGCGGTCCGGCAGGAAGCCGGGCGCCAGCACATAGGGCGCGACCGCGACACGGGCGCAACCCAGCTCCCGCAGCTCCCGCACCGCGTCCTCGGTGCGGGGCAGGGAAGCGGAGGCGAACGCAGGCCGCACGGCGCACCAACCGGTGAGCCGCCACTCCCGCGCGATTTCAGCGATCACTGCGATCGCCTCCGGGTCGGAGGACCCCGCCGAGGCCAGCACGACCCCGGTCGAGGACTTGTCGGCGGGCGTCAACCCCGCCTCGTACAGGCGCCGTTCCAGCGTCGACAGCAGCAGCGGGGAGGGGCCGAGCACCTCCGCCTGCCGGACCCGCAGCCGCGCAGGTGCCTCGGCGAGGACGGCCGGGATGTCGGCCTTGGCGTGGAAGGCGCGGGTCAGCAGCAGCGGCAGCGCCACCACGTCCCGTACGCCCTCCGCCGCCAGGGACTCCAGGACGCCCCGCACCGAGGGCACGCTGAACTCCAGGAACCCCGTCTCGACCCGCAGGTCCGGGCGCTCGGCCCGGACCCGGCGGACCAGGGCGTGCACGGTCGCGGCGTGCCGCGGGTCGCGGCTGCCGTGGGCGATGACCAGGAGCACGGGGGAGTGCGGGCGGTGCACGGTGTCTCAGCCCCTCACCAGCAGGCCGCGGCTGCGCAGGACCCACCGCTCCAGCGGGCTGAAGATCAGCAGGTCGATCGCGATGCCGACGATCAGGATGAGCAGGATCGCCTCGAACACCATGGCCATGTCGCTGGCGTTGCGGCCGTTCTCCAGGAGCTGGCCGAGGCCCACTCCGAGGTCGGGGAAGGACGCGATGATCTCGGCGGCCATCAGGGACCGCCAGGAGAACGCCCAGCCCTGCTTCAGTCCGGCCACGTAGCCCGGCAGCGCGGCCGGCAGCACGATGTGCCAGGTGCCCTTGACGCCCGTCGCGCCGAGCGTCCGGCCGGCCCGCAGGAACAGCGGCGGCACCTGGTCGACACCGGACACCAGTCCGTTGGCGATGGAGGGGACCGCGCCGAGCAGGATGACGGCGTACATCATCGAGTTGTTCAGGCCCAGCCAGATCACGGCCGGGGGCACCCAGGCCACCGACGGCAGCGACTGGAGCCCGGACAGGATCGGGCCGATGGCGGCGCGCACGAACCTCACCCGCGCCACCAGGAGCCCCAGCGGGGTCCCGATCAGCAGCGCGAGGCAGAAGCCGAGCAGGCCGCGCGAGACACTCGTCCAGATGTAGCCGAGCAACTCGCCCCGCAGCCACGCCTGTTCGACGACGTGCCAGACGTCGGCCGGGGCGGGGAGCTTGGTCGGGTCGTCGACGATCCCGAAGGAGACGAGCCCCTGCCAGATCGCGATGACGAGCAGCACGGCGACGGTCGGCGGCAGGATCTTCTCGACGAAGGTCTGCCGGAACGGCGTGCGTCCCTGCTGCACCGTCTCCAGCGCGTCCAGGCCGGCCTCCAGCCCGGCGAGGTCGCCGCCGTCCCGGGCCTCCGGGCTCTTCGCGGGCGTCGGCGTGTCAGTGCTGGCCATGGCGGCGGATCTCCCCACGCAGTTCTTCGGTGATCGCGACGGACAGTTCGGCCACGTCCTTGTCCTCGATGCGACGGGGGTGCGGGATGCCCACGGTCCACTCCCGGGCGATCCGCCCGGGGCGGGAGGAGAGCAGCACCACACGCTCCGCGAGCCGCACCGCCTCGCGGACGTTGTGCGTGACGAACAGGACCGACAGCCGCGTCTCGCGCCAGATGCGGGTCAGTTCGTCGTGCAGCACGTCCCGGGTGATGGCGTCCAGCGCCGCGAACGGCTCGTCCATCAGCAGGATGCGGCTCTCCTGGGCCAGCGCGCGCGCCATCGCGACCCGCTGGCGCATGCCGCCGGACAGTTCGTGCACCCGCTTGCCGTACGCGCCCTTCAGCCGGACCAGTTCGAGGAGTTCCTCGGCCTTGTCGCGGCGCTCGGTCTTGGCCACGCCCCGCAGCCGCAGGGCGAGTTCGATGTTCTTGCCCGCGGTGAGCCACGGGAACAGAGCGTGCTCCTGGAACATCAGGGCGGGCCGCCCGTCGGTGGTGATGGTGCCGGAGCTGGGCCGGTCCAGCCCGGCCACCAGGTTGAGCAGGGTGGACTTGCCGCACCCGGAGGCCCCCAGGAGGGTGACGAACTCGCCGGGCGCGACATCGAGGCTGATGTCGTCGAGCACCAACTGCTGTCCGGAAGGGCCCGCGAACGACTTCGAGACGTGCTCGATCCGGGCGGCGCGGGGGGCCGTCGCGGTGCCGTCGGCGGCCTTGGCGAGGGTCGTGGCCATGGTCGTCACCTCCTGAGGGTGGTCGGGTTGCGGGCTACTTGACGCCGAGACCGGCGTCGTCGACCGCGGGCTCGCCCTTGGCCTTGAGGACCTTGTTGAGCAGCGTCAGGTCGTAGATGCCGTTCAGGTCGGGCTTCTCCAGCAGGCCGGCCTTGACGGCGTGCTCCGCCTGGGCGCCGAGTGTGGCGGCCAGCGGGTCGTCGATCAGGGTGATCGACTTCCACGCCGGGTCCAGGACCCCGGCGGGCAGCGCCTTGCCGGTGTCGGCCTCCAACTGCTTGTTGGCCGCTGCCTTGGCCTCCTCCGGGTTGGCGCCGATCCACTCGTTGGTGTCGACGGACGCCTTCAGCACGGCCTCGACGGCCTTCGGGTGCTCCTTGAGGAACTTCTGCGACACGATGATGTTCGTGATCACGAACTTCTTGTCCGGCCACAGCGTCGACTCGTCCAGCAGCACCTTGCCGCCCTCGGCGACGAGCTTGGACGCGGTCGGCTCGGGCACCCACGCGCCGTCCAGGGAACCGGACTTGTAGGCGTCGGGGGTGACCTTGTTGTCACTGCGGACGACGGTCACGTCGCCCCGGCCGCTCTGCGCGTCGACCTTCCAGCCCTGCTCCGCTATCCAGTTGAGGAACGCCACGTCCTGGGTGTTGCCGAGCTGCGGGGTCGCGATCCGCTTGCCCTTGACGTCGTCGAGGGTCTTGATCTTCTCGGGGTTGACCACCAGCTTCACCCCGCCGGAGGCGGAGCCGCCGATGATGCGCAGGTTCTTGCCCTTGGACTTGGCGAAGCCGTTGATGGCCGGGGAGGGGCCGATCCAGCCGATGTCGATGGAGCCCGAGTTCAGGGCCTCGATCTCGGACGGACCGGCGTTGAAGACCGCGTACTTGGCCCGGGTGGCGCCCAGCTCCTTCTGGAAGAAGCCCTTCTGATGGGCCACCAGCGCCGTGGCGTGGGTGACGTTGCCGAAGTAGCCGATGCGGAGGGAGTCGAGTCCGTCGATCTTCTCGGCGCCGGCGGCGACCTCGGCGGTGTCGTCCCCCTCGGCCTCGGAACCGTAGCCGCAGGCGGCGAGGGCGAGGAGGGGCAGGGCGGCGGCGGCCGCCAGGGTACGGCGCAGGGCGGTGGTGGCAGGCACGGGAGGCGTTCCTCTCGTTGGCCCGGCGGTCACGCCTGTCGGTTGGTCCGAATGGTCAGGTCGTGGCCGGGAGGTCGGCTGTCTCTTCGGCGGTGCGGGTGGGGGGAGTGGGCGCGCGAGCGGTGCGCGTACGTCAGCGCGCACATCGCGCCACTCCGCCCTGCCCGCTGCCGAGCGCGCCGCTGCCGACGCGGCCGCCCTCCTTGGCGAACGTGGAGTAGAAGTCGGGGGAGGACATGCTCAGAAGTCCCACCCGTCGTCGTCGGCCGGGTCCTTGACGGGCTCGGGGGCGGCGAAGGACTCGCCGACCATGCCGGCGGTCAGGGTGGTGCCGTCGCTGGGGTCGATCAGGATGAACGACCCGGTGCGCCGCGAGTCGGCGTAGGAGTCGACCGGCAGCGGCTCGGCGGTGCGCAGCTTGACGCGGCCGATGTCGTTGGCGGAGAGCTGCCCGGGGTGCGGGCGCAGCGCCAGGGTGTCCAGCATCAGCCGGGCGGGGATGTCCTTGACGATCGCCTTGACGGTGCGGGTGCCGTGCTTGATGAGGACCCGGTGGCCGACGGTGAGGGGCTCGTCCGCGACGTGGCAGACGGTGGCCTCGACGTCCTGCGTGGTCGGCGGGGCGTCCTGGCTGGGCACGATCAGGTCGCCGCGGGAGACGTCGATGTCGTCGGCGAGCAGCAGCGTCACGGACTGCGGCGTCCAGGCCGCGTCCACGGGTTCGCCGAGCAGGTCGATGCCGGCCAGCCGCGAGGTGCTGCCGGAGGGCAGCACGGTGACCTCGTCGCCGACGCGGAAGGTCCCGGCGGCGATCTGGCCCGCGTAGCCCCGGTAGTCGGGGTGGTCGGCGGTCTGCGGCCGGATCACGTACTGCACGGGCAGCCGGGCGTGGCAGTGCGCCAGGTCGTGGCTGACCGGGACGGTCTCCAGGTGCTCCAGGACGGTGGGGCCGCCGTACCAGTCCATGGTCGACGAGGGCTCCACCACGTTGTCCCCGGCCAGCGCCGAGATGGGGATGGTGGTGACCTCGGGGATGCCCAGCTCCTGCGCGTACGCCGTGAACTCCTCGGCGATGGCCGCGAACACCGGCTCCCGGTATCCCACGAGGTCCATCTTGTTGACGGCGAGGACGACGTGGGGGACGCGGAGGAGGGCGGCGATGGCGGCGTGGCGGCGGGTCTGTTCGACGACGCCGTT
>NZ_JBVKAT010000018.1:0-167998 GCF_055598485.1 Streptomyces sp. NPDC107521
TAGGGGCCGTAGGGGCCGTAGGGGCCGTAGGGGCCGTAGGGGCCGTAGGGGCCGTAGGGGCCGTAGGGGCCGTAGGGGCCGTAGGGGCCGTAGGGATGGTCGTGCCCCTCGGGGGCGGTGCGCCCAGGGGGCCCATCGGTCCCGCCTCCGCCCGTCGCGCGGCCGCGGCCTCCGGGTCCATCGCGGGCGGCGGGCCGAACACCCCCGTCGGCGGCACCACGGTGCCGGGCGCGGACGCCGGGTCCCGGACCGGAGCGGACGTCGGAACCGGCACCGGCACCGGCACCGGCACCGCGGCCGACGCCGGGTCCCGGACCGGGGCGGGCGGCGGAACCGGGGCGGGGGCGGGGGTCCGGAGCGGCGGGGCGGTGGCGTCCGCCGGGAGGACCGTCGCCCGGCGCAGGAAGTGCGTGGGCTGGTCGCGCCGTACCGGCCTGCCTTCCGGGGCCGTCGGGGTCGGGTCGGCCGCCAGATGGCTGGACCCGTCCGGGTCGACCCGGAGGGGAACGGTGCAGCCGAGGCGCTCGTCGTGGATGGTGGCCAGGACCGGCCGCCCGGCGACGATGGCCAGGCGGTGCAGCCGGTCCAGGACGATGTGCTGGATCTCCTCCCCCGGGGGAGCCACCAGCAGCGCGCCGTCCACCGAGGCGCTGCGCGCCCCCGCGCCGGGCACGGGCACCCGGACAGCGATCGGGGCCGCCTCCGCCACCGGTGCGGACGGGCGCCCGGCGCGCCCGGCGTCCCGCGCTTCGTCACGGCCGAGTCGAGACATCGTTCCCCCACTCATCGACGGCTTCCGTCGGCCGCGGTGCCCGTGCCGTCCAGAGCCGAGTCCTGCTGTTGTCCACCTGACGTCGAGTCTCTCCGGTCGGCGGCGCTCCTCTCGTCACCGCGATGTCACAGGCTCGTTCCAGGCGGGCGCGCCGCGGTGGTCCCGGCCGCCACCGGACGTCCCGGGGCCCGGGAGCCCGGCGTCGCGGGCCCCCGGGGCGCGGTCAGGTGGTGATGTCCTTCGTGGTGAACCGGGCCCATGCCGCGGAGCCGAACACCGCCGCGTAGACGGCCTGGAGGCCGAGGTTGCGCACCAGGTCGTCCCAGTACACCGGCTCCCGCATCAGGTCCGTGAAGGACATCCAGTAGTGGGAGAAGATGTACGGCTGCACGGCGTCCAGCTGCGGGATCTGGTCGAGGATCTGCACCGTGATCAGCAGCCCGACGGTGGTCGCCATCGCCGCGATCCCGCTGCTCGTGAGCGTCGAGACGAACAGCCCGAGGGTCGCGAGGCCCACCAGCGAGGCGGCCACCGCCAGGGCGATCAGCAGGGCCCGGCCCAGCCCCTCGCCGTAGCCGATCCGGGTGCCGGAGATGGTGGTGAGGTCGCCGAGCGGGAACAGCAGCGCCCCGGCCGCCAGCGCCGACACCGCGACGACCAGGGTCGCGGCCAGGCAGAAGGCCAGGACCGAGGCGTACTTGGTGATCAGCAGCCGGGTGCGGCCGGCCGGGGCGACCAGCAGGTAGCGCAGCGTGCCCCCGCTCGCCTCGCCCGCGACGGAGTCCCCGGCGACCACCCCGACGGCCAGGGGCAGGAAGAACGGCAGGGTGGCGGCGAGCGCGGTGAAGACCAGGAAGAGGCCGTTGTTGCTGATCTGCGAGATGAACGCCGGTCCCCCGTGCCCGCCCTCCCCGCCGGAGCCGCCGGGCCCGGAGCCGCCCCCGGTCTCGATCCGCACCGCGATGCCGATCAGCACCGGCACCGCCGCCAGCACGCCCAGCAGCGCGGCGGTGCGCCAGCGCCGGAAGGTCATCAGCAGTTCGCTCCGCAGCAGCCCCCCGGACCGGCGGACCCGCGGCCCGCGCGCCACGTCCGGTGCCTCAGCCCGCGACATCGAAGCCCTCTCCCGTCAGCGCCACGAAGGCGTCCTCCAACGACGCACGTTCCACCACGAAGCCCCGGACCCGGACGCCCGCCGCGACCAGCGCGGCGTTCACCCCGGCGGGGTCGCCCTCCGGGGGCGCCCCGGTCACCCGGTCCGCCCCGGCCGTCACGTCCGCCACGCCCAGCTTCTCCAGCACCCGGGCGGCCTCCGCCGGGTCCGGCGTGGTGACCACCAGCCTGCCGCGCGCCCCGGCCGCCAGGTCGGCCACCGGGCCCTGGACGATCAGCCGCCCGTGGGCCATCACGGCGGCGTGCGTGCACACCTGCTCGATCTCGTCCAGCAGATGGGAGGAGAGGAAGACGGTCGTGCCGTCGTCGGCCAGCTCCCGCACCAGGGTGCGGATCTCCCGCATGCCCTGCGGGTCGAGCCCGTTGGTGGGCTCGTCCAGCACCAGCAGGCTGCGCGGCTGGAGCAGGGCCGCCGCGAGCCCGAGGCGCTGCTTCATGCCGAGCGAGTACGCCTTCGCCTTCTTGCCCGCGGCGGCCCCGAGCCCCACCCGGTCCAGGGCCGCGGCGACCCGGGCGCGCCGGGTGCGGGGGTCCGCGGTGGGGTCGGCGGCGTCCTGGCGCAGCAGGTTGTCGCGGCCGGACAGGAAGCCGTAGAGGGCCGGGCCCTCGATGAGGGCGCCGACCCGGGGCAGAACGGAGCGGGCGGAGCGCGGCATCGGGCGGCCGAGGACCCGCGCTGTGCCGGAGGTCGGCTCGATCAGCCCCATCAGCATGCGGATGGTGGTGGTCTTGCCGGAGCCGTTGGGGCCGAGGAAGCCGAAGACGCTCCCGGCCGGAACGGTCAGGTCCAGGCCGTCGACGGCCAGTTGACCGCCGCGGAAGCGCTTGGTGAGCCCCCGGGTGGCGATGACGGCGCCGTCCGCGTCCCCGGGGAGGGCGCCGGCCCTCCCGGCGGGGGCGCCCGCGCGGCCGGGGACGGCGGGCGCCCGGCGGGCGGCGGGGCCTCCGGAGCCGCCTGCGGCACCCGTGCCACCGGGAGCATCCGTGCCGCCGGGGGTATCCGGGCCGCCGGGGGCATCCGGGCCGCCGGTGTCGTCGGCCGTGGCGGTGCCGGTGGCGGTCGCCGTGCTCCCGGCGGTGGGGCCGGCCGGGGCGGCCGTGCCGTCGGCGGCGCCCGGGGCGGTGCCTCCGGCCGCGGTGCCGTCCCGGTCCCGGGTCTCCGGGGCACGGGTCTCCGGGGCACGGGACCTCCCCGCGCGGGGCTCCCCGGGCCGGGGCTCCCCGCGCAGGGGTCCCCGGCCCGGTTCGTCCGGGCCCGGCGCTTCCCGGTCCCGGTGCTCCGGCTCTCCGGCGGTCGTCCCGCGCATCGGCTTCCTCTCCTCGCGGGACGACCGGCGCCCCTGCTCGCTCTCGCGGTACCGGCCGCTACCGCGCGGCGTCGGCCGCCTTCACCAAGGCGTCCTTGGTGACCGCGCCGACGTAGACCGTGCCGTCGTCGGTGATCAGGGCGTTGATCAGACGGGTCTTGAAGACCGTGCCGGAGCCGAAGCCGCCCTTGACCGGGTCCCCGAAGGAGCCGAGGAAGCCGCCGAGGGCGCCCGCGTCACCCTCCTTCGCCGCGGTGGGCAGTCCCCGGCCGCCGGTGCGGAGCACGGCCACCGTGTTCCAGCCCTCGCCGACGACCTCGACGCCCTCCGCGCCGCCGGCGGGTCCGCCGCCCGGCACACCGGCGGGGCCCTCCCCGCCGGACGCGTCCGCCTTGCCCGGCCAGTCGGCCTTCCCCGACGCGCCGTCCTTCCCGGACCCGTCCGCCTCGGTGACCTTCGCGCCCCTGGGCGGGGTGAAGTCGAAGGTCGACGCGTCCGGCTCGGCGAAGCTCACCCGGGTGAAGCCCGCGTCGACGACGGCGGCGCCGCCGCCCGCAGGGGTGAGCGTGAACTTCAGCGGCACGCCCGTCTCCGCGTCCACGGCGATGCTGACGACGCCCACCGTGGAGCCCTTCTGCCGGGGCTCGACCACGAGCCGGTAGGCGTCCCGTCCCGCCACCCTCGCGGTGCCGTCGACGGTCACCGACGTGGTCGCGTCGACCGCCGCCAGGGCCTGCTCGGCGAGTTCCTTGGGCGTGGCCGGAAGCTCCGCGTGCCGGCGGGCGCCCTCGTCACCGGCGCGGCCGGACGGGCCGGCGGTGGCGTGGTAGACCTCGTTGGAGGCGCTGTCGTAGCCCCAGACGTCCTCGCCGTTGCGGATCAGGCTGTACTCGGCGGCGTCCTCCAGGACGGAGAGCCGCTGCCGGTCGGGGCCGTCGGCCGCGACGCGCAGCGTGTGGCTGCCGGAGACCAGCGCGGTCAGCTTGGCCGAGGGGTCGGCGGCCGAGCCCCCGCCGTCCTCCGCGTCCCCGCCGCCCGCGCCCGGGACTCCGGACCGGCCGGACAGCATGCCCCGGCCGAGGCCGCCGAGGTCGGGCAGCCCCAGATCCGTGTTGATCCTCACCGTGCCGGACAGGTGCTGGACGTCCGACCGGGCGATGCGCTCGACGAGTTGCTGGGCCGTGATCCCGGGCAGATCGGGGTCCCCGGAGTCGGCGAGGGCGGGGACGAGGCCGATCGTCGCGGCGGCCAGTCCCATCACCGCCACCGGGACGGCGTACCGCGCGGCCCTGCGCCGGGACGTCCGGGGTTCCTCGCGCTCCCCGGCGGTGGTGGTGCTGCCGTCGGATTCGTACGGTGCCATGTGTGCCCTACCTCCGTTGTCGGCGGCGGTGTCCCGCGATGTCGCACGTCTCCACCCGTGAGCCGCCATTCTCACCCGAATCGGTGAGGACCGGTGTTTTCCGTGGTGTCCATACGACCAAATCGGGGGCACGGAATCGTCAGCCCCCGGGCCCAACTCCGCGTACTCCTGCGGGATGACACCGGGGAGTCCCGGCCCCTCCGGCCCGTAGGGGTGGGGTACGGCGCCCGTACGAGGAGGCCCGGAGCCGCCCCGGTCCCCAGGGGGCGCGCCCCTCGCGCCGCCGGCACGGGCGGACGATCCCCCGTGACCCGTACGGCGGTTGACCCACCCCGGCCCGCCACTCCGGCCCTACGGCCCCTACGGCCCCTACGGCGAGCGTGTCCCGTCCTGCGGCCTCCGCCGCGTCCGGCTCCGCCCGGCACCCTGACCGGTCCCGGGTTCAGCCCGCGCGGTGGACCACCGCGTCGCACAGCTCCACCAGCGCGGCCTTGGCCTGGCACTCCACCAGCGGGGCCAGCGCCGCCCGCGCCTCCTCGGCGTAGCGGACGGTGTCCCGGCGGGCCTGTTCGAGGGCGGGATGGGCGCGCAGCAGGCGCAGCGCCTCGGCGTGCCGGCCGTCGTCGGTCAGGTCGGAGTCCAGCAGCTCGCACAGCTCCCGGTCCTCGGCCAGCCCCAGCCGCTCGGCCCGCTCGCGCAGCCGCAGCACCGGCAGCGTGGGGATGCCCTCGCGCAGGTCGGTGCCGGGGGTCTTGCCGGACTCGCGGGAGTCGGAGGCGATGTCCAGGACGTCGTCGGCGAGCTGGAAGGCGACGCCGAGCCGCTCCCCGTACTGGGTGAGCACGTCGACGACCGTCTCGTCGGCGCCCGACACCATCGCGCCGAACCGGCAGGAGACGGCCACCAGCGAGCCCGTCTTGCCGCCGAGCACGTCGAGGTAGTGGTCGACCGGGTCCCGCCCGTCCTGCGGTCCCGCCGTCTCCAGGATCTGGCCGGTGACCAGCCGCTCGAAGGCGAGGGCCTGCACCCGGACCGCCTCCGGCCCGAGGTCGGCGAGGATCTGGGAGGCACGGGCGAACAGGAAGTCGCCGGTGAGGACCGCGACCGAGTTGTCCCAGCGGGTGTTGGCGCTGGCCACCCCGCGCCGCACGGCGGCCTCGTCCATCACGTCGTCGTGGTAGAGCGTGGCGAGGTGGGTCAGCTCCACGACCACGGCCGAGGGCACGACGCCGGGGGCGTAGGGGTCGCCGAACTGGGCGGCGAGCATGACGAGCAGCGGTCGGAACCGCTTGCCGCCGGCCCGCACGAGGTGCTGGGCGGCTTCCGTGATGAACGGGACCTCACTCTTGGTTGCCTCAAGCAACCCTTCCTCGACGGCCGCCAGCCCGGTCTGGACATCGGCTTCCAGAGCCTGGTCCCGCACGCTCAGCCCGAACGGCCCGACGACGGTCACGAGGGGTCTCCTGTCTGCTGCTGTCTATCTGGTTTGTCGATAGGTCGCTGCCACCACTCAAGTCAGCGTATCCGGTCATGTTTCGATCACCGCTAGCGCCCACCGCAAGACACCGGTCCGTAGGGGATCGCGCACGGTATGTTTTTGATCAAGTGATATCGGCAAATGTCGCCCGCCATGACCGGACATCCGGGGCGCGGCCCGGCGCGCGGCGCACCCCGGGCCGCCACCGAAGATCCCATCACCCCACCCAACGGCGCGCACCGCCAGAACGTCACCCGCCCGGCACGCCCCCCGTCCCGCCGGAGCGGCCGCACACCGGGGGCGCCCCCAACCGGAGCCGATTAATTCACAGTTGGACTGAATGCCCGATTTGCCACCCTTGGCCGCCTCCGTGAGTTGGCTCACTCCACCGCACCGTCCACCGCCGCCGGGCCCCCGCGCCCCGCCCGGCGGGGGCCCGTTGCCCCGTAGGCCAGTTGGCCGGTCGCGACCGCAAAGGATCAAGCACCCCAAACCGTACCGATCAAGGTCAACAGGTACGTCGGGTGATTCCCGCACTTGTTCCCGACATGTGCTCTCGCATACGTTCCCGGCCTGTCGGGCGGACGCCGAATCCTGCCACCGCCGGACCGACAGTCATCCATTCGACACACTCGCGGGCAGGAGCGGGGGACCCAAGGTAAGTCGCCGCACCGGACCCACCGGAACGGCTAGGGGTGAAGCCGCGCCCGTCAGGGCACGGCCGGGCACCTCCCCGCCCGAACCCGACAGCTCACCTCGCAGGCGTCAGGAGAGGGATCACCCATGCCTGCCATCGGTCAGCACCGTCCTGCCCGCACCGCCCGCCTGGCCCGCCGGATCGCCGTCGCCGGAACCGGCGCCGCCGTGCTCGCCCTGCCGCTCCTCGGCGCCACCGGCGCCTCGGCCGCCACGACCACCACCGCCGCCGCCTCGACGGCCTACCCGGACACCCTCGACGGCTGGATCCGGCAGTCCCTCGCGATCATGGCGCAGCAGGGCATCCCCGGTTCCTACGACGGCATCCACCGCAACGTGATGCGCGAGTCGTCCGGCAACCCGTACGCCATCAACAACTGGGACGTCAACGCCGTCAACGGCACCCCGTCCAAGGGCCTGCTCCAGGTGATCGACCCGACCTTCCGCGCCTACCACGTGGCCGGCACCTCCTGGGACCCCTACGACCCGGTCGCCAACATCACCGCCGCCTGCAACTACGCGGCCGACCGGTACGGCTCGATCGACAACGTCTTCAGCGCGTACTGATCCGGCGCCCCGCGCCCCGTCCGCCCCGGCGGACGGCCCCGAAGATCCGGTCGAGGACGACGGCGACGCCGTCGTCCTCGTTCGTCAGGGTGACCTCGTCGGCCACCGCCCTCAGTTCGGGGTGCGCGCCCGCCATGGCGACGCCGTGGCCCGCCCAGCGGAACATCGGGACGTCGTTGGGCATGTCCCCGAAGGCGATGGTCCGCTCCCCGTCCACCCCCAGCCGCCCGGCGGCCAGCGCCAGCCCGGTCGCCTTGGTCACGCCGGGCGGCTGGAGCTCCACCGTGCCCGGCCCCGACACCACCACCGTCACCAGCGGGCCCACCGCCGCACGGGCCGCCGCCGCCAGCGCGTCGTCGGACAGCCCGGGGTGGCGCAGCAGCACCTTGCTGACCGGCGTCCGCCACAGCTCCTCGCGCCGCCCCACCCGCCGGGCCGGCAACGTGGGGTGCGGCATCACGAAGCCCGGCTCGACGAGCGTCTCCCCGTCCGTGCCGTCCTGGTCGACGGCCGCGTGCACCGGCCCGGTCTCCGCCTCGATCTTGCCGAGCGCGGCCTCCGCCGTCTCCCGGTCCAGGGCGAGGGACCAGAGCATCCGGCGCGCCCCCGCGTCGTAGACCTGCGCGCCCTGTCCGCACACCGCGAGCCCCGTCGCGCCCAGCTCCGCCAGCAGCGGCCGTACCCGGGGCACCGGCCGTCCGGTCACCACCAGGTGCCGCGCGCCCGCCCGCTCCGCCCGGCCGAGCGCCGCCCGCGTCCGCGCCGAGAGGGTGTCGTCGCCGCGGAGCAGGGTGCCGTCGAGGTCGGTGGCGACGAGTGCGTACGCGGGACGGCCCATGGGCCCGAGCATACGGACGGCGCCCCGCGCCGGCTCCCCCTCCGCCGTACGGGCGGGAAAACACCCGCCACGGGGCCGGTTCCCGCCGCCCGCCCGGACCGCCGGGCAGGGGCACCGCGGCCGGTGCCCCTGCCCAAGACCGGTGTCCCCGCCGTAACGTGTGGCCCGGCCGCGGATCACGCGGCCGACCGGCGCACACGGCGCGGCTGACGCGCATGGCGAGCACGAAAGCGAGGCGGCGAACCCGATGCCCCCCTTCGACCTCCCCGAGGGCGACCCCTTCGGTCCTCACAACCTTCCCTACGGCGTGTTCTCGATCCCCGGCACGCGGGACCGGACGGTGGGCGTCCGGCTCGGTGACCACGTCCTCGACGCCGGCGCGGCGGCCCGGGCCCTCGGCTCCCCGTACGCCTCCCTGCTCGACCGGCCGACCCTGAACCCGCTGCTGGCCGCGGGCCGCACCGCCTGGTCCGACGTACGGCGCGCGGTGACCGCCTGGCTGACGGTGCCCTCCCACCGCGAGACCGTGGAGCCGCTGTTCCACCCGCTGTCCTCGGTGACCCTGCACCTCCCCTTCGAGGTGGCCGACTACGTCGACTTCTACGCCTCCGAGAACCATGCCCACAACGTCGGCCGGATCTTCCGCCCCGGCTCCGACCCCCTCACCCCGAACTGGAAGCACCTCCCGATCGGCTACCACGGCCGCTCCGGCACCGTCGTGGTCTCCGGCACGGACGTCGTGCGGCCCTCCGGCCAGCGCAAGGCGCCCGCCGACGCCGCGCCGGTCTTCGGCCCGTCCGTGCGCCTCGACATCGAGGCCGAGGTCGGCTTCGTGGTCGGCGTGCCCTCCGACATGGGGCACCCGGTGCCGCTCACCGGCTTCCGCGAGCACGTCTTCGGGCTGTGCCTGCTCAACGACTGGTCCGCGCGCGACATCCAGGCATGGGAGTACGTGCCCCTGGGCCCGTTCCTCGGCAAGTCGTTCACCACCTCGGTGTCCGCCTGGATCACTCCGCTGGAGGCCCTGGAGGAGGCCCGGGTCGCGCCGCCCGCGCGCACCCACGAACTGCTGCCCTACCTGGACGACACCGACCCCGAGCGGATCGAGCCCGGCGGCTACGACCTGCGGATCTCCGTCGCCCTCAACGGGCACGTGATCTCCGAGCCGCCGTTCTCCGGCATGTACTGGACCGCCGCCCAGCAACTGGCCCACATGACCGTCAACGGCGCCTCCCTGCGCACCGGCGACCTCTACGGCTCCGGCACGGTGAGCGGTCCCGCCGAGGGCGAGCGCGGCTCCCTGCTGGAGCTGACCTGGAACGGCGGCGAACCGCTCGAACTGCCCGACGGCAAGCGGACCTTCCTGGAGGACGGCGACGTGGTGACCCTGACGGCCTGGGCCCCGGGCCCCGACGGCACCCGCGTCGGCCTGGGCGAGGTCACCGGCCGCGTGGTCGCGGCGTAGCTCCCCGCCGGGCACGGGCCGCGGCGCCGACGGTGCCTCGCCGCCCGCCGGCCCCGGGCGGCGGGCGGCACGGTGCCCCGTCCGACGGCCACGGGGGCGGGCGGGTCCGCCGCCGGACCGGTCGCGCGGGACCCGGCCCGGGGAACGGTCGCCACCGGACCCCGTACCGCGCGATCCGTGAACACCTGAGACCGAAGTGTTCACCGATTCCGACGGACACCGGCCCCCGTGACTGCCGCGCCGTGAGCCGTGAGCTTGGCGCCGGGCGCCCGGCTCACGGCTCACGGCCCCGTTCCGGTGGGTCCGGCGGGTGCGTGGCCGGATCGACAGGCGTTCTCCCCTGCCGCCGCACCCCCGTCACCGGCATACTGGCGCCGGGCGGTGCGCACCGCGCGCCCCGCCCGGCCGCCGGAACACCACACCCCCGGGGCCCCGGGAACCCGGCCCACCGGACCACCTCCGGCCCCACCGGCACCCCACGACGCCCGCACCCCGGCACTCCGCATCCCGCACCCCTCAGCACCCCCTCTCCGCGCCGCCCGCACCGTCGGGCGCACCTCCCCGAGCCGCCCCTTCCGACCAGGATTCGGAGCCCGTGGCATGACCGTCTGCCTGCTCCTGCTCTTCACCGTCGGCGTCACCGCCGCCGTGCCGGTGCCGCGTGCGCTGACCCGGTCCCGGTGGCCCGAGCGGGACCCCGTGGTCGGGCTGTGGGTGTGGCAGTGCCTGGTCGCCACCGTGCTGCTGTGCTGCCTGACCTCGCTCGCCCTCGGTGCCGCCGCCGTCTTCGGCACCGTCCGCGCCCAGCTCTTCGCGCCCGCGCCGCCCGCCGTGACCGCCGCCTACAACCTCTCCGCCGGCCCGGTCTGGGCGGCGGTGATCACCCTGCTGCTGGCCGCGGGCGCGGCCTGGACGACCGCCGTGCTCGCCAGGGAACTGGCCGAGGCCCGCCGTCGGCGCCTCCGCTCCCGGGCCCATCTGCGCGAACGCGCCCCGGACCTCCCGGCCGGCCTGCCCGCCGCCCGCGGGCCCCTGCTGGTGCTGGAGGACGAGTACCCGGACGCCTGGTGGATGCCCGGCAGCCCGCCCCAGCTCATCGTCACCACCGGTGCCCTGCGGCGCCTCACCCACCACCAGCTCGACGCCGTCCTCACCCATGAGCGCGGCCACGCCCGCGCCCACCACGACTGGCTGCTGCACCTGTCCACCGCGCTGGCGACCGGCTTCCCCCGGATCCCGGTCTTCGCCCACTTCTGCGACCAGACCCACCGCCTGGTGGAACTCGCCGCCGACGACGCCGCCTCCCGCCGCTGCGGCCATCTCACCACCGCGCTGGCCCTGATCGAGCTGAACCAGCACCGCGGCGTCCTGTCCTGCGCCTCCAGCCACCGCCTGCTGGGCGAGCGGGTCGACCGCCTGTTGGAACCCCGGCCCCGTCTCGGCCGCCGCCGCCGCGCCCTGGCCACCACCACGGCCGCCCTGGTGCCCCTCGTCCCCCTCCTCATCACCTTCGCGCCGGGACTCACCGCCCTGGCATGACCCGCACCCCCGGGCCGTCCGGAACACCGGCCCCGGACGACGGCGGCCCGGGGGACGGCGCCCCGGGGGCGGCGGCTCCTTAGGATCGCCCGGTCCCCCGCCCCGGCCCTCGGCCGGTCACTCCCAGTCGGTCACTCCCAGTCGGTCACTCCCCGCCGGTCACTCCCAATCGGGAAACGGCTCCGGCTCCTCCTCGGGCCAGTAGTCGTCCGGGGCGTCCACGGCGGCGGCCGTCCGCGGCCCGTCCGGAGCGGAACCGCTCCCCCGAGCCGGAACCGGGGCCGGGTCCGGGGCGCGAGTCGAAGAGGAGACCTGAGCCGAGGAGGAGGCCGGGACCGGGGAGGAGGCCGACGCCGGAGCCGGGGCGTCCGGCGCACCGTCGGCCAGGCCGGCGAGCACCGCCACCACCCCTTCCCCATAGGTGGCCAGCTTCTTCTCGCCGACGCCGGTGACCCCGGCGAGCTGCCCGACCGAGGTCGGCCAGACGGTGGCGATCTCCCGCAGCGTCGCGTCATGGAAGATCACATAGGCCGGAACGCCCTGCTCACGGGCCTGCTCCGCCCGCCAGGCACGCAGCGCCTCGAACGCGGGCAGCAGTGCCTCGGGCAGCTCGACCGCCGCCGCCCTGGGCTTGCGCTCGCCGCGGGCGCCGGTGCCCCGGGCCGTCGTCGGCTTCTTGGGCTCCTTGCGCAGCGGCACCTCCCGCTCCCGGCGGAGCACCGAGCCGCTGGCGTCGGTCAGCACCAGCGTGCCGTACTCCCCCTCGACGGCGAGCAGGCCCTGCGCCAGCAGCTGCCGGGTGACGCCCCGCCACTCGCCCTCGGTCAGCTCCTCGCCGATGCCGAAGACGGAGAGCCGGTCGTGGTCGAACTGGATGACCTTGGCGGTGCGCTTGCCCATCAGGATGTCGACGATCTGACCGGCGCCGAACTTCTGCCCGCGCTCCCGCTTCAGCCGCACCACCGTCGACAGCACCTTCTGCGCCGCGACCGTGCCGTCCCAGGTCTCCGGCGGGGTCAGACAGGTGTCGCAGTTGCCGCAGCCCACCGGGGCGGGTTCCTGGCCGAAGTAGGCGAGGAGCTGGCCCCGGCGGCACTGCGAGGTCTCGCAGAGCGCCAGCATCGCGTCCAGATGGGACTGGGCCCGGCGGCGGAAGGTCTCGTCCCCCTCGCCGGACTGGATCAGCTTGCGCTGCTGGACCACGTCATTGAGCCCGTACGCCATCCAGGCCGTCGACGGCAGCCCGTCGCGCCCGGCGCGGCCGGTCTCCTGGTAGTAGCCCTCGACGGACTTCGGCAGGTCGAGGTGGGCGACGAACCGCACGTCGGGCTTGTCGATCCCCATGCCGAAGGCGATGGTCGCGACCACCACCAGCCCCTCCTCGCGGAGGAACCGGGACTGGTGCGCCGCTCTGGTGCCCGCGTCCAGCCCCGCGTGGTAGGGCACCGCCTCGATGCCGTTGCGCGAGAGGAACTCGGCGGTCCTATCCACCGAGTTGCGCGAGAGGCAGTAGACGATGCCCGCGTCCCCGGCGTGCTCCTCCCGCAGGAAGGCGAGGAGCTGCTTCTTCGCCTCCGTCTTGGGCACGATCCGGTACTGGATGTTGGGCCGGTCGAAGCTCGCCTCGAAATGGCGGGCGGTCGGCATGCCCAGCCGCTCGGTGATCTCGCTGTGGGTCGCGCGGGTGGCCGTCGCCGTGAGCGCGATGCGGGGCACGTCCGGCCAGCGCTCGCCGAGCAGGGACAGGGCGAGGTAGTCCGGCCGGAAGTCGTGGCCCCACTGGGAGACGCAGTGCGCCTCGTCGATGGCGAAGAGGGAGATCCGCCCCCGGGAGAGGAGATCCCGGGTGCCCTCCAGGCGCAGCCGCTCCGGGGCCAGGTAGAGCAGGTCCAGCTCCCCGGCCAGGTACTCGGCCTCCACCATGCGCCGCTCGTCGAAGTCCTGCGTGGAGTTCATGAACCCGGCCCGCACGCCGAGCGCCCGCAGCGCGTCCACCTGGTCCTGCATGAGCGCGATGAGCGGGGAGACCACGATGCCGGTGCCGGGGCGGACCAGGGCCGGGATCTGGTAGCACAGCGACTTGCCGCCGCCGGTCGGCATGAGCACCACGGCGTCGCCGCCCGCGATCACGTGCTCGACGACCGCCTCCTGCTCACCGCGGAAGGAGTCGAACCCGAAGACCCGGTGCAGCGTGTCCAGCGCGCCGCCGCCCGCGCCACCCGTGCCTGTCATCTCGCCGATCACGCCCGTCCCGCTCATCGTCCGCTCCCCCGACTCCTGTCCCCCGTGCGCCGTCCTTCGACCACTGCGTCCACGATAGGCGCCCGCGCCGACAGCCCCCGAAGGTTGTCCACAAGCCGGCTCCACTTGTCGTACCGGCCCGCCCGCTTCCGGCCACCCCCGGCCCGCACGCCCGACGGCCCCGGCTCCCCCGGTGCGGTACCGGAAGGGAGCCGGGGCCGTCGGCCGCCGCGGCGCGGGGTCAGCGCACGAACACCCCCGCCTGGCCGGCCAGATCCAGGAAGTACTGCGGCGCCACACCGAGCACCACCGTGACCGCCACGCCGAAGGCGATCGTCGTCATGGTCAGCGCCGACGGCACGGCGACCGTCGGGCCGTCCGGCCGGGGCTCGCTGAAGAACATCAGCACGATCACCCGGATGTAGAAGAACGCGGCGATCGCGGACGAGATCACACCGACCACGACCAGCGGCACCGCGCCGCCCTCCGCGGCGGCCTTGAACACCGCGAACTTGCCCGCGAACCCGGAGGTCAGCGGGATGCCCGCGAAGGCCAGCAGGAACACCGCGAACACGGCCGCCACCAGCGGGGACCGCCGGCCCAGCCCCGCCCACTTGGACAGGTGGGTCGCCTCGCCGCCCGCGTCCCGCACCAGCGTCACCACGGCGAAGGCGCCGATGGTCACGAAGGAGTAGGTGACCAGGTAGAAGAGGACCGACGAGATCGCGGACGGGGTGGCCGCGATCACACCCGCGAGGATGAAGCCCGCGTGGGAGACCGCCGAGTACGCCAGCAGCCGCTTGATGTCGGTCTGGGTGATCGCGACGATCGCGCCGACCAGCATGGTGACGATCGCCACGCCCCACATCACCGGCCGCCAGTCCCACCGCAGCCCCGGCAGGACCACGTACAGGATGCGCAGCAGCGCGCCGAAGGCGGCCGTCTTGGTGGCCGCCGCCATGAAGCCGGTGACCGGCGTCGGCGCGCCCTGGTAGGTGTCCGGCGTCCACATGTGGAACGGCACCGCGCCCACCTTGAACAGCAGCCCCATGACGATGAGCGCGGCCCCGATCAGCAGCAGCGCGTCGTTGCCCGTGGTGTCGGCCAGGGCCGGGGTGACGTTCGGCAGGGTGCCGTCGACGACCCGGGCGATGGTGGCGTACGACATCGAGCCCGCGTAGCCGTACACCAGGGCGATGCCGAACAGGGTGAACGCCGAGGCGAAGGCGCCGAGCAGGAAGTACTTGACCGCCGCCTCCTGCGACAGGAGCCGCTTGCGGCGGGCCAGGGCGCACAGCAGGTAGAGCGGGAGGGAGAAGACCTCCAGCGCCACGAAGAGCGTCAGCAGGTCGTTGGCGGCCGGGAAGACCAGCATGCCCGCGACGGCGAACAGCAGCAGCGGGAACACCTCGGTGGTGGCGAACCCGGCCTTCACGGCCTTCTGCTCGCTCTCGCTGCCCGGTACGGCCGCCGCCTGCGCGGCGAAGGAGTCCACCCGGCTGCCGTGGGCGGCCGGGTCGAGCCGCCGCTCGGCGAAGGTGAACAGGCTGACCAGGGCGGCCAGCAGGATCGTGCCCTGGAGGAACAGGGCCGGTCCGTCGACGGCGATGGCGCCCATCGCCACGATGCGGGCCTTGGTCGTGCCGTATCCGTCCGCCGCCAGCGCCACGACCGCGGCGAACGAGGCCACCAGGGCGACGACGGAGACGAGGAGCTGGGCGTGGTAACGGGATTTGCGCGGTACGAAGGCCTCGATCAGGATGCCGACGAGCGCCGCGCCGATCACGATGAGGACGGGCGCGAGCTGCCCGTACTCGATCTTCGGCGCGTCGATCTTCGTGATCGGCTCGGCCGCTGTTGTCCACAGGCTGTGGACGGCTGTTGCACTCACTTGGCCGCCTCCACCTCGGGCCGGGGGTCCTGCTTGTGTACGTCGGACATGGTCTGTTGGACCGCCGGGTTGACGATGTCCGCGACGGGCTTCGGATAGACGCCGAGGAAGATCAGCAGCGCCACCAGCGGTGCCACCACCAGCAGTTCACGCGCCCGCAGATCGGGCAGCGCGGCCACCTCGGGCTTCACCGGCCCGGTCATCGTCCGCTGGTAGAGGACGAGGGTGTAGAGCGCGGCCAGCACGATGCCGAAGGTGGCGACGACGCCGATGGCCGGGTAGCGGGTGAACGTGCCCACCAGGACCAGGAACTCGCTGACGAACGGGGCGAGCCCGGGCAGGGACAGCGTCGCCAGACCGCCGATCAGGAAGGTGCCGGCCAGGATCGGCGCCACCTTCTGCACCCCGCCGTAGTCCGCGATGAGGCGGGAGCCGCGCCGGGAGATCAGGAACCCGGCGATCAGCATCAGCACGGCCGTCGACAGACCGTGGTTGACCATGTACAGCGTCGCCCCGGACTGGCCCTGGCTGGTCATCGCGAAGATGCCCATGATGATGAAGCCGAAGTGCGAGATCGACGCGTAGGCGATCAGCCGCTTGATGTCGCGCTGGCCGACCGCCAGCAGCGCGCCGTAGATGATGCCGATGACCGCGAGGACCAGGATCACCGGCGTCGCCCACTTGCTGGCCTCCGGGAAGAGCTGGAGGCAGTAGCGCAGCATCGCGAAGGTGCCCACCTTGTCGACGACCGCGGTGATGAGCACCGCGACCGGGGCGGTGGACTCCCCCATGGCGTTGGGCAGCCAGGTGTGCAGCGGCCAGAGCGGCGCCTTCACCGCGAAGGCGAAGAAGAAGCCCAGGAACAGCCAGCGCTCGGTGCTGGTCGCGATGGACAGCGAGCCGTTGGCCCGCGCCTCGGCGATCTCGCCGAGCGAGAAGCTGCCGGCGACCACGTACAGCCCGATCACCGCGGCCAGCATGATCAGACCGCCGGCCAGGTTGTAGAGCAGGAACTTGACCGCCGCGTACGACCGCTGGGCGGCGGCCGCCCGCTCGCCCTCGTCCTCGGTCGCCGCGGTGCGGAAGGCACCGTGCGCCCGGTCCCCGAAGCCGCCGATCAGGAAGTACAGCGGGATCAGCATGGCTTCGAACAGGATGTAGAAGAGGAAGACGTCGGTGGCCTCGAAGGAGAGGATCACCATCGCTTCCAGCGCCAGGATCAGGGCGAAGTAGCCCTGGGTGGGCCGCCACCGCCTGCTGCCGCTCTCCAGCGGGTCGGCGTCGTGCCAGCCCGCCAGGATGACGAACGGGACCAGCAGGGCGGTCAGCGCCAGCAGCGCCACCGCGATGCCGTCCACACCCAGTTCGTAGCGGACGCCGAACTCGGCGATCCAGGCGTGCGATTCGGTGAGCTGGTAGCGGCCGCCGCCCGGGTCGAAGCGGATCAGCACCGCCACGGCCAGGGCGAGCGTGCCCAGCGAGACCAGCAGCGCCACCCATTTCGCGGCGGTGCGTCGCGCGGCGGGCACGGCGGCCGTGGCGATGGCCCCGGCCGCCGGGAGCACCGCCGTCGCTGTCAACAGGGGAAAGGACATCGGTATCAGACCGCCCTCATCAGCAGGGTCGCGGCGACGAGGAGTGCCGCACCGCCGAACATCGAGACCGCGTACGAGCGGGCGAAGCCGTTCTGCAGCTTGCGCATCCGCCCGGACAGGCCGCCGAACGAAGCGGCCGTGCCGTTGACGACCCCGTCGACCAGGGTGTGGTCGACGTAGACCAGGGACCGGGTGAGGTGCTCGCCGCCGCGCACCAGGACGACGTGGTTGAAGTCGTCCTGGAGCAGGTCGCGGCGGGCGGCCCGGGTGAGCAGCGAGCCGCGCGGGGCGACCGCCGGGACCGGACGGCGCCCGTACTGCGCCCAGGCGACGGCGACGCCGATCACCATGCAGGCGACGGTGGCCCCGGTGATGACCCCCGCGCCGAGGGGCGCGTGGCCGTGGTCGAAGCCGGTGACCGGCTCCAGCCACTTGAGGAAGCGGTCGCCGATGCTGAAGAAGGCACCGCCCGCGACCGATCCGACGGCCAGCACGATCATCGGGATCGTCATGGTCCCCGGGGACTCGTGCGGGTGCGGCACCGCGGACCCGCCGGCCGTCCCCCCGCCCGCGGCCGGGGCGGAGTCCGCCGTTGACGCCGTTGACGCCGCGGGCAGGTTCCGCCAGCGCTCCTCGCCGAAGAACGTCATCAGCATCACGCGCGTCATGTAGTACGCCGTGATGGCCGCGCCCAGCAGGGCGCAGGCGCCGAGGATCCAGCCCTCGGTGCCGCCCTTGGCGAACGCCGCCTCGATGATCTTGTCCTTGGAGAAGAAGCCGGACAGCCCCGGGAAGCCGATGATGGCCAGGTAGCCGAGGCCGAAGGTGACGAAGGTGACCGGCATGTACTTGCGCAGTCCGCCGTAGCGGCGCATGTCGACCTCGTCGTTCATGCCGTGCATGACCGAGCCGGCGCCGAGGAACAGCCCGGCCTTGAAGAAGCCGTGCGTCACCAGGTGCATGATCGCGAAGACGTAGCCGATCGGGCCGAGGCCCGCGGCCAGCACCATGTAGCCGATCTGCGACATGGTCGACCCGGCCAGCGCCTTCTTGATGTCGTCCTTGGCGCAACCGACGATCGCGCCGAACAGCAGCGTGACCGCGCCGACGACGGTGACGACGAGCTGTGCGTCCGGGGCGCCGTTGAAGACGGCCCCGGAGCGGACGATCAGATAGACGCCCGCCGTCACCATGGTCGCCGCGTGGATCAGGGCCGAGACGGGGGTCGGGCCCTCCATCGCGTCCCCGAGCCAGGACTGCAGCGGCACCTGGGCGGACTTGCCGCAGGCGGCGAGCAGCAGCATCAGCGCGATGACGGTGAGCTTGCCCTCGCTCGCGGAGGCCGCGAGGCCCGCCTGGTCGCCGCCGCCGAGCACCGGCCCGAAGGCGAAGGTCCCGAACCACAGGAACATCAGCATGATGGCGATGGACAGGCCCATGTCGCCCACGCGGTTGACCAGGAACGCCTTCTTGGCGGCGGTGGCCGCGCTGGGCTTGTGCTGCCAGAAGCCGATCAGGAGGTAGGAGGCGAGGCCGACGCCCTCCCAGCCGAGGTACAGCAGCAGGTAGTTGTCGGCGAGGACCAGGATCAGCATCGCCGCGAGGAACAGGTTGAGGTAGCCGAAGAAGCGGCGGCGGCGCTCGTCGTGCTCCATGTACCCGACCGAGTACAGGTGGATCAGCGAGCCGACACCGGTGATCAGCAGGACGAACGTCATCGACAACTGGTCGAGCCGGAAGGCGACGTCGGCCTGGAAGCCCTCCACCGGGATCCAGCTGAACAGGTGCTGCGTCAGGGTGCGGTCGGCGGCGCCGCTGCCGAGCATGTCGGCGAAGAGGACGACGCCGATCACGAAGGAGGCGGCGGCCAGCAGCGTGCCGATCCAGTGACCGACCGCGTCCAGCAGGCGCCCGCCGCACAGCAGGACCACCGCTCCGAGCAGGGGCGCCGCCACCAGCAGCGCAATCAGGTTCTCCACGATTCTTCCGACCCCTTACAGCTTCATCAGGCTGGCGTCGTCGACCGAGGCCGAGTGGCGGGCGCGGAACAGGGACACGATGATCGCGAGCCCCACCACGACCTCCGCGGCGGCGACCACCATCGTGAAGAAGGCGATGATCTGGCCGTCGAGGTTGCCGTGCAGCCGGGAGAAGGCGACGAACGCGAGGTTGCAGGCGTTCAGCATCAGCTCCACGCACATGAACACCACGATGGCGTTGCGCCGGATCAGCACCCCGGTGGCGCCGATCGTGAACAGCAGGGCAGCGAGGTACAGGTAGTTGACCGGGTTCACTTCGACGCCTCCTCGGTCCGTCCGACGGTCGACGGGCCGGCGCCGCGACGCTCCAGACGCTCCTCGGAGCGCTGTTCCAGCGCCCTGAGGTCGTTCAGGGCCTCGGTGGAGACGTCCCGGATCTGGCCCCGGTCGCGCAGCGTCCCGCTGACGGTCAGCTCGGACGGGGTGCCGTCGGGCAGCAGCCCCGCGATGTCCACCGCGTTGTGCCGGGCGTAGACGCCGGGGGCGGGCAGCGGCGGCAGGTGGCTGCCGTCGCGGACGCGCTGCTCGGACATCTCGCGCTGGGTGCGGGCCCGTTCGGTGCGCTCGCGGTGGGTGAGCACCATGGCGCCGACCGCGGCCGTGATGAGCAGGGCGCCGGTGATCTCGAAGGCGAACACGTACCGGGTGAAGATCAGGGAGGCGAGGCCCTCCACGTTCCCGGCCGCGTTGGCCCCGCCCACCCCGGCGAAGGAGGTGAGGGAGGCGTTGCCGATCCCGGCGAACAGCAGGATGCCGAAGCCGAGCCCGCACAGCAGGGCCAGCCAGCGCTGGCCCCTGATGGTCTCCTTCAGGGAGTCCGCCGCGGTGACGCCGACGAGCATCACCACGAACAGGAACAGCATCATGATCGCGCCGGTGTAGACGACGATCTGCACGATGCCCAGGAAGTAGGCCCCGTTGGCGAGGTAGAACACCGCCAGGACGATCATCGTGCCCGCCAGGCAGAGGGCGCTGTGCACCGCCTTGCGCATGAGCACGGTGCACAGGGCGCCGATCACGGCGACCGTGCCGAGAATCCAGAACTGGACGGCCTCTCCGGTGGAGGTGGAGTAGGCCGCGAGCTGCGCGGTCATCGTCCGGTCACCCTCTCCCCGGCGGACCCGTCCGCGCCGGCGGCCGGTCCGGCCCCCGGAGCGTCCTCGCCCTTGGACCGGGCCACCTGCCGCTCCGTGCCCGGCGCGGCCTCGGTGACCAGGCCCCGGTAGTAGTCCTGCTCGTCCGTGCCCGGGAAGATGGAGTGGGGGGAGTCCACCATGCCCTCCTCCAGACCGGCGAGGAGCTGCTCCTTGGTGTAGATGAGGTCGGCGCGGCTGGAGTCGGCCAGCTCGAACTCGTTGGTCATCGTCAGCGCCCGCGTCGGGCACGCCTCGATGCACAGCCCGCACAGGATGCAGCGGGCGTAGTTGATCTGGTAGACGCGGCCGTAGCGCTCGCCCGGCGAGTAGCGCTCCTCGTCGGTGTTGTCGGCGCCCTCCACGTAGATGGCGTCGGCGGGGCAGGCCCAGGCGCACAGCTCGCAGCCGATGCACTTCTCCAGGCCGTCCGGGTGGCGGTTGAGCTGGTGCCGCCCGTGGAAGCGCGGAGCCGTGGTCTTCTGCTGCTCCGGGTACTGCTCGGTCAGCCGCTTCTTGAACATGGCCTTGAAGGTCACGCCGAAGCCGGCCACGGGGTTCAGGAATCCGGGCTCGGTGTCGGTTCCCTTGGGCTCCTCAGCCATCGGACGCCTCCTTTCCCTCCGTCGATCCACCCGGAGTCTCGTCGCTGTGGGTATCGGGTCCGCCGCTGGCGACCAGCTCGCGCTCCCGGCGGGGGGCGCGCCGGGGCACCGGCGGCAGCTTCTGGCCGGGCAGCGGCGGTACGGGGAAGCCGCCGGCCATCGGGTCGAAGGAGGCCGGCGCGGCGGCCGGCGCCTCGGCCCGCCTGTTCCGGTCGCGGTAGAGGTCCGCGAGGAAGGAGAGGAGCAGCACGGCCAGGACGGCGGCGCCGACGTAGAGGGCGATGTCGGCGAAGCCGTAGTTCTCGTTGCGCAGCGCCCGCACGGTCGCGACCAGCATCAGCCACACCAGGGCGACCGGGATCAGGACCTTCCAGCCCAGCTTCATCAGCTGGTCGTAGCGCACCCGCGGGAGCGTCGCGCGCAGCCAGATGAAGAAGAACAGCAGCACCTGCACCTTGAGGACGAACCAGAGCATCGGCCACCAGCCGTGGTTCGCGCCCTCCCAGAAGGTGCTGATCGGCCACGGGGCCCGCCAGCCGCCCAGGAAGAGGGTGGTGGCGACGGCCGAGACCGTCACCATGTTGACGTACTCGGCGAGCATGAACATCGCGAACTTGATCGACGAGTACTCGGTGTTGAAGCCGCCGACGAGGTCGCCCTCGGACTCCGGCATGTCGAACGGGGCGCGGTTGGTCTCCCCGACCATGGTGACGACGTAGATGATGAAGGAGACCGGCAGCAGGACGATGTACCAGCGGTCGGCCTGCGCCTCCACGATCTGCGAGGTCGACATGGAGCCGGAGTAGAGGAACACCGAGGCGAACGCGGCGCCCATGGCGATCTCGTAGGAGATCATCTGCGCGCAGGAGCGCAGTCCCCCCAGGAGCGGGTACGTCGATCCCGAGCTCCATCCGGCGAGCACGATGCCGTAGATGCCGATCGAGGCGACCGCCAGCACGTACAGCATCGCGATCGGCAGATCGGTGAGCTGCATCGTGGTGCGGTGGCCGAAGATCGAGACCTCGTTGCCGGCCGGGCCGAACGGGATGACCGCGATGGCCATGAAGGCCGGCACGGCCGCCACGATCGGCGCCAGGATGTAGACGGCCTTGTCGGCGCGCTTGACGACGACGTCTTCCTTGAGCATCAGCTTCACGCCGTCGGCCAGCGACTGGAGCAGCCCCCAGGGGCCGTTCCGGTTGGGGCCGATGCGCAGTTGCATCCAGCCGACGACCTTGCGCTCCCAGACGATGGACAGCAGCACGGTCACCATCAGGAAGGCGAAGCAGAACACCGCCTTGACGACGATCAGCCACCAGGGATCGCGGCCGAACATCGACAGGTTCTCGGCGGCGAGGTACGCGCTCATGCCTCCACCTCCTTGGGGGTTCCACCGGCCGGTGTGGCCGGACCGATGCGGACGAGGGACCCGGGCGGCACCCCGGTGTCGGAGGCGACACCGGCACCGGCCGAGTTCAGCGGGAGCCAGACCACCCGGTCGGGCATCGCGGTGATCTCCAGCGGGAGTTCGACCGATCCGGCGGGCCCGGTGACGGCGAGGACGTCGCCGTCCTTGACGCCCGCCTCCCCGGCCGTGGCCGCCGAGACCCGGGCGCGGGCCGCGTGCCGGGTGCCCGCCAGCGCGTCGTCGCCGCGCTGGAGGAGGCCCTGGTCGAGCAGCATCCGGTGGCCCGCGAGCACCGCCTCCCCGGCGGCCGGGCGGGGCAGCGCGACCGCGGTGGCCTCCGGGTCGTCCGCCCGGGGGCCGTCCCAGGCGCCGAGCCGGTCGATCTCCGCGCGGGTGGTGCGCAGATCCGGCAGGCCCAGGTGCACGTCCATGGCATCGGCGAGCATCTGGAGCACCCGGGTGTCCGTCGGGGGCAGCGGGCGGGTCATCTGGTCGGGCTTGAGCGCGGCCTCGAAGAAGCGCGCCCGGCCCTCCCAGTTGAGGAAGGTGCCGGCCTTCTCGACGACCGCCGCGACCGGCAGGACGACGTCGGCGTGCCCGGTGACCTCGCTGGGCCGCAGCTCCAGCGACACCACGAAACCGGCCGCGTCGAGCGCCTGCCGGGCGCGGGCCGGATCGGGCAGGTCCGCGACCTCCACGCCCGCCACCAGCAGCGCCTGGAGCGAGCCGTCGGCGGCGGCCTCCACGATCTGGGCGGTGTCGCGCCCGTAGCGGTGCGGGAGGTGGGCGACGCCCCAGACGGCGGCGACCTCCTCGCGGGCGCGCGGGTCGGTGGCCGGACGGCCGCCCGGCAGCAGCGAGGGCAGCGCGCCCGCCTCGATGGCACCGCGCTCCCCGGCCCGGCGCGGGATCCACACCAGCCGGGCGCCGGTGGCCGCGGCGGTCCGCACGGCCGCGGTGAGCCCGCCGGCCACCGAGGCCAGCCGCTCCCCGACGACGATCACGGCGCCCTCGGCGCGCAGCGCCTCGGCGGCGCCGACCCCGGAGTCCTCCAGGCCGACCCCTCCGGCGAGGGCGTCCAGCCACTCGGTCTCGGTGCCGGGGGCGGCGGGCAGCAGGGTGCCGCCGGCCTTCTCCAGGCCCCGGGTGGCGTGGGTGGCCAGGGCGAAGACCTTCAGCCCGGTCCTGCGCCAGGCCTTGCGCAGCCGCAGGAAGACGCCGGGCGCCTCCTCCTCGGACTCGAAGCCGACCAGCAGCACGGCGGGCGCCTTCTCCAGCGCGCCGTGGGTGACGCCGGTGCCGTCGAGGTCGATGCCGCGTCCGGCGACCCGGGCGGCCAGGAAGTCGGCCTCCTCGGGGCTGTGCGCCCGGGCGCGGAAGTCGACGTCGTTGGTGTCGAGCGCGACCCGCGCGAACTTGCCGTACGCGTAGGCGTCCTCGACGGTGAGCCGCCCGCCGGCGAGGACGCCGGTGCGGCCCCGGGCGGCCAGCAGCCCCTCGGCGGCGATCCGCAGCGCCTCCGGCCAGGAGGCGGGCTCCAGCTCGCCGTCGGCGTTGCGGACCAGGGGGGTGGTGAGCCGGTCGCGCTGCTGGGCGTAGCGGAACGCGAAGCGGCCCTTGTCGCAGATCCACTCCTCGTTGACCTGGGGGTCGTCGGCCGCGAGCCGCCGCATGACCTTGCCGCGCCGGTGGTCGGTGCGGGTGGCGCAGCCGCCGGAGCAGTGCTCGCAGACGGACGGCGAGGAGATCAGGTCGAAGGGGCGGGAGCGGAACCGGTAGGCCGCCGAGGTGAGCGCGCCGACCGGGCAGATCTGGATGGTGTTGCCGGAGAAGTACGACTCGAAGGGGGCGCCCTCGCCGGTGCCGACCTGCTGGAGGGCGCCGCGCTCCAGGAGTTCGATCATCGGGTCGCCCGCGACCTGGTTGGAGAAGCGGGTGCAGCGGGCGCACAGGACGCACCGCTCGCGGTCGAGGAGGACCTGGGCGGAGATCGGCACCGGCTTCTGGAAGGTCCGCTTCATTCCGTCGAAGCGGGACTCGGCGTTGCCGTGCGACATCGCCTGGTTCTGCAGCGGGCACTCGCCGCCCTTGTCGCAGACCGGGCAGTCCAGCGGGTGGTTGATGAGCAGCAGCTCCATCACCCCGTGCTGGGCCTTCTCCGCGACCGGTGAGGTGAGCTGGGTCCTGACCACCATGCCCGGGGTGCAGGTGATGGTGCAGGACGCCATGGGCTTGCGCTGGCCCTCGACCTCGACGATGCACTGGCGGCAGGCGCCGGCCGGGTCGAGGAGCGGGTGGTCGCAGAAGCGGGGGATCTCGATGCCGAGCTGTTCGGCGGCCCGGATGACCAGGGTGCCCTTGGGCACGCTGACCTCGATGCCGTCGATGGTCAGGGCGACGAGGTCCTCCGGCGGGACCGCCGGCCGTGCCCCGCCCGCGGCGGGGCCGCCCGCGGACTGCTGGACGGTCATGCCTTCACCTCCGTACGGTCGGCCCAGGCCGTCGACTTGGCCGGGTCGAAGGGGCAGCCACGGCCCGTGATGTGCTGCTCGTACTCCTCGCGGAAGTACTGGAGCGAGGAGAAGATCGGCGCGGCGGCACCGTCTCCGAGGGCGCAGAAGGCCTTGCCGTTGATGTTGTCCGCGATGTCGTTGAGCTTGTCGAGGTCGGCCATCTCGCCCTTGCCCGCCTCGATGTCGCGCATGAGCTGGACCAGCCAGTAGGTGCCCTCGCGGCAGGGGGTGCACTTGCCGCAGGACTCGTGGGCGTAGAACTCGGTCCAGCGGGTGACGGCGCGGACCACGCAGGTGGTCTCGTCGAAGCACTGGAGCGCCTTGGTGCCGAGCAGGGAGCCGGCGGCGCCCACCGCCTCGTAGTCGAGGGGCACGTCGAGGTGCTCGTCGGTGAGCATCGGGGTCGAGGAGCCGCCCGGGGTCCAGAACTTGAGCCGGTGGCCGGGGCGCATGCCGCCGCTCATGTCGAGGAGCTGGCGCAGGGTGATGCCCATCGGGGCCTCGTACTGGCCGGGGTTGGTGACGTGCCCGCTGAGCGAGTACAGCGTGAAGCCCGGGGACTTCTCGCTGCCCATCGAACGGAACCAGTCCTTGCCCCTGTTGAGGATCGAGGGAACCGACGCGATGGATTCGACGTTGTTCACCACTGTGGGGCAGGCGTAGAGACCGGCGACGGCCGGGAAGGGGGGGCGCAGCCGCGGCTGGCCGCGGCGGCCTTCGAGGGAGTCGAGGAGCGCGGTCTCCTCGCCGCAGATGTACGCGCCGGCGCCGGCGTGCACGGTGAGTTCGAGGTCGAGTCCGCTGCCCAGGATGTTCTCGCCCAGGTAGCCGGCCTCGCGGGCCTCGCGCACGGCCTCGTGCAGCCGCCGCAGGACGGGGACGACCTCGCCCCGCAGGTAGACGAAGGCGTGCGAGGAGCGGATGGCGTAGCAGGCGATGATGATGCCCTCGATGAGGGCGTGCGGGTTGGCGTAGAGGAGCGGGATGTCCTTGCAGGTCCCCGGCTCCGACTCGTCGGCGTTGACCACGAGGTAGTGGGGCTTGCCGTCGCCCTGCGGGATGAACTGCCACTTCATCCCGGTGGGGAAGCCGGCGCCGCCGCGGCCGCGCAGCCCGGAGTCCTTGACGTAGGCGATCAGGTCGTCGGGCGCCATGGCCAGCGCCTTGCGGAGGCCCTCGTACCCCTCGTGCCTCCGGTAGACGTCCAGGGTCCAGGACTCGTCCTGGTCCCAGAAGGCCGACAGCACGGGTGCGAGCAGCTTCTCCGGGCCGGTGTCCTTGAGCTCGGCTGCCAAGGTCATCACTCCCCCTCCTCGGCGGCGGGACCGGACGGGTGGGCCGGGTCGGACGCCGAGGTGTCCTGCGGCGCGTCGTGCGAGCCGAGGTGTTCGGCGGGCGACGGGTCGTGCGCGTCCCGCGGCGGGACGTCCTGCGGTCCGGCGTCCCGGGGGTGGACCACGCGGGCGGCGGGGGTCTCGCCCTTGGCGAGCCGGAGCCCGGTCAGGGAGGCCGGTCCGGCGCTGCCGCCGGCCTGGACGGCGCCCTCGCGCTCGTCGGGGAAGCCGGCCAGGATGCGGGCGGTCTCCTTGAAGGTGCACAGGGGGGCGCCGCGGGTGGGCGACACGGTGCGGCCGGCGCGCAGGTCGTCGACGAGGCGCTTGGCGCTCTCGGGGTTCTGGTTGTCGAAGAACTCCCAGTTGACCATCACGACCGGGGCGAAGTCGCAGGCCGCGTTGCACTCGATGTGCTCCAGGGTGACCTTGCCGTCGTCGGTGGTCTCCCCGTTGCCGACGCCGAGGTGCTCCTGGAGGGTCTCGAGGATCGCGTCGCCGCCCATGACCGCGCACAGCGTGTTGGTGCAGACGCCGACCTGGTAGTCGCCGCTCGGCCGCCGCCGGTACATGGTGTAGAAGGTGGCGACGGCGGTGACCTCGGCCGTGGTGAGGCCGAGCACCTCGGCGCAGAACCGCATGCCGGTGCGGGTGACGTGGCCCTCCTCCGACTGCACGAGGTGCAGCAGCGGCAGCAGGGCGGACCGGGAGTCCGGGTAGCGGGCGATGACCTCGCGCGCGTCGGCCTCCAGCCGGGCCCGGACGTCGGCCGGGTAGTCGGGCGCGGGCAGCTCGGGCATTCCCAGGCTGACGCCGTGCTCCGGGGATGAGGTGGTCACCGGTCGACGCCTCCCATCACGGGGTCGATGGACGCCACCGCGACGATGACGTCGGCCACCTGGCCGCCCTCGCACATCGCCGCCATGGCCTGAAGGTTGGTGAAGGACGGGTCGCGGAAGTGGACCCGGAAGGGGCGGGTGCCGCCGTCGGAGACCACGTGCGCCCCCAGCTCGCCCTTGGCCGATTCGATGGCCGCGTAGGTCTGGCCCGGAGGCACCCGGAAGCCCTCGGTGACCAGCTTGAAGTGGTGGATCAGGGCCTCCATGGAGGTGCCCATGATCTTCTTGATGTGGTCCAGGGAGTTGCCCAGTCCGTCGGGGCCGAGCGCGAGCTGGGCGGGCCAGGCGATCTTCTTGTCGCCGACCATCACCGGGCCGGGCTGGAGCCGGTCCAGGCACTGCTCGACGATGCGCAGGGACTGGCGCATCTCCTCCACCCGGATCAGGAAGCGGCCGTAGGAGTCGCAGGTGTCGGCGGTCGGGATGTCGAAGTCGTACGTCTCGTAGCCGCAGTAGGGCTGGGTCTTGCGCAGGTCGTGCGGGAGGCCGGCGGAGCGCAGGACGGGCCCGGTGGCGCCGATCGCCATGCAGCCGGCCAGGTCGAGGTAGCCGACGTCCTGGAGCCGGGCCTTGAAGATCGGGTTGCCGGTGGCGAGGGCGTCGTACTCGGTGAGGTTCTTGCGCATGGTCTTCACGAACTCGCGGACGCGGTCCACGGTGCCGGGCGGCAGGTCCTGCGCGAGGCCGCCGGGGCGGACGTACGCGTGGTTCATCCGCAGGCCGGTGATCAGCTCGAAGATGTCGAGGATCATCTCGCGGTCGCGGAAGCCGTAGACCATGACGGTGGTGGCGCCCAGCTCCATCCCGCCGGTGGCGATGCACACCAGGTGGGAGGAGATCCGGTTCAGCTCCATCAGGAGCACCCGGATGACCGAGGCCCGGTCGGGGATCTGGTCCTCGATGCCGAGGAGCCGCTCGACGCCGAGGCAGTACGCCGTCTCGTTGAAGAACGGCATCAGGTAGTCCATGCGGGTCACGAAGGTGGTGCCCTGCGTCCAGTTCCGGAATTCGAGGTTCTTCTCGATGCCGGTGTGCAGGTAGCCGATGCCGCAGCGGGCCTCGGTGACGGTCTCGCCGTCGATCTCCAGGATCAGCCGGAGCACGCCGTGGGTGGAGGGGTGCTGGGGGCCCATGTTGACGACGATGCGCTCGTCGTCGCTGCGGGCCGCGGTCTGGACGACCTCGTCCCAGTCCCCGCCGGTCACCGTGTAGACGGTGCCTTCGGTGGTCTCGCGCGCCGATGCGGCGGACGACGGGTGGGGAGTGCTCACGAGTACGACCTCCGCTGGTCCGGAGCCGGGATCTGGGCGCCCTTGTACTCGACGGGGATGCCGCCGAGGGGGTAGTCCTTGCGCTGCGGGTGGCCCTGCCAGTCGTCCGGCATCATGATCCGCGTCAGGGCCGGGTGGCCGTCGAAGAGGATGCCGAAGAAGTCGTAGGCCTCGCGCTCGTGCCAGTTGTTCGTCGGGTAGACCTCGCACAGCGACGGGATGTGCGGGTCGCTGTCGGGGACGCCGACCTCCAGCCGGATCAGCCGGTTGTGGGTGATCGAGCGCAGGTGGTAGACGGCGTGCAGCTCGCGGCCCGTGTCGTGCGGGTAGTGGACGCCGCTGACGCCGGTGCAGAGTTCGAAGCGCAGCGCCGGGTCGTCGCGCAGGGTGCGGGCGACGCGGACCAGGTGCTCGCGCTCGATGTGGAAGGTGATCTCACCGCGGTCGACGACGGTCCTGCCGATGGCGTGGGCGGGCAGCAGGTCCTGCTCCTCCAGCGCGCCCTCCAGCTCGTCGGCGACCTCGTCGAACCAGCCGCCGTAGGGGCGGGAGGCCGGTCCGGGCAGCCGGATCGAGCGGACCAGTCCGCCGTAACCGGAGGTGTCGCCGCCGTTGTTGGCGCCGAACATGCCGCGCTGGACGCGGATCTCCTCGCCGCCCTGGCCGCGCTGTCCGGGGAGGTTCTCGGCGGACAGCTCCTTCTCGGGGTTGGCCCCCTCGTCGTGCGCGTCGCTCACCGCAGCAGCCCCTTCATCTCGATGGTCGGCAGGGCCTTGAGCGCCGCCTCCTCCGCCTCGCGGGCCGCCTCCTCGGCGTTCACCCCGAGCTTGGAGCCCTGGATCTTCTCGTGGAGCTTGAGGATGGCGTCGAGCAGCATCTCGGGCCGCGGCGGGCAGCCGGGCAGGTAGATGTCGACCGGGACGACGTGGTCGACGCCCTGGACGATCGCGTAGTTGTTGAACATCCCGCCCGACGAGGCGCAGACGCCCATGGAGATGACCCACTTGGGGTTCGGCATCTGGTCGTAGACCTGCCGCAGCACGGGGGCCATCTTCTGGCTCACCCGGCCCGCGACGATCATCAGGTCGGCCTGCCGCGGCGAGCCGCGGAAGACCTCCATGCCGAAGCGCGCCAGGTCGTAGCGGCCGGCGCCGGTGGTCATCATCTCGATGGCGCAGCAGGCGAGTCCGAAGGTGGCGGGGAAGACCGACGCCTTGCGCACCCAGCCCGCGGCCTGCTCGACGGTGGTCAGCAGGAAGCCGCTCGGCAGCTTTTCTTCGAGTCCCATGACAAAAGGCCCCTCAGTCCCATTCCAGGCCGCCGCGCCGCCATACGTACGCGTACGCGACGAAGACGGTGAGCACGAAGAGCAGCATCTCCACGAGCCCGAAGATCCCCAGGGCGTCGAAGGTGACGGCCCAGGGGTAGAGGAAGACGATCTCGATGTCGAAGACGATGAAGAGCATCGCCGTCAGGTAGTACTTGATGGGGAACCGCCCGCCGCCGGCCGGCGTCGGGGTCGGCTCGATGCCGCACTCGTAGGCGTCGAGCCTGGCCCGGTTGTACCGCTTCGGACCGATCAGCGTGGCCATGACCACGGAGAAGATCGCAAAGCCTGCCCCGAGGGCTCCCAGTACGAGGATGGGCGCATACGCGTTCACCGCTCCTCGCTCCTCTCAGTCGGCGCTGACTGCTGGCGGTGTGCACTGGGCCCGCGTCCGCACCACCCGTCGCGCGACCACCGTCCCGACGAAGATCGCGAACATGTGAAGCAGGTCACAAGCCCAACAGCTCCGCATCCTATGCCCGTCGCTCTGTGATCTGCGACACGGGGTATTGCACAACCTTTGTGATCTCCACCACCTGACGAAGGATCATGAAGTCGGATGAGCGGTGATCTTCGCACGTGAAGCGTTCACTTGATCACCAGAGGTGACAATTTCGCCCGTCATCGCTGGCCAGAGACCCCTTACGAAGGGCGTCTCCATATCAAGATGCTTCCCGTGCATGCAAATTGGCCCTGGACCGAAAGGCTTGATAGTGGGCCGCGTTCACACCCCGGAGGGGGCACGGAGCGTGATGTGGACGCGTGCGCGCTTTCACGAGCGGCGGCGCGCGCTCCCCACCGCGCGCCCCCCGGGCGCCGGTCTCCCCGCGGCACCCTCCCCGTTCCCCGCCCGCGCGACGGACGCGGGTGACGGAGTGACCGTTCCGTGACCTCCGTCACTCCGGGTCCCGCGTCCGGAAACCGGGCTTGGCCAACGGTCTCGACCAGTGGTAGGTGCCGGGCAATTCGGGCGTAACGATCGAACACCGTGATCACAGGCCGATCACGGCCCGCCCGCTTTGTCCGTTACGGCGTCAATAAAGGCCGACACGCCCGGGATTCGGTCGCGCGAGCGGACAACTGTGGCGCAGGACACGTTCCTTGAAGGACCGGAGGGTGTCCTGATACCGCTTGTCCCTATGTCCCACACCGCTCACATACGCAGCCACCGGAAGCCCCGCCGCAGCGCGTCGACCATCGCGATGCGGGCCGGAGTTGCTGGTGGCGTCCTCAGCACCCTGGCAGTGGCCGGGGCCTCGGGCTCGGCGAACGCCGCCGCACCCGCCCCGCAGACCCTCGAACTGCCCATCCTGACGGCCGACCTGGCCGCCCAGGCCGCCCAGTCCGCGGACGCCACCCAGCAGGCCGCCGCCCACTACGAGCTGCGGGCCGAGCGCGACGCCGCCGCCACCAGGGCCGCCGAGGAGGCCAGGGCCGACCTGGTCACGGCCAAGAAGAAGGCGGCCGAGGCCAGGAAGAAGGCCGCCGAGGCCGCCCGCAAGGAGGCCGCCGAGCGCGCCTCCCGGACCGCCGAGCGCACCGCCCTGGCCACGTCGTCGGCCGGCACCGGCTCCTCCGCCGCCTCCGGCGCCATCGGTTCCTCCGGCGGGGCCGCGGCCACCGCCACCACCGTCAGCGCCCCCACCGGCTCCTCCACGGCGACGGGTTCGGCCGCGGCCGTCATCGCCTTCGTGAAGGCCCAGGTCGGCGACGCCTACGTGCCTGGCGGCACCGGCCCCAACTCCTGGGACTGCTCCGGCCTCACCCAGGCCGCCTTCCGCCAGATCAACGTGGACCTGCCGCGCGTCTCCCAGGCCCAGTCCACCACCGGCACCCAGGTCTCGCTGGGCAACCTCCAGCCGGGCGACATCCTCTACTGGGGCAGCGCGGGCAGCGCCTACCACGTGGCCGTGTACGTGGGCGACGGCATGTTCGTCGGCGCGCAGAACCCGGCCAGCGGCGTCGTCATGAAGCCGCTCTCCTACGACCCGCCGACCGGCGCGGTGCGGGTGCTCTGACACCCCAGCGGACGCGTCCGGCGGGGCACTTCCGTCCCCGGTGCCCCCGGCCGGACCGGTCCGCTCCTGTACGCCCGAAGGACCGCGGCCGCTCGGGGGCCGCGGTCCTTCTGGCGTTCCCGCGCCCCCTGCCCAGCGCCCGCCCGTGCCGCGCCCGGCCGTCCCGCGGCCGCCGCCCGGCCGTCCCGCCGCCGGGGCGGGAGCGGAGGGGCGGGAGCGGAGGGGCGGGGGGACGGCGGCCGGGAGGGACCGCGCGCGGCGCGCGTCAGGCCCTCGGGGCCACCTTGGTCAGGCCGTTGATGATGCGGTCCATCGCGTCGCCGCCCGTCGGGTCGGTGAGGTTGGCCAGCATCTTGAGGGTGAACTTCATCAGCACCGGGTGGGTCAGCCCGCGCTGGGCGGCGATCTGCATGACCTTCGGGTTGCCGATCAGCTTCACGAAGGCGCGGCCCAGCGTGTAGTAGCCGCCGTAGGTGTCCTTGAGGACCCTCGGGTAGCGCTGGAGCGCGGTCTCGCGCTGGGCCGGCGTCGCCCGCGCCTGGGCCTGCACGATGACGTCGGCGGCGATCTGGCCCGACTCCATCGCGTAGGCGATGCCCTCGCCGTTGAACGGGTTCACCAGGCCGCCCGCGTCACCGACGAGGAGCAGCCCCCGGGTGTAGTGCGGCTGGCGGTTGAAGGCCATCGGCAGGGCGGCGCCGCGGATCGGGCCGGTCATGTTCTCGGGGGTGTAGCCCCAGTCCTCCGGCATGGAGGCGCACCAGGCCTTGAGGATCTCGCGCCAGTCCAGCTCCTTGAAGGACGCGGAGGTGTTGAGCACCCCGAGTCCCACGTTGGAGGTGCCGTCGCCCATGCCGAAGATCCAGCCGTAGCCCGGCAGCAGCCGGTCCTGGGCGCCCCGGCGGTCCCACAGCTCCAGCCAGGACTCCAGGTAGTCGTCGTCGTGCCGGGGGGAGGTGAAGTAGGTGCGCACCGCGACGCCCATCGGGCGGTCCTCGCGGCGGTGCAGGCCCATCGCGAGGGACAGCCGGGTGGAGTTGCCGTCGGCGGCCACCACCAGCGGGGCGTGGAAGGTGACTTCCCGCTTCTCCTCGCCCAGCTTGGCGCGCACCCCGGTGATCCGGCCGGTGCGGTCGTCCACGAGGGGGGCGCCCACGTTGCAGCGCTCGTGGAGGCGGGCCCCGGCCTTCTGGGCCTGCCGGGCGAGCTGCTCGTCGAAGTCGTCGCGCTTGCGGACGAGTCCGTAGTCGGGGAAGGAGGCGAGATCCGGCCAGTCGAGCTGGAGACGGGAGCCGCCGCCGATGATGCGCAGCCCCTTGTTGCGCAGCCAGCCGGCCTCCTCCGAGACGTCGACGCCCATGGCGACGAGCTGCTTGACCGCGCGCGGGGTGAGCCCGTCGCCGCAGACCTTCTCGCGGGGGAAGGCCGTCTTCTCCAGCAGGAGGACGTCGAGCCCCGACCGGGCCAGGTGGTAGGCGGTCGCGGAGCCGGACGGGCCGGCGCCCACGACGATCACGTCCGCGGAGTTCTCGGAGAGCGGCTCGGTCTCGACGGTCACGGCGGGATCTCCCCAAGTTCGAAATCTGCGTGCCGACCGGCACTGGTCATGGGCAGTCTATTCAGCGTCACCGATCACCCGGCTGAAGGGCTGCCCCGTGAACCGAGCACTCCCCGCCGTCCGGCTCCGCGTCCCCACCGACGAGGACGCCCTCGTCTGGCACCGCCTCTTCGCCGACCCCGACGTCATGGAGTTCCACGGCGGGAGCCCCGCCGAGCTGTCCGTCTACGAGGAGCTGACCGCCCGCCAGCGCCGCCACGACGCGGAGCGCGGCTTCTGCCTCTGGTCCCTGGTGGACGGCGCGGACCGGGTCGTCGGCTTCACCGGCGCCCAGCCCTGGCCCCGGGACTGGGGCCCCCGGGGCGACATCGAGATCGGCTGGCGGCTCGGCCGGGAGTTCTGGGGCCGGGGATACGTCACCGCGGCGGCCCGGCAGACCCTGGAGCGGGTGCGCGCGGCGGGCGTGGCCGAGGTGGTCGCGATGGTCGACGCCCGCAACACCCGCTCGATCGCGGTGACCGAGCGGCTGGGGATGCGGCTCGACGAGGTGTTCGCCACGCCCGGCTCACGGCGGCGGGGGCACTGCTACCGGCTCGCGCTCCGGGCCGGGGCCCGGCCGCTCAGTCCTCCTTGAAGCCCCGGTGCAGCGCGACGATGCCGCCCGACAGGTTCCGGTACGCCACCCGGGACCAGCCGGCCCCGGTGAGCCGACGGGCCAGGGCGGGCTGGTCGGGCCAGGCGCGGATGGACTCGGCGAGGTAGACGTAGGCGTCCGGGTTGGAGGAGACCGCGCGGGCCACCGGCGGCAGGGCCCGCATCAGGTACTCGGTGTACGCGGTGCGGAACGGCGCCCAGGTCGGGTGCGAGAACTCGCAGATGACCACCCGGCCGCCGGGGCGCGTCACCCGGTACAGCTCGCGCAGCGCCGCGTCGGTGTCCTGCACGTTGCGCAGCCCGAAGGAGATGGTGACGGCGTCGAACACGTCGTCCCGGAACGGCAGCCGGGTCGCGTCGCCCGCGGTGAACGGCAGCCAGGGGTGGCGCTCCTTGCCGACCTGGAGCATGCCGAGGGAGAAGTCGCAGGGCACCACGTGGGCGCCGGTGCGGGCGAACGGCAGGGACGAGGTGGCCGTGCCGGCCGCCAGGTCGAGGACCCGCTGCGCGGGCCGGGCGTCGACGGCCGCCGCGACCTCCTTGCGCCACGCCCGGTCCCGGCCGAGCGAGAGCACGGTGTTGGTCAGGTCGTACCGTTCCGCGACGTGGTCGAACATCGTGGCGACTTCGTGCGGCTGCTTGTTCAGGGAGGCGCGGGTCACGGGCCCATTGTTGCAGCACCCCCGCGCCCGGCCGGGCCCGGGAGCCCCGATCCGCGGGGCGGCGGGCGGCTCCGGCGCGGCGCCCCGGGCGGGACCGTCAGCGGCGCCGGTGCACCAGCCGCCCCGCGACGACCGTCGCCACGCAGCTCCCGGCCCCGGCGGCGGCGAGCGCCGCCTCGTCGGGCACGTCGAACACGGCGAACCGGGCGGCGGAGCCCGGCTCCCTCGGCGGCGCGAAGACCACCGGGGACCCGGAGGCGTACGGGTCGAGCGAGGGCACCCCGTCCGGGCGCCCGGCCCGCCCCACCACGTCCAGTCCGGAGCGGCGCAGGGCGTCCCGCACCGCGCGCACCCGCAGCTCCCCGCAGGCGACGGCGACGGTGCCGTGGGCCAGCATCCGCTGCACCCCGCGCCGGGCGCTGGCGCCCCGGCGGGCCTCGTCCGGCGCCAGCGCGGCGAGCGCCTCGCCGGTCAGCGGAGCGGTGCCCAGCTCACCGGCCTCGCGCGGGTCCGGGTGGTAGGCCGCCTCCAGCAGTTCGTCGCCGTACTGGTTGACGAGGCCGGGGGTGAGGATGCCGGGCCAGCGGCGCACCCGGGCCCCGGGACGGTCGGCGATCAGCGCGGCCGGCGGGCCGACGGCCACGATCAGGCCGCCCTCGACGGCGAGGGCGCGGTCCCGGGAGTCGGCGTGGATCGTCAGCACGGCGCGGTCAGTTGGAGGCGAGCAGCTTCAGTTCCGGGTGGGCGGTGCCGCCCTCGATGGCCACGGACGAGATGTGCGAGGCGACCCGCTCGTCGACGGGGTCGTCGGCCGGGTCGTCGTGCACGACGAGGTGCTCGTACGTCGTGGAGCGCTGCGCGGGGACGCGGTCCGCGCGGCGGATCAGGTCGATGATCTCCAGCCGGTTGGAGCGGTGCCGGGCGCCGGCGGAGGACACCACGTTCTCCTCCAGCATGATCGAGCCGAGGTCGTCGGCGCCGTAGTGCAGGGAGAGCTGGCCGACCTCCTTGCCGGTGGTCAGCCAGGAGCCCTGGATGTGGGCCACGTTGTCGAGGAAGACCCGGGCGATGGCGATCATCCGCAGGTACTCGAAGAGGGTGGCCTGGGTGCGGCCCTTCAGATGGTTGTTCTCGGGCTGGTAGGTGTACGGGATGAAGGCGCGGAAGCCGCCGGTGCGGTCCTGCACGTCGCGGATCATCCGCAGGTGCTCGATCCGCTCGGCGTTGGTCTCGCCGGTGCCCATGAGCATGGTGGAGGTGGACTCGACGCCCAGCCCGTGGGCGATCTCCATGATCTCCAGCCAGCGCTCGCCGGACTCCTTCAGCGGCGCGATGGCCTTGCGCGGGCGCTCCGGCAGCAGTTCGGCGCCGGCCCCGGCGAAGGAGTCGAGCCCGGCCGCGTGGATGCGGGTGATCGCCTCCTCGACGGACACCTTGGAGATCCGGGCCATGTGCTCGACCTCGCTCGCCCCCAGGCTGTGGATGACGAGCTGCGGGAACTCCTTCTTGATGGCGGAGAAGTGCTCCTCGTAGTACTCGACGCCGTAGTCCGGGTGGTGGCCGCCCTGGAACATGATCTGGGTGCCGCCCAGTTCGACGGTCTCCGCGCAGCGGCGCAGGATGTCGTCGAGGTCGCGGGTCCAGCCCTTGGCGGTGTCCTTGGGCGCGGCGTAGAAGGCGCAGAAGCGGCAGGCCGTGACACAGACGTTCGTGTAGTTGATGTTCCGCTCGATGATGTACGTCGCGATGTGCTCGGTACCCGCGTACCGGCGGCGGCGCACGGCGTCGGCGGCGGCGCCCAGCGCGTGCAGCGGGGCGTCCCGGTAGAGGGCCAGTGCCTCCTCGGGGGTGATCCGCCCACCGGCGGCGGCGCGGTCGAGGAGGGGCTGAAGGTCGGCCTTCTCGGTCACCGGCGTCCCTTTCTGCGGGGGTGTGGACGGACGGCGACCAGCCTACGTCAGGGCCCTCCCCGGCCGTCGGTCAGGCCGCGCCCGCCGGCCGGGCCGCGTGGGGCCGCCCGGCGGTCGCGCCGTGCGGGGCCACCCGGCGGTCAGGCCCCGTACCCGCCCGCGAGGACGCCGAGCAGCGCGCCGGTCAGCAGGAACGGCCCGAAGGCGATGGCCGTCCGGCGCCCGGCCCGCCCGGCGACGACGAGCGCGCCCCCGTACAGCGCGCCGAGCAGGAACCCGGCGAAGGTGCCGAGCAGCAGCACCGGCCAGCCGTACCAGCCGAGGGCGGCGCCCGCGGCCAGGGCGAGCTTGACGTCGCCGAAGGCCATCCCGGCGGGGTTGAGCCACCACAGCGCCCCGTACCCGGCCGCCAGCACCAGGGCGCCCAGCAGCGCGGTCGTCCACCGCCCGGCGTGTCCGGGCAGCAGCGCGGCGGCCCCGAGCAGGGCGAGCGCGAGGGCGGCGGCGGGCAGGGTCAGCGGGTCGGGCAGCCGCCGCACCCGGACGTCGACGACGGCGAGCAGCACCCCGGCGGGCGCCAGCAGCAGCCAGACGGCCAGTTCGGGCCGGGGGCCGGTGGCGGCGGCGAGGACGGCGCAGACCAGGGCGGTGACGGCGGCGGGCAGGGCCGCGCCGGGACCCAGCGGGGCCGCGCCCGCCGGGCACTCCCCGCACCGCGCGCCGCCGAGCCAGCCCCGCAGCGGGTGCCCGGCGGGACAGCTCCCGTGCCAGGGCTCGCCCCAGGGCGCGGCGAAGCGGTACGCGGCGCGCGGCAGCAGCGCCCCGGCCCCGCCGCCCCACAGCGCGGCGGCGGCGACGGCCGCCGCTCCGCCCCCGGCGCTCATCCGGTGACCACGGCCTCCCTCATGGCCCCAGTATGGCGGCGGCCCCTCCCCCGTGTCCCCGGTGCGAAGGCGCGCGGGCGGCAGGGAGCGCGCGGGCCGGAACGGGGAGAGGGTGGCGGCGCGCTCAGGGGCGCAGCAGGTCCACCGTCACGTCGGCGGGGAAGCCGGTGGTGGGGCCGACGCGGCGGGCGAACTCGGCGACCGCCGCCAACTGGGGGGCGCCGAAGCGGAAGTCGAGGGTGGTGAAGTACTGCTCCAGGGTCTTCTCGTCGAAGCTCTCCCAGCGGGCGGCCTGCTCGGCGACCTTGGCGACCTCCTCCAGGGAGAGGTTGCGGGAGGCGAGGAACGCCTCGTGCACCTGGCGGACGAGGGCCGGCTCGCGCTCGGCGTACTCGCGCCGGGCCGCCCAGACCGCGAAGACGAACGGCAGCCCCGTCCACTCCTTCCACAGCGAGCCCAGGTCGTGCACGGCGAGGCCGTAGCGCGGACCGTCGATCAGGTTGGCGCGCAGGGCGGCGTCCCCGATCAGCACGGCGGCCTCGGCCTCCTGCATCATGACGCTGAGGTCGGGCGGGCAGGTGTAGTAGTCGGGCCGCACCCCGTAGCGTTCGGCCAGCAGCAACTGGGCGAGGCGGACGGAGGTGCGCGAGGTGGACCCGAGGGCGACCCGGGCGCCGTCCAGCCGGTCCAGCGGGACCTGGGAGACGATCACACAGCTCATCACCGGGCCGTCGCAGCCGACGGCGATGTCGGGAAACGCGACCAGCCGGTCGGCGTTGCGCAGGAACTCGACCAGGGTGACCGGGCCGACGTCGAGGTCGCCGCGCACCAGCCGCTCGCTGAGCTTCTCCGGGGTGTCCTTCGTGAGTTCGACGTCGAGGAGGGTGCCCGTTCTCGCGAGCCCCCAGTACAGGGGCAGGCAGTTCAGGAACTGAATGTGGCCGACACGCGGCCGGGTGCGAGAATTGTCCACATCGCGAGGCTAGCCCTCACCCGGCGGACGGACCGAGCCGACCCCCGGCGTCAGCCGAACGGCACACCGGTTCAAACGTCCGGGTGAAGTGATCTTGGCCTCTGTTGCGCCCGGCGGACCGCGTGCTAGGCTCACAGCAAGTTGCAGTTTGGTTTCCCTTGCAGTACAGAGCCTGCGGAGCATGTGACCGCGGGCTCTCGTCATTCTCAGACATATGCAGTTGTGCGGAATTGGTCTTCACATTGCTGGTTCTGGAGCAGGGCAACCCTTTGAGCCCAAGGAGGGCTTATGGCTACCGGAACCGTGAAGTGGTTCAACGCCGAAAAGGGCTTTGGATTCATCGCCCAGGAAGGCGGCGGCCCCGACGTCTTCGTCCACTACTCCGCGATCAACGCGACCGGCTTCCGGTCCCTCGAGGAGAACCAGCAGGTGTCCTTCGACGTCACGCAGGGCCCCAAGGGCCCGCAGGCGGAGAACGTCACTCCTGTCTGACCGACAGCAGTACCCAAGGAGCCCCGCGCCGATCCCGGCGGCGGGGCTCCTGCCCTTCCCGGGCCGCGTAGGGTGCGCCCCATGACCGAGACCGCCACCGGCCGCGGCGCCGCCCCCGAGGACGGCTCCACGGCCGCCACCCGCGCCTTCTACGACGCCGTCGCCGAGGAGTACGCCGACCGGTTCCGCGCCGCGCTGGAGGAGAGCCCGCTGGACCGGGCGCTGCTGGGCGCCTTCGCGGAGCTGGTGGGCCCCGCCGGACGGGTGGCCGACCTGGGGTGCGGTCCGGGGCGGGTCACCGCCCACCTCGCCTCCCTCGGCCTGCGGGTCTTCGGCCTGGACCTCTCGGAGTCCATGCTGGCGGTGGCCCGCCGGGACCATCCCGAGCTGCGGTTCGACCGGGGCTCGATGCTGGAGCTGGACCTGCCCGACGGGTCGCTCGCGGGCGCGGTCTCCTGGTACTCCTCCATCCACACGCCCTGGGACCGGCTGCCGGACCTGTTCGGGGAGGTGCGGCGGGTGCTGGCCCCCGGCGGCCATCTGCTGCTCGCCTTCCAGGTGGGGGACGAACCCCTGCGCCTGGACCGCCCCTTCGGCCACCCGGTCGCCCTGGACTTCGAGCGCCGCCGCCCCGGGCCGATGGCGGAACTGCTGGAGCGCGCGGGCTTCACGGTCCTCTCCCGCACGGTCCGCCTCTCGGAGACCGACACGGCCTCCCGCGTCCCCCAGGCCTGCCTGATGGCCCGCCGCTGACGGTCCGGCACCTCCGCGCCCGGCACTCCGCGGGGTCCCCGGCACGGCCCCCGGTCACGGACCGCCGGTCACGGCCCCCCGCCGTCGGTGCCTCCGCGCCGGCACCGGACACGCCGCCGCCCCGGGCGCCCCCGTGGCGGTGCACGGCGGGGCGGCCGGGGCGGCGGGCGCGGGGCCGGGCGGACGGACCGCCGGGCCGGAGGGTCAGGCCGGGACGGGCACCTGCTCCGGGGCGCGGGACGGGACCTCGTCCAGCGGGGAGCTGTGCGCGTGGTCGTAGGCGTCGCGGTCGAGCAGTCCCTCGCGGGCCGAGACGATGACCGGCACCAGGGCCTGGCCGGCGACGTTGGTCGCGGTGCGCATCATGTCCAGGATCGGGTCGATGGCCAGCAGCAGGCCGACCCCCTCCATGGGCAGGCCCAGCGTGGACAGGGTGAGGGTCAGCATCACCGTGGCGCCGGTCAGGCCCGCCGTGGCCGCGGAGCCGACCACCGACACGAACGCGATCAGCAGGTAGTCGCCGAAGCCGAGCTGGATGCCGAAGATCTGGGCCACGAAGATCGCGGCGATGGCCGGGTAGATCGCGGCGCAGCCGTCCATCTTGGTGGTCGCGCCGAACGGCACGGCGAAGGAGGCGTACTCCTTCGGCACCCCGAGGCGCTCGGTGACCTTCTGCGTGAGCGGCATCGTGCCCACCGAGGAGCGGGAGACGAAGGCGAGCTGGATCGCGGGCCAGGCGCCCTTGAAGAACTGGAGCGGGCTGAGCCTGGCCACCGTGGCGAGCAGCGCCGGGTAGACGCCGAACAGCACGATCGCGCAGCCGACGTAGATGTCGATGGTGAAGGTGGCGTACTGGCCGAGCAGGTCCCAGCCGTAGGTGGCGATGGCGCGGCCGATGAGGCCGACGGTGCCGAGCGGGGCGAGCAGGATGACCCACCAGAGGGCCTTCTGCAGGAGTTCGAGGACGGACTCGCTCAGCGTCAGGATCGGCTTGGCCCGGTCACCGAGCTGGAGCGCGGCGATGCCGGCGACGGCGGCCATGAAGACGATCTGGAGCACGTTCAGCTCGGTGAACGGGGTGATCACGTCCGTCGGCACGATGCCGGTGAGGAAGTCGATCCAGGAGCCGGTGTGCTCGGGCTTGGAGCCGTCGGCCGGGGAGAGGCCGGTGCCGGAGCCGGGGTCGGTGACGAGGCCGATGACGAGGCCGATGGCCACCGCGATCAGCGAGGTGATCATGAACCAGAGGAGGGTGCGGGACGCCAGGCGCGCCGCGTTGTTGACCTTCCGCAGGTTGGTGATCGACACCAGGATCGCGAAGAAGACGAGGGGGGCGACGGCCAGCTTCAGCAGACCGATGAAGATGCCGCCGATCTTGTCCAGCGTGGTGACGAGCCAGGCGAGGTCCTGGCTGCGGGCGAGCCAGCCGAGCAGGACACCGAGGACGAGGCCGGCGAGTATCTGGGCCCAGAAGGGCACCTTGAAGGACTTGGTCACAGAGGACACGGACATGCTCCGTAAGGGACGGGACGCGCGGAATGGGCTGACGTGGAACGGCGGATGGTGGGGGGATACGTCAGGGGCGACAGGTCGCGGACGCGCACCGGCAGAGGTCCACATGCAGGCGCACCACGAGGGCGAGGCCCTGCGGTGTGTGCGGCGCGGCTGCTGATTCCATGCGCATGACTTTAACACCGGGGCTTTGGGACTCTCAAAGGTTTGCTTTGAGGGACACGAGTCAACTACTGCCCGGTAGAAGCAAGTCGCCCCGGTTTCCCATGAGTTGGGAAACCGGGGCGGACCGTGTGTGACACGGATTACGTGCAGGAGGCACGCACCGCGGGCTGTCGGGGGGTCAGGCGCCCTGGCCCTGCGCGCGGGCGGCGTCGTCGGCCTGGTCCTCCTGGTTGCGGCTGGCGTCCAGGTTGGCCTTCATCCGGTCCACCCGCTCCACGACCCGCACGGAGGCGCGCTCGCGCTCGCCGCGCAGCAGCACGAAGCTCAGCGGGGCGGACAGCAGCAGGGAGAGCAGGACGACCCACATGCCGTTGGAGTCACCGAGCCCGCGCGGGAAGAGACCCGACTGGACCAGGCCCCAGACGACCACGAGGCAGCCCACGAAGATCCCGAGGCGCATCAGCGTGTAGCGGAGCATCCGAACCCACTCTTCCGTTCCGAACAGGGCCAAAGGGCACTGTCCAGTGAAGCACGCCGGGCGGCGGTCCCGTCAGGCGGGGTGCGGCACCCGGCCGAGCGGCAGCAGCATGACGACGTCGTCGCGGTCGTCGCCGGGCGCCACCCGGATCGCGCCGGGCACCCGCCCGACCTCCCGGTAGCCGCAGGAGGCGTAGAACCGCTCCAGGCCGAGGCCGCCCCGGCAGGTGAGCCGGACCGCCTCAATGCCGTCGATGCCCCGGGCGGCGCCCGCGGCGGCGGCCAACAGGTCCCGGCCGTACCCGCGGCCCTGGTGGCGGGGGTGGACCATCACCGTGTACAGCCACAGCCAGTGGCGCATCAGCCGGTGGCCGTTGAGGGCGAGGAACGCGGTGGCGGCCACCGCACCCTCCTCGTCGTGCCCGACGAGGAGCCGGGTCCGCCCCTCGGCCATGCCGGCCAGGTGCCCGACGAGGTCGGGCCGCACGTCCTCGCGCGTCACCGGCGGCACGAACCCGACGGAGCCCCCGGCGTTCGTGACGTCGGCCCACAGGTCGAGGACGCCGTCCCGCAGGGCGCGGTCGACGGGGGGATCGAGGGTGAAGGTAAGAGGCACGGACGAAGTCTAACCCTTACCCGATGTCCCTCCCCGGGCCGCGCGGGACCGCCGGACGGCCCGCGGCGGCCCGGACGGGACCCGGTGCGGCCCGGGACGGCCCTCGACCGCCCGGTGCGCCCGGGGACGGCCCCGGCCGCGCCGCCCGGCACCGCTCACCCGGCCCCGGGCCCGGTACGCGGCCCGGCACCCGCGCACCCGTACCGGGCGCCCGGCGTCACACCCGCATCGGCTGCGGCGCGTCCCGGCGGGACGCGTCGGGGCCGTCGAACTCCCGGATGATCTCGTAGCGCGTGTTCCGCTCCACCGGGCGGAAGCCCGCGTCGCGGATCAGGTCCAGCAGGTCGTCGCGGGTGAGCTTGTCCGGCGTGCCGTAGTCGTCGGCGTCGTGCGTGATCTTGTACTCGACGACCGAGCCGTCCATGTCGTCCGCGCCGTGCTGGAGCGCCAGTTGGGCGGTGCGCACCCCGTGCATGACCCAGAAGACCTTGACGTGCGGCACGTTGTCGAACAGCAGCCGGGAGACGGCGAAGGTCTTCAGGGCCTCCGCGCCGGTCGCCATCCGCGTCCGCTCCTGGAGCCGGTTGCGGACCTTGCCGTCCTTCATGTCCACGAAGTCGTGCTGGTAGCGCAGCGGGATGAAGACCTGGAAGCCGCCGGTCTCGTCCTGCAGCTCGCGCAGCCGCAGCACGTGGTCCACCCGGTGGCGGGGCTCCTCGATGTGGCCGTAGAGCATGGTGCACGGGGTCTTCAGCCCCTTCTCGTGCGCCAGCCGGTGGATGCGGGACCAGTCCTCCCAGTGGGTGCGGTGGTCCACGATGTGCTGCCGCACCTCCCAGTCGAAGATCTCCGCGCCGCCGCCGGTCAGCGACTCCAGACCGGCGTCGATCAGCTCGTCGAGGATCTCGGAGGCGGACATCCCGGAGATGGTCTCGAAGTGGTGGATCTCGGTGGCGGTGAACGCCTTCAGCGAGACGCCCGGCAGGGCCGCCTTCAGCTCCCGCAGCGAGCGCGGGTAGTAGCGCCACGGCAGGTTCGGGTGCAGCCCGTTGACGATGTGCAGCTCGGTGAGGTTCTCGCCCTCCATCTCCTTGGCGAGCCGCACGGCCTCCTCGATGCGCATCGTGTACGCGTCCTTCTCCCCCGGCTTGCGCTGGAAGGAGCAGTACGCGCAGGACGCGGTGCACACGTTGGTCATGTTGAGGTGCCGGTTGACGTTGAAGTGCACGACGTCGCCGTTCCGGCGCGTCCGCACCTCGTGCGCGAGGCCCCCCAGCCACGCCAGGTCGTCCGACTCGTACAGCGCGATGCCGTCCTCGCGGGTCAGGCGGACGCCCGCCCGCACCTTCTCCTCCAGCTCGCGCTTGAGCCCGGCGTCCATGCGATACCTCTTTCCGAATTCAGACTCCGACCACCGTACGCCGCGCGGCCCGGACCGCCCCCGGGGACCGGCCCGGACCCGGGCGCTCCGCGGGGCGGCTCAGACGGCCTCGGGCAGCTCGCCCACCCGGTTCTCCCACTTGGTGGAGAGCACGATGGTGGTGCGGGTCCGGGAGACGCCCTTGGTCCCGGACAGCCTCCGGATGATGCTCTCCAGCCCGTCCACGTCGCTCGCGCGGACCTTGAGCATGAAGGAGTCGTCACCGGCGATGAACCAGCAGTCCTCGATCTCCCCCAGGTCCTTGAGCCGCTGCGCCACGTCCTCGTGGTCGGCGGCGTCGGAGAGCGAGATGCCGATCAGCGCGGTGACCCCGAGCCCGAGGGAGGCGGAGTCCACGGTGGCCCGGTAGCCGGTGATGACGCCGGCCGCCTCCAGCCGGTTGATGCGGTCGGTGACACTGGGGCCCGAGAGGCCGACGAGGCGCCCCAGTTCCGCGTAGGAGGCCCGGCCGTTCTCCCTGAGGGCCTGGATGAGCTGCCTGTCCACGGCGTCCATGCGATCGAAGCCTTCCACTGAAGAGACTGAACAGTCTGACGATTGCGGTGACCGAAGCGGGTGGGGGGCGGGGTGTCCGGGTCGTTCCGTGCTCGGCGGGTCGGTGGTCGTGCTCCGTGGCGGGGGCGCCGCGCCGGCCGGGGCCGTGCGGTCCGCCGGGGTGCGGGGGCCGGGGCGGTCGGCGGGACGCGTCCCGCCGGGGCGGTCCGGGCGGCCCGGACCCGTGCTCCGGGCGGGTGCCCGGTCCGAGGGGGGCTCAGCCGGGGGTGTGCGGCGCCCTGTCCGACCCTCCGCCCAGCTCGCCGCGCCAGCGCCGGTACAGGCCGTGTTCGACACCGGCGGCGTCGAGGACCCGTCCGGCGACGAAGTCCACCAGGTCCTGGATGTGCGTCGCCCCCGCGTAGAAGGCCGGCGAGGCGGGCAGGACGGTCGCGCCCGCGTCGTCGAGCGCCACCAGGTGCCGCAGGGTCCGGCCGTCCAGCGGGGTCTCCCGGACGGCCACCACCAGCTTGCGGCCCTCCTTCAGGGTCACCCCGGCCGCCCGCTGGAGCAGGTCCTTCGACAGCCCCAGCGCGACACCGGCCACGCACGCCGTCGACGCGGGCACGATCAGCATGCCCCGGGTCCGGTACGACCCGGACGACGGCCCGGCCGCGAGGTCGCCCGCGCTCCAGTACCGCACGCCGGTCACGTCCACGTCGAAGGTGCCGGGCTTGCCGTCGGCCCCCCGGGACAGCCACTCCCGCAGGTCGTGCTGCCAGTGGGCGTCCCGGAAGGAGATGCCGGTCTCGTCGAGCAGGGTGAGCCGCGAGGCCCGGCTGACCACCAGGTCGACCCGCTCACCGGCGGCGAGCAGCGCCCGCAGCACGGCGGCGGCGTACGGAGTGCCGGAGGCACCGGACACCCCCACGATCCAAGGCGCGGGCTGCGTTTCTCCTGGGTTCACATCTTGAGCCTACCGTTCGACGCGCCAGTCCAGAGGACCGGTCCAGCGCGTGGACCGGTCCCGGCCGCCCGCGGTCCGGGCGCCGCTCCCGGTCCGCGGGTCCCGCGGACCCCCTCGCCGGACCGGCGGCCGCCCCGCGGCGTCAGACCGTCAGGCCGCGCACCAGCAGGTCCAGCAGCGCGCAGACGAACAGCGCGATGCCGATGAAGCCGTTGACGGAGAAGAACGCCCGGTTCAGCCGGGTCAGGTCGCCCGGACGCACGATGCGGTGCTCGTAGACGAAGGCCCCGGCGACGATCAGCAGGCCCAGCCAGAAGAACGCGCCCGCGTCCGTGGCCACCGCGTACCAGGCGAACAGGGCCGTGGTGACGGCGTGGCAGCCGCGGGCGCCCCAGATGGCCGCCGGGACGCCGAACCGGGCCGGGACCGAGCGGACGCCGACCTCGCGGTCGGTCTCCACGTCCTGGCAGGCGTAGATCAGGTCGAAGCCGCCGATCCAGACGCCGACCGCCAGGCCGAGGATCACCGCGTCCCACGACCAGGTCCCGGTGACCGCCAGCCAGCCGCCGATCGGTCCCATCGCCTGCGCGAGCCCCAGGATGGCCTGCGGGAAGTCGGTGAACCGCTTGCCGTACGGATAGACCACCATCGGGACCACCGCGACCGGCGCGAGAAGCAGGCAGAGCGGGTTCAGCAGGGCCGCCGCGCCGAGGAAGACGACCAGGGCGACCGCCGCGCCCGTCCAGGCGTGCCGGACCGACATCGCGCCGGTGACCAGCTCCCGCTGGGCGGTGCGCGGATTGCGGGCGTCGATCTCGCGGTCGATGATCCGGTTGACGGCCATCGCGAAGGTCCGCAGGCCCACCATGGCGACGGTGACCAGGAGCAGCCGGGCCCAGTGGATGTTCCGGTCCCACTCGTACATCGCGGTCAGCGCGGCGATGTAGGCGAAGGGCAGCGCGAAGACCGAGTGCTCGATCATCACCAGGCGCAGGAACGCCCTGGTGCGCCCCGGTTGCCGCGGCAGGGCGGCGGAGGCCGACGTCACAGTCCGTACTCCTTCCAGCGGCGGTCGACCTTCGCCGCCGTCTCCGGGTCGGACAGCACCATCTCCGGCCAGCCCCCGTCCCGTGTGTACCCCTCCCCGGGCAGCTTGCGGGTGGCGTCGATACCGGCCTTGCCTCCCCAGAACTGCTGGTAGGAGGCGTGGTCCAGATGGTCCACCGGGCCCTCGACGACGGTCAGGTCGCGGGCGTAGTCGGTGTTGCCGAGCGCCCGCCAGGCGACCTCGTGCAGGTCGTGGACGTCGCAGTCGGCGTCGACCACCACGATCAGCTTGGTCAGGGACATCATGTGGGCGCCCCAGACGGCGTGCATCACCTTCTGGGCGTGCTTCGGGTACTTCTTGTCGATCGAGACGATCGCGCAGTTGTGGAAGCCGCCCGCCTCGGGCAGGTGGTAGTCCACGATGTCCGGAATGATGATCTTGAGCAGCGGCAGGAAGAACCGCTCCGTGGCGCGGCCCAGCGGCCCGTCCTCGGTCGGCGGCCGGCCGACCACGATGGACTGGAGCAGCGGGCGCTTCCGCATGGTCACGCAGTCGATGGTGAGCGCCGGGAAGGGCTCCTGGGGCGTGTAGAAGCCGGTGTGGTCGCCGAACGGGCCCTCGGGCAGCATCTCGCCGGGCTCCAGCCAGCCCTCCAGCACCACCTCGGCGTTGGCCGGCACCTGGAGCGGGACGGTCTTGCAGTCCACCATCTCGATCCGCTTGCCCTGCACGAACCCGGCGAACAGGTACTCGTCGATGTCGCCGGGCAGCGGGGCGGTGGAGGCGTAGGTCACGGCGGGCGGACAGCCGAAGGCGATGGCGACGGGCAGCCGCTCGCCGCGCCGGGCGGCCACCTGGTAGTGGTTGCGGCTGTCCTTGTGGATCTGCCAGTGCATGCCGATGGTGCGCTCGTCGTGGCGCTGGAGCCGGTAGAGGCCCAGGTTGCGGATGCCGGTCTCCGGGTCCTTGGTGTGGGTGAGGCCGAGGTTGAAGAAGGAGCCGCCGTCCTGCGGCCAGGTGAAGAGGGCGGGGAGCCGGTCGAGGTCCACGTCGTCACCCGTGAGGACGACCTCCTGGACGGGCGCGTCCTTGACCTTCTTCGGCGGGACGTGCGTCATCGTGCCGAGCTTGCCGAACGCCTCGCGCATCCCGCCGAAGCCCTGCGGCAGCTCGGGGCGGAGCAGCCCGCCGATCCGCTCCGAGATCTCGTCGTAGGACTTCAGGCCGAGGGACTTGAGCAGCCGGCGGTCCGTGCCGAAGACGTTCATCGCCAGGGGCATGTCGGAGCCCTTGACGTTCTCGAAGAGCAGGGCGGGGCCGCCGGCCTTGTTCACCCGGTCGACGATCTCCCCGACCTCCAGGTGCGGGTCCACCTCCGCCTTGACGCGCTTGAGGTCGCCCTCGCGTTCCAGGGCCCTGAGCAGGGAGCGGAGATCGTCGTAAGCCATGCGGTCCAGTATCCCCGAGCGGCTACCCTGGCCTGGTACCGACCCCGTATCGGCCGCACCGGCCCGTATCGCCCCACCTCGTCCCTTGGAGGGCACCATGCTCCGGGTGCTGATGTTCCTCGTGCCCCTGGCGATGAGCGTGTACGCGTTCATCGACTGCATCAGCACGAAGGACGAGGACATCCGCCACATGCCCAAGCCGCTCTGGGCGATCCTCGTGCTGCTCTTCCCGCTCGTCGGCTCCCTGTCGTGGCTGATCGCCGGCAAGAAGCGGCACCCGGGCGCCGGCTCGCCCTGGCAGCCCGGCGGCTCCCGCCGGCAGTGGGTGGCCCCGGACGACAACCCGGAGTTCCTGAAGTCCCTGGACGAGGAGCGCAAGAAGGACCGCGACGAGGACCCGAAGGGGGACTGAGCCTCCCGGGGGGCGCGGACCCTCCCGGGGTTGCGCGGAAGGACGACGGCCACGGGGCGCCGCCTCCGGGCGCGCGGGGCGGTCCCCGGCGTCAGCCGGACAGGGGCGCGGTGAACGCGGTCCACGCGGCCCGGCCGACGACCAGCACCGGGCCGTCAGGGTTCTTGCTGTCGCGGATTGGAACGACGCCGGGGAATCCGGGGGCCACCTCGACGCAGTCGCCGCCGTTGGCGCCGCTGTAGCTGCTCTTGCTCCAGGTCACGGCCGTACCAAGACCCTGGTGTCTCGCCATCTCGTCCCCTTCCGCCCGCGTGCCGGGGCGTTCCGTCGTCAGCCAAGCATGGGGATGAAGGCTCTCCAGGCATCGCGGCCCATGGCCACCACCGGCCCGTCGGGGTTCTTGCTGTCGCGGACCGGAACGACGCCCGGGAATCCGAGAACGGCCTCCACGCAGTTGCCGCCGTTGGCGTCGCTGTGGCTGCTTCTGACCCAGCGGGTCCGGTCGGCTTCCCGGCCGTCCACCGGATCAGTCCAGCGCCGACGTGAACGCGGACCACGCCACCGCACCGACGACCAGCACCGGACCGTCAGGGTTCTTGCTGTCGCGGACCGGAACGACGCCGGAGAATCCGGGGGCCACCTCGACGCAGTCGCCGCCGTTGTCGCCGCTGTAGCTGCTCTTGACCCAGGTCGTCGCGCCGAGCTCGTCCTTGTTCATCCTGCTCGTACCTCGCCATCAAGTCGCTGATCAGTGCGGCGGATTCCGGAGCCGACAGAGTGTCTGCCCTGAGCACATCATAAGTTCGGAAGTGCCGTGCGTAGATGGCCGGGTCGTCGTTGAAATGCCCCCGGTCCACCGACTCCGAGTAGACCCACTCGTGGCCGTCCGGCAACCGGATCAGCGACATGGAGGCATTCGGCCGGGCCAGCCCGGGAAGGTTCGCCGGAGCCACCTGGAGGCGAATATTGGGCTTCCGGCCGACTTCCAGCAAATGTGCGCACTGCTCCATCATCAGCCCCGGGTCACCCAGGACATTGCGCAGGCAGCTCTCATCCAGCACAGCCACGTACGACGGTCCGTCCTCGCTGAGGAAGCGCTGCTGCCGACTCAGCCGGGCCTGCACGCGTTCTTCCAGCTCCCGGCCCTTGGTCACACGCGAGAACAGCGCGTGCACGTACGCGGGCGTTTGCAGCAGTCCCGGGATCACCCGCTCCTGGTACTGCCACAACGCGACCGCCGTCTCGTCCATCTCCGCCCGCCGCTGGAACCAGTCCGGGTGTTCCACCTGCGGGTACCAGTCGATCCGGCTCCACAGGCGGGTCAGTACCCCGCCCGTCGCCAGCAGGGTGTCGCACGTCCTCGCGAACGTGTCCTGCGGGACCCGCGTGCCCGCCTCCACCCGCGCCACGTGCGAGCGGTCACAGGGGATGCGGGCCGCCAGGGCCTCCTGCGTCAGGGACGCGCCCTCCCTGAAGTGCCGCAGCACCTCACCGAATACGACGGCCGTGGTCGCGCCCGAGCCGCCGGTCCTGCGCCGTGCCATGGGACGAACTCCCCCTCCGTGACAGACGATCGGTGTCACGCGTCAAGCATTGCCCCAGCCGGTTCCATTGGGCAACTCTCGTTGCACCCAGAGTGACGGAGGCAGGAACATGGAACCGGGAACGTTCGTCTACGACCGGCACACGCGCGCGGTGGGTGAGTACCGGGGGCCCGCCGGGCCACGGGTGACGCTGCGGCAGGTCGGCGGCGGCCGGGAGTGGCAGGCCGATCCGGCCGCGCTCCGGGCGGTGACCCCCGAGGAGCGGCGCGGGGCGGGCGGCCGGGCGGCCGAGGGCCTCTCCCCGTACGGGGTGTGGGACGCCCGGCCGCTGGTCCCGGCCGGGCCCGCGCCCGAGCCGGTCGCGGGGTGCGCCGGCTGCGCCGCCCTGACCGCGCGGCGGGAGACCGCCCGCGCCGCGGGGGACGGCAGCGCGGAGACGGACGCCGACGTGCTGCTCGGCCGGCACCTCCGCGACGGCCACCCCGGGGCGCCGCTGCCGCGCCGGGTGCCGTACTCGATCCTGCCCGACCCCTCGGCCCGGCCGGAGTACGAGGCCCGCTGCGTCTCCGGCGAGGGCGCCGGCTGCGGTGCCGCGTCCGGGCCGTGCCAGGACCCGGCCGACGTGGAGGACTGGCAGCGGCGGCACGCGCGCGAGACCCGGCACCTGCGCTACCGGCGCAGCGCCACGGACCACGCCCTGCTGGTCCGGCTCGCCTGCTGAACCGGACGGCGGTACCGGGCCGGACGGCGGTACCGGGCCGGACGGCGGAGCGGGACCCGGTCAGCCGCCTCCCGCGGCCCGTCCCTCTCCCCGGCGGACCCGGGAGGCGCGGGCACCGGCCGGGAGGCGCGGGCACCGGCCGGGGGTCGTGCCCCGGGCCCCGCCGGGGGCGTATCGGCGTTCGAGGAGCCATCCGTTTCGCTGAAGTGTTCCCGGACCCGGGGTGTGCCGCGGCCGGAACGGCATTCCCTTGGTCGGGTCTGTGACACCCTGCGAACGGAGCCCCTCGTGCGAATGACCGACATCCAGCGCTGCGAGATCAGGCCCGGCCGCCTCGTCGAATGGACCCTCGGCCCGGGCACCGTGCGGGCCGCGGCGGAACTGCCGGACGACGTCCGGCCGCCCGCCTACATCCAGGAGTCGCACATCCGGACCGCCCGTTCCGTGCGCGACGGCGGCCTGTTCGTGCCCACCTGGCTCGGCACCGCCTTCGACATCCCGGGCCCCGTCGACCTGGACGCCCTCCAGGAGGCGCTGCGCCGCTGGACCGTCCGGCACGAGACGCTGCGCAGCGGCTTCCGCTGGAGCGGCGAACCCGGCACCGGGATGCGCCGGTTCACGCTCGGCCCGGACGCGGTGTCGCTGCACCGCGAGGAGGCCGGGGAGTTCACCGACCCCGCCGTCCTCGCGCGCTACCTCCAGGACCGCTTCGACGGGGTCGCGGACGCCCTGCGCTGGCCCAACCTCATCTACACCGCCGTCCTGCGCGACGACGGCGCCAGCGTGTACATGGCCTTCGACCACAGCAACGTCGACGCCTACTCGATCTACCGCATCCCCGTCGAGATCCACGAGCTGTACGCGGCGGGCGTGGCCGGCACCGAACCGGCGGACCCCCCGGTCGGCAGCTACGTCGACTTCTGCGAGGCGGAGCGGGCCGACGCGGACCGGATCGACGGGGGCCACGACATCGTCGCCCGCTGGCGGGAGTTCATCGAGCGCTGCGAAGGGCGGCTGCCGTCCTTCCCGCTGGACCTCGGCCTGGAGCCCGGAGCCCCGCTGCCCGTCCAGAAGATGCTCCGCGAGCCCCTGGTGGACGCCGCCGACGCCGCCGCCTTCGAGGCGTACTGCCGCACCAGCGGCGGGACCCTGGCCGGGGTGCTGGCCGCCACCGCCGTCGCCGTCCACGAGATCGGCGGCCTCCCGGTGTACCGCACGGTGGTGCCCTTCCACACCCGGGCCCGCTCCGAGTGGTCGGACTCGGTGGGCTGGTACGTCGGCGCCGCCCCGGTCGAGGTCCCGGTCAGCGCGGCCACCGGCTTCCCGGCGGCGCTGCGCACCGTCCACGCCGAACTGCGCGCCAACCGGCGGCTCGCCCGGATGCCGGTCGACCGGGTGCTGCGCCTGCTCGGCACGGACTTCCGCCCCACCTCGCCCGACCTGTACTCGATCGTGTCGTACGTCGACGCGCGCGGCGTGCCCGGCGCCGACCGCTGGACCGAGCTGACGGCCTACGCCCTGCTGCGGGTCTCCTACGGCGACCAGGTGTGCGTCTGGGTCACCCGGCTCCCCGACGGCCTGTGGTTCGCCGCCCGGCACCCGGACACCGAGGAGGCGCACAAGAACATGCGGCTGTACCTGGAGCGGCTGCGCGACACCGTGCGCACGGCCGCCCGCGAGCGGGTGTAGCCGGGACCGGCGGCGGCCGTGACCGCCGCCGGCCGGCGGCCGCCGGTCAGAACCCGGCGGAGCGCAGGGCGGCGAGGCCCACGTCGGCGTAGGAGTGCTTGCCGGAGACGAAGATGTTCACGCCGTAGTAGTTGAACAGCCAGCAGGCGAAGGCGGCCAGGGCCAGATAGGCGGCCCGGCGGCCCTTCCAGCCGGCGGTGGCGCGGGCGTGCAGGTAGCAGGCGTAGGCGACCCAGGTGATGAAGGACCAGGTCTCCTTGGGGTCCCAGCCCCAGTAGCGGCCCCAGGCGTCGCCCGCCCAGATCGCGCCCGCGATGATCGTGAACGTCCACAGCGGGAAGACCGCGGCGTTGACGCGGTAGGCGAACTTGTCCAGGGAGGCGGCGGAGGGCAGCCGGTCCAGGACGGAGTTGGCGAAGCGGCCGGGCGAGCCGCCGGTGGCGAGCTTGTTCTCGAAGTTGTCCTTGAAGAGGTACAGGATCGTGGAGACCGCGCCGACGTAGAAGACCGCGCCGCAGAAGATCGCCGTCGAGACGTGGATGTACAGCCAGTAGGAGTGCAGGGCCGGGACGAGCTGGTCGCTGGCCGTGTACAGCACGGTGACGGCGAGGCCCAGGTCGAGCAGGACCGTGGTGATCAGCGGCAGGCCGAGCCAGCGGACGTTCTTGCGCATCGCCAGCAGCACGAGGTACACGCCGACGGCGACCGTCGTGAACGTGATGTTGAACTCGTACATGTTGCCCCACGGCGCCCGGCGCACCGACAGGGCCCGGGTGAGCACCCCGCCCGCCTCGACGGCGAAGGCCAGCACGGTGAGCGAGATCGCGATCCGCCCGTACAGGTCGCCCTTCTCGGTGCCGCCGTGGGCGCCCGGTCCGTCGGGCACGTCGCGGGAGCCGGCCGCCGCGCGCACGACGACCTTCGGCCGCTCCAGCACGGCGGTGCCGCCGCCCTCGCGCACCGTGACGGACGGGCCGGCCGCCTCCGCCGCCCGCGCCCCGGCGTCGGCGGTGAGCGCGGCGGCGGTGCGGCCGACCTTGCTGCGGCTGCCGAACAGCCACTCGGCGATGTGGGCGAAGAAGGCCAGGGTGTAGACGGCCATCGCGGAGTAGATCAGCGTGTTGCTGACGTTCGCGAGGCGTTCGTTGGTCGCGAGGGCCAACTCGGTTGCGGCGGCGAGGGTCACTGCTCAGCCCCTTCGGCGGATGCGGGGTGCGGGTCGGGGGATTCGGGGGTCTCGTCCGCCGGGGCGGCGGGCTCGGGCCCGTCCCCGGCGGCACCGTCTGCCGGTCCGGCGTCGGTAACGCCGGGCGCCTTCTCGTACAGGAGCGCGGCGAGGTCGCCGAGTTCCTCCGGGACCTTGGCGGACTCGCTGCGGCCGAGCCCGGCCATCTCGACGACGGTGACGCCGTCGGCGCCCCGGACCGCCCGCACCCAGACCCGGCGGCGCTGGATGAACAGGGAGCCGGCGAGCCCCAGGATGGCGGCGACGGAACCGGCGAGCGCCCAGCCGCTGGCGGGCTGCTCGGTGACCTGGAAGTTGGCCCACTCCCGGACGCCGTCGAAGGTGACCGTCCCGGCGCCGTCCGGCAGGGTCATGGTCTCGCCCACCGCGAGCCGCTTGGCGAAGGGCTTGCCGTCGGCGTCCTTGAACTGCTTCAGCTTGCGGGTGTCGAGCTGGTAGATGCTCTTGGGGATGCCCGCGTCGACGCCCAGGTCGCCGTGGTAAGCGTTCAGCGCGAGCCGCGGGTTCACCAGGGCCGGGAACTGGGAGAACATCGTGCCCCTGCCCTCCCCCGCGAAGGTCGGCACGAACACCGCCGAGAAGCCGAGCTGCTCCTTGACGCCCTTGGCGTTCCGGTAGCCGTCGCGGACCATGACGGCGCCCGCGGAGGTGATGTTCGCGTCCTGCGGCAGCAGGGCGGTGGCCTCGCGGTCCATCACCACGTTGCCCCGGCCGTCCCGCACCGTGAGCACCGGCGCGTAGCCGTGGGCGGTGAGGTAGACCTTGGAGCCGTCGATCTGCATCGGCTTGTTGACCTTGATGGTCTTCGCCTTCTCCTCACCGTAGGCGCCCTCGCTGTAGACCACCTCGGCCTCGAAGGTGCGGGGGGTGCCGCGGTTGGGACCGGACAGCTCGTAGGTGCCGTGGAAGTCCTTCAGGGAGAAGCTGAAGGGGACCAGGTCGTGGTCCCGGTCGAAGAGGTTCCCGGACTTGAAGTCGTCGTACTGGGTGAACGTGTTGGAGAAGCCGTCGCCCTCCAGGATCAGCTTGTTGCCCTCGTACTTGAAGAGCTGGCCCCAGGCGAAGGAGATCAGCATCACGATCAGCGCGACGTGGAAGACGAGGTTGCCGACCTCCCGCAGATAGCCCTTCTCGGCGGCGACCGCGTCACCGGCGGTGTGGGCGCGGAAGCGGCGCCGGCGCAGCAGCGCGAGGGCGGCCCCCCGGACCTCCTCGGGGGAGGCCGAGGTGCGCCAGGTGGTGTGGGCGGGCAGCCGGGTCAGCCGCCGGGGGGCGCCCGGCGGACGGCCCCGGAGCTGGCCGACGAACTGCCAGGTGCGCGGGACGATGCAGCCGATGAGCGAGACGAACAGCAGGATGTAGATCGCGGAGAACCACACCGAGCTGTAGACGTGGAAGAGGCCCAGCCGGTCGTAGACCTGCCCCAGCACCTCGTGGTCGCGGCGGAACTCCGCGACCTTGAAGGCGTCCGAGCCGGACTGCGGGATCAGCGAGCCGGGGATCGCGCCCAGCGACAGCAGCAGGAGGAGCAGCAGCGCCACCCGCATCGAGGTGAGCTGGCGCCAGAACCAGCGCAGCCAGCCGACCACCCCGAAGGAGGGCGGAGCCGAGGCGCTCTCCTCCACCGGGGCGGTGGAGAGCGCGGACCCGGCCGCGCCGAGCTCCCGGTCGTCGCCGCCGGTCCGCGGACCCTTGTCCGGCGCCGTTTTCGAAGTACCGCTCATCGGTTCAGATTCCCACGTTGAAGCCGTTGGACCAGACCTGCATCTGCTGCACGATGGTGTCCCACACACCCGTGATCAGCAGGACGCCGGTCACGATCATCATGACGCCGCCGACCCGCATCACCCAGACGTAGTGCCGCTTGACCCAGCCGAAGGCGCCGAGCGCCTTCCGGAAGGCGACCGCGGCCAGCACGAACGGCAGGCCGAGGCCGAGACAGTAGGCCACCGTCAGCGCGGCGCCGCGGCCCGCGGTGCCCTGGTCGGCGGAGAGCGCCAGCACGGAGGCGAGGGTGGGGCCGATGCAGGGCGTCCAGCCGATGCCAAACAGCGCGCCCAGGACCGGCGCCCCGGCCAGTCCGCTGACCGGCCTGCGGTGGAAGCGGAACTCGCGCTGGGTGAGCCAGGGCATCAGCCCCATGAAGAACACGCCCATCAGGACCATCAGCACGCCCAGGACGGTGGTGAGCACGCCCCGGTTGGACTGGAGGGTGTCGCCGAAGTACCCGAACAGCGCGCCGCTGGAGACGAACACCGCGGTGAAGCCGAGGATGAACAGGGAGGCGCCCGCCACCATCCGGCCGCGCCGGGCCTCGCCCAGGTCGGTGCCGGCGACCCCGGTCACGTAGGAGAGGTAGCCGGGGACGAGGGGCAGCACGCAGGGGGAGAAGAAGGAGACCAGGCCGCCGAGCAGGGCGATCGGCAGGGCGAGCAGCAGGGCGCCGTTGAGCACCGTGCCGTTGGCGCCGTCCGCGGCGAGCGTGGTGAGGGCGCTCACGTCACTTCTCCGCGTTCGTCTTCTTCGGGGCGTCGTCGAGGTACGGGGCGAGCATGGTGCGCAGCTTCTCCTCGCTGAGCGCCTGGAGGGAGCGCGAGGCGACCCTGCCCTCGCGGTCGACGATCAGGGTGGAGGGGACGGACTGCGGGTTGAGCGTGCCCTTCTTGAAGCGCAGCATCAGCTTGCCGGTGGGGTCGAAGAGGCTCGGGTAGGTGACCCCGTAGTCCTCCTCGAAGGCGCGGGCCGGGCCGACCGAGGGGTCCCGGGTGTTGATCCCGAGGAACTGCACGCCCTGGTCCTTGACGTCCTGGTAGACCTTCTCGAAGTTCTTGGCCTCGGCGCGGCAGGGCGGGCACCAGGAGCCCCAGACGTTGACGACGACGACCTTGCCCTTGTAGTCGGCGACGTCGGCGCGGCCCCCGGTGACGGTCTCGCCGGACAGGTCCGGGACGTCGGCGCGCTCACTCTCCTTGGCGGTGGAGATGCCGTCCGGGCCGGTGATGAACCCGGTCTGGCCGCCTCCGCCGGACACTCCCCCCGAGGTGCACGCGGAGACCAGCAGCACGCACGCGGCGGCCGAGGCGGTCAGGGCGGCGTGTCGGCGGACGCGGGCGGCGGCGCGGCGCGAGCGCCGGGGGGCGGCGCGGTTCGAGAGCAGCGGGGCGCGACTGTCGGCACTCATGTGAAAAGTTTCGCATGTCGGTTCCGGGGATCTTGGGCACCCCCCTCACCGGGAGGAACCCGCACATCAGGGGGTGTTCGCCGGGAGTGCCGGGGGCGTCGGCCGGTGCCGGGGCGGGGGTGCGGGGCGCGACCCGGCGGCGCGGCTCGCGGGCGCGGCGGGGGCTCGGCTCGGCGGGTGGGGACGGCGGCGCGGCGGCGCTCGGCCGGGCCTCGCCGGGGCCTCGGCCGGGGTCTCGCCGGGGCCTCGGCCCGGGTCTCACCGGGAAGCCTCGGCGGCCAGGTTCCGGAGGGGACTCAAAGGGGACCGGGGCGCGTCCCGGGCCCGGCGCCGGGGCGCGTCAGGTGGCCTCGCCGGGGGCGTCCGGGGTGCCGTCGCCGTCGCCGGCCCCCGTGCCCGTGCCCGTGCCGTCGCCGGTGTCCGGGGTGCCCGTGCCGGTCCCGGTGTCCGCCGCGCCGAGGAGGGCCTTCCAGCCGCCCGCCGGGGCCTGTCCCACGTCCAGGGTGCGCAGCGCCGCCAGCGTCTCGGGGCGCTGCGCGTCCAGCCAGTCGGTGAACTGACGGAAGGAGACCATCCGGATGTCGCCGCCCTTGTCCCGCTCCCGCGCGATGTGCTTCAGGGCCTCCTCGACGGCGTCCATGTAGATGCCGCCGTTCCACTCCTCGAAGTGGTTGCCGACGAAGAACGGCGCCCGGTTCGACTCGTATGCCCGCCGGAAGCCCGATATGTACGCCTCGGTGGCCTGGGTCCGCCAGGCGGGGTGGTTGTGGGCGGGGGCCCGGGTGGTGCTGACGGACTGGTTGGCGAGGATGTTGTAGTCCATCGAGAGCACCTCGAAGGAGCGCCCGGGGAAGGGGATCTGCTGGAGCGGCAGGTCCCAGATCCCGCCCCGCTTCACCGGCCAGGTCTGGCGCCCGCCCGGCGAGGAGGCGTCGTACCGCCAGCCCAGCTCCCGGGCCGTGGGCAGCAGCCGGTCCTGGCCCAGCAGGCACGGGGTGCGCCCGCCGACCAGCTCCTTGTCGTAGTCGAAGGGGAGGGGCGGCTCGTCGGTCCAGCCGGTGTTGGTGCGCCACTCCTTGACGAACGCCTTGGCCTGGTCGATCTCGCTGCGCCACTGCGCCGGGGTCCAGTCGCCGACGCTGCCGCGGCCCGCGCAGAAGTGCCCGTTGAAGTGGGTGCCGATCTCGTGGCCCTCCAGCCACGCCCGGCGCACCCCGGCCAGGGTGTCCTTGATGTGGGCGTCGGTGAGGTAGCCGATGTCGGAGGCGCCGCGCGGGTTGTTCGGCGGGTCGTAGAGGCGCTTCTTCGACTCGGGCAGCAGGTAGAGGCCCGAGAGGAAGAAGGTCATGTGGGCGCCGTGCTCCTCGGCGAGGTCCAGGAAGCGCGGGAACAGTCCGTTGCCGACCTCGCCCGCGCCGTCCCACGAGAAGACGACGAACTGCGGCGGCGCCTGGCCCGGCTCCAGCGGCCGGGGCGCGGCCGGCTGGTGCGGCTGCCGCCCGGTGAACGCGGTGGAGCCGTCGCCGATCGGCCGGGCGGTGGGCTCGGGGCTGCCGGACGGGGTGGGACGGCCGCCGGGCTCGCGGGAGCCCCCGGCGGGACCGGCGGGTGCCTGGGAGCCGGAACCGGAGCCGCAGGCCGCGAGCCCGGCGGCGGCAGCGGCCCCGGCACCGATGCCGAGCATCCCCCTGCGGGTGAGTGTGCGGTTGGGAGTGCGCATCGCAGCCTCGTTCGTCGCGTCCTGTGCGGTCACTGGTGCGCGACGGGCGGCTTTCACCGGGGCGAGCGGCGTCCGGTGCGTGCGCCCCGCGGGCCGGCCGGAGGTCCTCGTACGGGACGTCCCCGGGGGTCGGCCGGAACGGCGGGCGGGCGTGCCGGGCGCCGCGACGGGGCGAAGGCTGCCTGTCGCGGCACTGGAAGAGAGGACACAACGAACGAGCGGGTTCCGCAAATGTGTACGGATTGTGTAACGGGGGGGCGGGGCCGCGGGACGGGCGGCTCGGGGCGCGCGGAGGAGAGGTGCGGGGTGCGCTGAGACGCCGGAGGTGCGGAGGTGCGGAGGTGCGGTGCGCGCGGAGACGCGGGCACCGCTGCCCGGCCTCGCGGAGTACGGGGGGGGCGGGGAGACGCCGGGTGTGCGGAGGCGCGGGCCCGGCCGCACGGGGTGCGAGGTACGGGGCCCGTCCGCGCGGGGCACGGGGGCGCGGGACCCGGCCTCCCCGGGGGCGCGGGGCGCGGGGGAACGGGGAAGGGGCGGCCCCGGTGGTGATCACGCACCACCGGGGCCGCCCCTCGGGTTCAGTGCCGCCGGGTCCGCCCTCGGGGCCGGGTACCGTCGGGCCCCCGTGAGGGATCAGGCGCCGAACGCCTTGCCCTGCGCGCCCGCCCCCTTCACCGGCCTGGCGCCCGCGCGCAGGTGCGGCGGCACGAGGTCCAGCGCGGGCTCGGTGTAGCCGACGGACACGATCCGGTCGCCGCGGAAGGTGAACGTCGTCAGGGAGGCCAGCGTGCACTGCCGCTTGCGCGGGTCGTGCCACAGCCGCCGCCGCTCGGCGTACGACCGCAGTATCCAGATGGGGAGCTGGTGGCTGACGACGACGGCCTCGTGGCCGCGCGCCCGGTCCTTCGCCGTGTGCAGCGCGCCCATCATCCGCACCACCTGGTCGACGTACGGCTCGCCCCAGGACGGCTTGAAGGGGTTGACGACGTGCTTCCAGTTGGCGGGCCTGCGCAGCGCGCCGTCCCCGATGCCGAAGGTCTTGCCCTGGAAGACGTTGCCGGCCTCGATCAGCCGCCCGTCGGTGTCCACGTCCAGCCCGTGCGTCTTGGCGATCGGCGCCGCCGTCTCCTGCGCCCGCTCCAGCGGGGAGGCGACGACATGGGTGATGTCGCGGGAGGCCAGGTGCTCCGCGACCCGCTCGGCCATCCGCCGGCCCAGCTCGGAGAGGTGGTAGCCGGGCAGGCGGCCGTAGAGCACGCCGGTCGGGTTGTCGACCTCGCCGTGCCGCATCACATGGACGACGGTGAGGTCGTCGTCGCGCTCGCTCATCTGGCCGTCCGCTCCCGTGGTCGTCGTCTCGGTGTTCTCGTGGCGCGGCCCGTCGCCGGACCGGCCGGCGCCGGGGAGGCCGGTGCCCTCGCGGGTGCCCGCGTCCTCGGGGGTCCCCGTGCCGTCCGGGGTCCCCGTGCCGCCGGGGGTGCTCACGCCGTCGCCTCCGCCGCCGCGCGGGCCGCCGCCGGGAGGGCGTCCGCGACGCGCTGGAGCGCCCGCTCGTCATGGGCCGTGGACACGAACCAGGACTCGAAGGAGGACGGCGGCAGGTAGACGCCGTTCGACAGCAGCGAGTGGAAGAAGGCGGTGTAGCGGAACGACTCCTGCGCCTTGGCGTCCTCGTAGTTCCGCACCGGGCGGTCGGTGAAGAAGACGGAGAACATGGTGGAGGCGGCCTGGACGGTGTGGGCGACGCCCTCCTTGCCCAGCGCCTCGCCGACCATCGCGCGGATGCTCGCCGAGACGGCGTCGACCCCGGCGTACGCCGCGTCGTCGAGCAGCCGGAGCTGGGCGAGCCCGGCGGCGGTGGCGACCGGGTTCCCGGAGAGGGTGCCCGCCTGGTAGACGGGCCCGGCCGGGGCGAGGTGCTCCATGACGTCCGCCCGCCCGCCGAACGCGGCGGCGGGGAAGCCGCCGCCCATGACCTTGCCGAAGGTCATCAGGTCGGGCACGACGCCCTCGACGCCGTACCACCCGGCGCGGCTGGTGCGGAAGCCGGTCATCACCTCGTCGGAGACGAACAGCGCGCCGTTGGCGGCGCAGGCGTCCTTGAGCCCCTGGTTGTAGCCGGGCAGCGGCGGCACGACGCCCATGTTGCCCGGGGCGGCCTCGGTGATCACGCAGGCGATCTCCCCCGGGTGGGCGGCGAAGGCGGCGTGCACGGCGTCGAGGTCGTTGTACGGCAGCACGATCGTGTCGCTCGCCTGGGCGCCGGTGACACCGGGGGTGTCGGGCAGCGCGAAGGTGGCGACCCCGGACCCGGCGGCGGCGAGCAGCGAGTCGACGTGGCCGTGGTAGCAGCCGGCGAACTTGATCACCTTGGTGCGCCGGGTGAAGCCGCGGGCCAGCCGGATGGCGGACATGGTGGCCTCGGTGCCGCTGGAGACCAGGCGCACCCGCTCCAGCGGGGCGACCCGGGAGGTCATCTCCTCCGCGAGCGCGACCTCGCCCTCCGAGGGCGTGCCGAAGGAGGTGCCGCGCCCGACCGCCTCGCGCACGGCCGCGACCACCTCGGGGTGGGCGTGGCCGAGGATCATCGGTCCCCAGGAGCAGACCAGGTCGACGTACTCGCGCCCGTCGGCGTCGGTCAGGTACGGCCCGCTGCCGGACACCATGAAACGGGGCGTACCGCCCACGGCGCCGAAGGCCCGGACCGGTGAGTTCACGCCACCGGGGGTGACGGCGGTGGCCCGGTCGAACAGCGCCCGCGAGGCCGGTGCTTCGTATGGATATGCCAGTTCGCTCATGACGTGCGACTACTCCGACCTTCTCGTCTTTGTGCGACTTTCGGACTCCGGTTGCCCAGGGTGACCCCGTTCAGGGTAGACAACCGGCCCGGAAGCCGTGCCGTCTGCCAGACTGGGGCACGTCCACGCGGCCCACCGGGCGGCGCGGACGGCCGTCAGCGGCATCCTGCGGACATTTGTCGCACCACACGTTTCGGCGGACGGCCGCGGGGGAGGTCACTGACACGATGATCGGGTCGCGTGGCGGGTCCGTGCGGCCCAGAAAAGCAGTCGGGTGGAGATATGCATCGCGGTGGCGGACTGGGCGAGGGGACCGATGATCTGGGTCCTCGTCGGGCCCGGCGGGGAAGGCACCGACGCGACGCCGAGGACATGACCGAAGCACGCGAGTCACAGCAGTCGTACGGCGCGCCGGACGACCCGGACCGCCCCGGCCGACGGGTCGGCGGGCGCCTCGGGGCGGGGAGCGGGAATGGTGGTCGGGTGGGGGTGACCTACAAGTACTTCGGCGCGCCCGACGGGGCGACGGCGGCCCGCGTCCCGATCTCGATGCGCCCCGAGGAACTGGGCGGCGACGAGCTGGGCATGGGCGGCATGTTCACGAAGATCAAGCCGGAGACGATGGCGGCGATGGTCCTCACCGGCATCGAGGGCGTCCCCCTGCACCGGGTGCCGCCCCTGGAGCTGGTCGTGCTGCACCCCGACTACGCCGTCGTGAAGCTCCCGATGACGGTCGTGGACCCGCTGCGCGGCGTCGGCGAGGAGGCGGTCGGCGCGGCGGCCTTCATATGGTCCACGGTCCCGGACCGCGGCGGCCCCCGGGACGCGTTCAACGTCTACCGGCTCCTGCACGAGTGGCAGGACTTCAGCCACCGCCTGCACGAGGCGGGCCACCAGCCGTACTGCCTGGTCTGGCCCTGACCGACAGGTCCGACAGGGGCGAGGCATCGGGTCCTCGCCCCGTCGCGTCCGGGGGCGTGACGGCCCCGGAACCTCCGGGCTCCGCCCCGCCCGCGCCCGGGAACGCACGAGGGCCCCTGCCCCCTCCCCCGGCCCACCCGGGCTCCTGGCGGGGTGCCGGATGTCGGCGGTCGGTGCTCCGGCAGAACGGCCCGCGGCTTTCCCTGCAGCAGGGAGTGGAACGATCCGGCAGCGCGCGGAGCGGTGCGGCGGCTTTCCTTCTCGTCGCCGCGGAACGGAAGCACGCTGTGGCCGACAGGGTGCCCCAGGGCCTCTCGTTTGGATCATGCCGGGCTCGCGGGCCCTGGCACCGCACCTCGCCGCGTTGTCGTCGGGCGCCAGGACTCCGCCCCGACTCCCGCCTCCGCCTCCGCCTTGCGACGCACGGCGCCGGAGCCCGCTCCCCGGTCCGGGCCCGATCCAAATGAAAGACCCTGGCCGCTTCCTGTATCGCCCGATCCGCTGTCATATCCTCCCGTCGTGGCGAACAGGGTCACGGTGTCGGCAGCGGGAGCGTGGGGTGTCGCGGAACCCGAGGACTGATTTCCTCGACAGCCCGGCTTGGGTGTGCTTGTGGATCCTGTTCTCCGGGTGGACGGCGGCCAGTACCGGCACGGCGCCCTGGGTGAGGATCGCCGCGACGCTGTCACTGGTGGCCTGGGCAGGGGTGCTGACGGGACATCTCCTGCGGCGCGTCCGCGACCGTAGGTCTTCTGAGTGATCGTTTCAATGTGATCGACGGTCGACCGCACCTGGTGTGACGACCCGCGGCACATCGAACAGCCGAGGGTGCGCGAATCCGGTCCGAGTGCGCCCATGTCAGCCTCCGCCCGTCGCCCGCCTCACCGAGGCGGGATCTCGGTCAGGCCGATGTCCGAGTGCGGCAGCGCGATTTCGGCCTCAGGAGGTACCCGCGTCCTTTCGGAGAGCGCCGGCGATGACCTGCACGAGATGGCGGCTGTCGAGAGCCGCCAGGTCCCGGATCTGCGTGCGGCAGGAGAAACCGTCGGCCATGATCCTCCGGTCGGGGGCGCTTGCCGCCCTGGCGAGGATGCCCTCCCGGGCGATGCTCGCGGACACCTCGTAGTGCCCCTTCTCCATCCCGAAGTTGCCGGCCAGACCGCAGCACCCGGCGGAGGTCTCGACGTCGCAGCCCATGGCTTCGAGAAGGGACCGGTCGGCGCCGTATCCCATCACCGAGTAGTGGTGGCAGTGCGGCTGAACCAGGAGCTTCTCGGCAACCCGGGGCGGGGTCCAGTCGATCGAGGTGAGGAACTCCGCGACGGTTCGCACCGATCGGGCCAGTTCGACGGAGCGAGGGTCCTCGGGCAGGAGTTCGAGCAGGTCCGAACGGAGCGTCGCCGTGCAGCTGGGTTCCAGGCCGACGACGGTCCGGCCTTCCCTGACGTGGGGGACGAGCAGGTCCAAGGTCCTGCGGAGTCGGGCCTTGGCCGCGGTGAGTTGGCCCGTGGAGATGAGAGTGAGACCGCAGCAGGCTCCGGAGTCCGCGATGTCGACGTCCGCGCCGGCGGCGGAGAGTACCTCCAGTGCGGCGCGGGCGACGTCCGGCGCCATCGCGTCGGTGAAGGAGTCGACCCAGAGAAGGATCTTCGGCGTCCCTCCCGTGTCCATGGCGGTGCGATCGACCCGCTTCCGCCAGCGAAAGGGGAGCAGGGGCAGTCGCGGCAGGGACCGACGGGGGTCGGCACCCATCATGGTCATCATCAGTCTGCGCAGTGGGGGGATCCGGCCGGCCAGGTTCACCAGTGGGGCCGCCGGGGCGGCGAGCCTGAGCCATTGGGGAAGACGGCCGAGGGTGTAGTGGCTCAAGGGGCGTATGCGACCGCGGTAGGCCTGGTGGAGTGCCTCGGACTTGAACATCGCCATGTCGACACCCGTGGGGCAGTCGTTGGCACATGCCTTGCAGCTCAGGCAGAGGTCGAGGGCTTCGTGGACCTCCGGGGAGTTCCAGCCGAGGTTGACGACGCCTCCGTTGAGCATCTCCTGCAGCGTCCGGGCACGGCCGCGGGTCGAGTCCTTCTCGTCACGGGTGGCGGTGTAGGACGGGCACATGAAGCCGCCCTGTGGACGCAGGTCGGCGCGGCACTTGCCCACGCCCACACAGCGATGGACGGCTTTGGTGATGTCGCCGCTGTCGTGGGCAAAGGCGAAGCCGTCGCCCGCCTGGAGCGGAAGGGCCTGAGGCCGACGCAGATCGGCGTCCAGCGGCGCGGGGCGGACCACGACGCCGGGGTTCATCAGATCCTCCGGGTCGAGCAGTGCCTTGAACCTCCGCATGGCCCGGAGTGCCTCGGGACTGTACATCGTGTTGAGCAGTTCTGATCGCGCGCGCCCGTCGCCGTGTTCGCCGGAGAGGGAGCCGCCGTGGGCGACCGCGAGTTCCGCCGCGCGTTCGAGGAACCGGCGCATGGGCGCCCCGTCGTGATCAAGGGGAAAGTCGACGCGGACGTGCACGCAGCCGTCTCCGAAGTGGCCGTAGACGAGGCCGGAGAGGGCCTCCTCCGCCATCAGGGCCTCCAGCCCCCGCAGGTACCCGCCGAGCCTTTGAGGGGGAACGGCGGAGTCCTCCCAGCCGGGCCAGGCCTGTTCGCCCGTGACGGTACGGCCCGCCAATCCCGCGCCGTCGGCTCTGATCCGCCACAGGCGCGTAGCCTCCGGTCCGGCCGGCAGGATTTCGGCGTCCAGGGCGTGGGAAGCGGCGACGAGCCTTCCGGCGGCCTCGACGGCGGCCTCGGAGGTGGCTCCCGCGAGCTCGGCGATGAGCCAGCCGCCCCCGGTCGGCAGGGGCGGGACGCCATCCCGGCCGTGCGCGCGTCGGACGATGTCGACGAGTTGGGCGTCGAGGCCCTCAAGGGCCAGCGGCCGCAGGGGCAGCAGGTTGGGTACGTCGTCGGCGGCGGCGGCCATGTCGGTGTAGCCGAGCACCGCGAGCGCCGGGGCCGGCGCGCGGGGCACGAGCTTGACGGTGGCTTCGAGCAGTATTCCGCAACTGCCTTCGGTGCCGGCCAGGGCCGCGGCGAGATTCTGTCCGTTCTCGGGAAGCAGGTGTTCCAGCGAGTATCCCGAGATCTGCCGTCCGAAGCGGCCGAACTCGGTCCGGATGACGGCCAGGTGCTCACTGACGAAGGATGCTAGCCCGGGCAACGCGCCCAGAGCGTCTGTCCCGGATCCGGCCGTGATGATCCGCCCGCTCCCCGTCAGCCAGGTCATCGAGACGATGTTGTCCGCTGTGCGCCCATAGGAAAGGCCGTGAGGTCCGCAGGCGTTGTTGCCGATCATCCCGCCCAGAGTGCAACGGGTGGCGGTGGACGGGTCGGGCCCGAAGCGCAGTCCGAACGGCTGGGCCGCCTCCTGGAGCGCGTCCAGGACGACGCCCGGCTCGACCACCGCTGTCGAGTTGTCGGAGTCGATGGACATCACCCGGTTCATGTGGCGGGAGAAGTCGATGACCAGACCGGTGCCCACCGCGTTCCCGGCACAGGACGTCCCCCCGCCGCGCGCGGTCACAGGTACCCGGTGCGCCCGGGCGATGGCCACGGCGGAGGTGACGTCCTCCCGGGATCGGGGCGTGACCACCACTTCCGGTACCACCCGGTAGTTGGAGGCGTCCGTGGAGTACAGCGCGCGGGTCAGGGACGAGGCGTCGACGGTCTCGCCCAGCGCTGACCTCAGGTCTTCGAGGAAGGATCCCCCCGGCGGCGTCCTGTGCCGGATATCTGTCGATGCGGGGGCCATGGTGGTGCTACTCCTTGCTTCGGCTTGCTCTCGTCCGGGCTCCCGCTCCGGCGGCCGATGCGTGCCGGGCGGGCAGTGCGCTGCTGCGGACCGGGACCACGGACCGCGGCCGTGGCGGGCGGGTGGGCTCTCCGCGCCGCACGGGGGCGGACGCCTGGCGCCTCCCCCTCCGCGGGCTCTCCCCGCGGCCGGTACTCAGGGGGTGATGTCCCTCCCGAGCGCCTCGCCGAGCGCCCGCAGGGAGCGATCCTGCTGGCGCCGGTAGAGGTCGTCGGGGTCCGCGACCGGACGGCCGACGATCTCGGACATCACGGTGATGTCGTAGTCGCTCTCGGTCTGAGCGTCGTCCCGGGACCCTTCGTCGGTGAGGTTGGACTGGAAGATCCCCGCCGCGGAGCGAGGCAGGAAGTCCTCGTACACGATGGGCTCGGGAACGGCGATGCCCTTCTCGATGAGGAGGTGCAGCGGGAGGGGCCGGCCCTGGAACGAGTCGCCGAAGTGAGGCGGGACGGCGTCTCGGTCAAGCGTGTACGTGAAGTAGGCCAGCCTCCGGAGAGCGAGTTCCCTCTCGGTGCGCGGGAGGTTCTCCTCCCATATCCGGCGGGCGACGTCGACGCGCACCCCGTCGCCCTCCCCGGCGGCCAGCCGCCGGTCGGTCTCGGCGACCATCCGGTCGTACAGGTCCCGCCCGGCGGGGGTGAGGGCGATGCCGCGCTGCTCGACCTCACCGAAGCGCACGCGCAGTTCACCCGGGCCGAGGCTTCCGTCCTCGAAGCGGAAGAGGCGGTCTTCGGCGAGGGCACGGAAGGACGTCTGGCGCAGCAGGACGTCCGGTCCGTCCCATCGCGGCGGCCCCTGGATCTCGTCGATCATGGTGATGCCCCGCGCCTCCATACGGACGTAGAGGTCGTCGATGTCCAGCACCCGAGGGGTCAGATGGTTGATATGGGTGCTCGTCACGCCGCCGATGTCCGAGGCGACGGCCGAGACCGCTTCGAGCGTCCTGTACCAGGCGTGGTCCACCGGGTCGCCGGAGAGCTTGAACGCCCCCGCGGCCAGATGCAGCAGGCGTTCGGCCTCCGGTGCCGGGAGGCGGCCGTCGGCGGCGGCCTTGTCTGCGAGGTCCAACAGCTCCGGGGGGAAGAGCACACGGGCGCTGAAGAAGGCCCGTAGCCGCTCCTGCAGCTCCGTGCCGAAGAAGCGGGGGTCGTCGGCCGCGAGCATCGAGGTGAACACCCGGAAGGGGTTCCTGGCCAGTTCGTCCTGCTCGATCGGACGGAAGGCGGTGGACACGACGGGCACCGAGGACCTGGAAGCGTCCCGCAGGTCGTAGAAGCCCACCGGGTGCATACCGAAGGCGGCGAACACCCGGGCGACCTGGGACATCTCCCGCCGGGAGCCGACACGGATGGCTCCGTGCCGCTCGGCCGTGACACGGGAGATGCTGCCGAGCCGCTCCGCCTCGGCACCCTTGCGGCGCAGACATTCCTCGTTGACCTCGGTGGAGACCTCGACGAGGGTGTTGTAGGCGGGGACCTCTTCCGCGTACATGTCGGACAGCCGTCGGGCGAATTCCGCCCGCAGTCGCCACAGCTCCAGGGACGACATGAGTTTTGTCCTTTCGTTTCCCAGGATGGCCGCCGGGAATTGACCTTCGATCCCCGGCGGCCACACCGGTGGAGGATGGTTCGGAAGAATTCCGTGCGTTGCCGTCGAGAAGGACGGCCAGAGAGAGCGGAACAGGCGCCGAGTGTCACGAGTTCCGGTGTTGCCGGACCGGCGGACGGGACCGGATCAGCCAGAATGAAGAGTCCGCTCGATCCTTCTCGGCGCCGTCTCGGGACTCGTGGCGACCACCATCAAAGTGACGGCGGCGGTGGCCATGATGTAGTAGGCCGGAGCGAGGTTTCCCAAAAATCCCATCATCCACGTGACGATGAACGGGGCTGTTCCACCGAAGGCGGCGACGGAGAGGTTGTAGCCTATGGCGAAACCTCCGAACCGGACCTTGGTCGAGAACAGTTCGCTGATCGCGGCCATCGTCACGCCGAGGTAGAGGGAAAGGAAGACACCGAGCAGGAGGTGAGCTGCGAATACTGCTGCCACGCTCTGCCGACCCATGAGCCAGAACAACGGAGCAGACGTCAGGAGCGATATGACGCATGAACCCATGAGCAATGGGCGACGGCCGATCCGATCCGAGACGTGCCCGACAATGGGGATGAAGACGCAGATCACCGTCATGGTGACGACCGCGGAGAGTGCCGCGACGTCAGAACCCCGTTCGAGGGTCACCTCCATGTACGAGGGGACGAAGGTGAGAATCACGTACAGGGCGGCGTTCTGGTACAGACCGAAGCCCGCGGCGCGGAGCACGGCCGGCCAGTGGTGGACGAGCGTCTCGCGCAGGGGGTGCGCTTCGACCTCCCCGCTCTCCTTGACCTCCGTGAATTCGGGCGTCTCCTCAAGTTTGGACCGTACATAGAGGCCGATGGCACCCATGGGTGCGGCCATGAGGAACGGGATGCGCCATCCCCACGCATGGAGCTGGGACTCGGTGAGGGAGAGGTTCAGAGCCAGAACGGCCAGGGCGCCGAGCAGGAACCCCGCGATGGCCCCCATCTCCATCCAACTGACGAAGTAGCCACGGCGCTTGGGCGGCGAGTGTTCGGCAACGAAGACCGCAGCACCACTGAGTTCACCGCCGGCGGAGAACCCTTGGATCAGGCGGAGGCCCACCAGCGCGATCGGCGCGGCCACCCCGACGGCGGCGTAAGTGGGGAGGAGACCAATTCCGACGGTCGCGCCGGAGACCAGCAGCAGTACGGCGGCGAGGACTTTCTGGCGGCCGATCCTGTCCCCCAGGACCCCGAAGACCAAACCTCCGAGGGGACGTACAACGAAGGCGGCGCCGAACACGGCGAACGAGAGGAGAAGTCCTGTCGCCTGATTACCGGTCGGAAAGAAATTCATCCCGATGACGGGTGCCAGATAGGCGTAGACGGCTACGTCGAACCACTCCACCACACTGCCCAGGGTGGCTCCGAGCGTTGCCTTGCCGGTGGTGCTCCTCAGGGGGCGGTGTGCCTCAAGTGCACTTGCGCTCACTGGGATCTCCCTCTCTCCGGCGCCTCGCCGCGGGTGTACCGGGCCTCGAAGGTCGTGCACCCATCCGGCGAGACCCAGGGGCCGTGCTTCATGCCCGGGGGCCGGCAGGCGTACATGCCGGCCGTGAACGTCCTGCCGATACCGAGATCGTGGATCGATCCCGAAAGGATGTAGACTTCCTCCCAGAACTCATGGGACTGCTCACCGTTGGGCGTCGTGTCCGTTCCCGGGGCGAAGCGGAGGATTCGAGTCGCGATCTCCCCGTCCTGGGCGAGGATCCGCTCGTCCAAGCCCTCGCAGCCGCTTTCCGGCACGGGGGTCCATTCGACATCGGTGACTGGGAAGAATTCCAGGGCAGGCTTGCTCATGTTGCTTCCGTCCGTTCCTTGGTTCTGCGTCCGGTCACTTCGGGACGCGATGGTGTAGCTGCAGGACAGCATCACGGCGCCGTCCTTGACGAGTTCGACCGTGAAGCGGGTGGCAAATTGGAAGGATTTACCCTTCAGGGGCACTGTGCCGAGGAACATGACGAGCCCACTCGTAGTGGAACCGCTCGACTTCCTGTACGAGTCCAGAATCTCCTGAGCGGGCAGGATGTCGGCCAGAGGCGCTTCCTGGTAGAGAGCGCCGTCGGCGTAGCTGCGAATCCTTGACCTGTTCCAGTCCCCTGCGGCTTCTTTGAGCGGGATGACGTTTCTGCTGACCGGCTTCGGGCAGGACACCTTTGATTCGGGGATGCTTTCCTTCTCCACGTCCCGCGCGGTGTGATCACTGCCAAGCGCCAGATACCATTCGCCTTCGGCGCAGATGAGCACGGGCTCCACTTCACCCGAACTCTCCTTGCTCGAGACGAGAATAGACTCATCCTGAGTGAGAAGCGAGACCGGCGCCCGATAAAATATCGGAATATATGGCGGCGGGGTGATTCCATGGTCCGACAGTTCCTGGATGTGTTCACGCACAGACTTTTGATCCGCGCCCGTGAAGCCCGCGATCACCAGCGCCTTGGGCTGGAGGACAATCGCGGATCCCGTGCTGACGTCACGAAAATGAAGGGTTTTGACCGTCAAGGCGATTCCTTCGGATGGCTATTCGGGGGCGCGCCGGCCCGCAGAACGGCGCCGCACGCCGCCGGGTGGAAGAGAGCGCCCGCGGGGCCGGGACGACCCGGCCGCGACGAGAGCCGGGGAAGTCGAGCCGGAGGCGGGCCGCTACTCCGCGCCGACTACGCGGTCGCGCGTGACGGGGAAGGAGGCCCGTGCCTCATCGACGGCGGCGAGGTCGATGTCGGCGCTGACGACCTGCTCATCGGCGCCGTCCGCCTCCGCCAGGACATCACCCCAGGGACCGACGATGCGGCTGTGGCCACCGAGCCTGACGGCGCCGTGCTCACCGGCGGCATTGCAGGCGATGACATACATCTGGTTCTCGACGGCACGGGCCGAAGTCAGCAACCGCCAGTGTGCGATTCGGTCGATCGGCCATGCCGCAGGCACGAGAGCTGCTTGCGTGCCTTGATCCAGCAGTTCCCTGAAGACTTCGGGGAAACGGACGTCGTAGCACGTGGATGAGCCCACGACGCCAAAATCGGTCCGCACCGAGGATATTTCACGCCCCGGCGTCAGGAGTTCGGCTTCACGCGACCGGTAGCCATACATATGCGTCTTGCGGTAGGCGTGGACGAGCGTGCCGTCGGGGTCGAAGAGCACCGCGGTGTTGTGGATCGCGCCGGCGGCACCCTTCTCGAGGACGCTGCCGCCCAGGAGGTACACACGCAGGGATCGGGCCCACTCGCTCATGGCCGACACGTTCTCACCGTCCGAGAGCGTCTCGGCATGGGCGGCGTACTGGTCGAAGGCGAAGTAGCCGGACGCCCACAACTCCGGAAGGACGATGAGCCCGGCTCCGTCGGACGCGGCCGCGCGGACCATCCCGCCGACACGTCGTACGCGGACCGCCATGATTTCGTCCGGAGGACTGGCGACCTGCAGAAGCGCGACTCTCATCCGAGCCCCTTGAACGTGGATGACAGTACGGACCCATGGGAGCGCAGGGCGGCCAGAGTCGCGTCAAGGTGGGAGTGGACTTCCTGAGCGGCGCGCTCCGTGTCGAGCTCCCGCAGTCCGGTGACGATCGCACGGTGCTCGTCCATCACCCGGCGCCCCCGGTCGCCCCGACTGCCCATGGCTCGAATGCTCATACGCAGCTGGCGGTCGCGCAGCGTCTCGTAGAACTCGGCCAGGACCGGGTTGCCCGCCGCCAACACGATCGTCCGGTGGAACTGACGGTCCAACTCGATGAACGATGTCGCGTCGTCCAGGAACTTCTCCTGTTCGTCGAGCAGCTCGTCCAGCGCGTCACACAGGTCGAGCTGTGCGTCGATCACCTGCTTGACGCTCCACTCCTCGATGAGGAACCGCGCCTGCATGACGGAAGCGATCTCCGAATCGGAGATGGGCGGGATGAAGGCCCCCTTGCGGGGGAGGATCTTCAGCCATCCCTGCGCCTCGAGCCGCAGAAGCGCTTCGCGCACGGGGGTCCGGGAGATCCCCAGTTCGGTCGCGAGCGCCACCTCGTTGAAGAAGACCCCCTCGTCATGGGGCAGATGCAGGATGCGCATCCGCAACCGCTCATATGTGGAGTCCTGGGCCGACATGGCGCCTGGCGTCGGACTTCCGGTCGTTCTTCCCATGCCGCCCTCCGTGACGGATCGATGGAACCGGTCACGCCGGCGGAGGCCGCGCAGTCCGCGGGTCGACGATCCGCACCTGATGACCGACTCATGTGCGCCATGTATACATGGGGTCGGCTTTGGCGGTCAAGAGCACTACTGACCTGCGGGTGAACCGAATTCCGGCGTGAATCCAGGGCCACGAACCGGGCGATCGCAGGGTCACCGGGCTTCGTCGGGCCGGGCCCCGGGCAGGTGACTCCCGGCGCTCGGCCCCGGGGGCGGGGGCGGGGGCTACGATCCAGGGGCATGGACTGGTTGGAGCGGGTCGCGGGGCTGCGGCAGTGGAGTCGGAACGGGGTACGGGCGCCGCACAAGCCCTTGTTGCTGCTGTACGCGCTCGGGCGGTTCCAGGCGGACGCCGACGGGGTGCTGCGGTACAGCGCCGTCGAGGGGGAGCTGCGGGGGCTGCTGGCCGAGTACGGGCCTCCGAACCGGACCACGCCCGCCTACCCCTTCCACCATCTGGTCGGTGACGGGGTGTGGGAGGTGCGCACCGACCGCGGGCCCGGCTCCCCCGGTACCGGTGAGGGCGCGCTCCGCTCCTCCGGTGCCGCCGGGCGGCTCGCGCCGGAGCTGCGGCAGGCGCTGCGCCGCGATCCCCGCCTCGGCGCCCGGATGGCCCGGTCCCTGCTCGACCTGCACTTCCCGCCCTCCCTGCACGCCGAGTTGTGCGAGGCCGTCGGGCTGGAGCTGGAACCGGCCGTGCCCGCGCCGCGCGCGGCGGTGCGCGGGCGGCGGGACCCCCGGATGCGCGAACGGGTGCTGACCGCCTACGAGTTCCGGTGCGCCTTCTGCGGCTACGACGGCCGCCTCGGCGCGGTGCCGGTCGGGCTGGAGGCGGCGCACGTGCGCTGGTGGGCGTTCGACGGCCCGGACTCCGTGGAGAACGGGCTGTGCCTGTGCTCGCTGCACCACAAGCTGTTCGACAAGGGGGTGCTCGGCGTCGGGGACGGTCACCGCGTCCTCGTCTCCCAGAGCTTCGTCGGCCACGGACCCGCCGCGCGGGCGCAGGTGACGGCGCTCGCGGGGCGGCCCCTCACCGGGCCCCAGCCGGGCGCGCCCGCCGTCGCCGCCGCCCACCGCGACTGGCACACCCGCCAGGTCTTCCGGGGCGAGCCACGGCCCGCGGCCACCGGCTGAGCGCCCCGGCGAGGCGAGACGGGACGGCGAGGCGAGACGGGACGGCGAGGCGGGACGGCGAGGCGGGACGGGCGGTACGGGCGGGCGGCACGGGCGGGCGGCACGGGCGTCGGGGGTGCCCAGGGCACTGGGGAGCGGTGCGTGCGCTGCCGACGCCTCGCGTGCTGCGGGTCGGCCGTGCGATCGGTCGGCCGTGCCGGTCCGCCGTTCAGGGCGCTGCCGACCTTGCGGTCACCGCCGGGCGCAGGGGTCGGTGCGGGCGCTGCGGTCCGTCCATCCGATCAGTACGGGCGTCCCGGTCCGCCGCTCCCGGTGGTCCGGGACGGTCCGGGTGATCCGGCACGGTCCGGGTGGTCCGGGACGGTCCAGGCGGTGCGGGGTCTCGGCTCGGTCGCCGGTCAATGCCAACAGCCGTTCTGAACAACGGTGTTCGGGAGCACGAACGCCGGCGCTCCGGCGGCTCCGGCGCGGCGGCTCCGGTGTCAGGGGCGCGGGCCCGTGCGCAGGACGGCGAGCAGGCCCCGTACGCGCCGGTCGTCCCCGGCCGTCCAGACGCCCGTGAGCCGGGACGTCCCCTCCGGAGGTGCCGCCGGGGCGTCGTCGGGGGCCGGGCGCAGGGCGCGGTGCAGGCGCAGGGCCGCGCCGTGCGGGAAGGTCAGCACCGTGCCCTCGGCGTCGTCGGTCGCCTCCGCCGCCGCGGGGTCCACCGCGCCGGGGGCGGCGTCCTGCCCGCGGGAGAGGACGACCTCGTCGTCGGGGGTGTCGCTGAGGTCCTGGTGCTGGGCCCGCGTCCGGCCCTCCAGCAGGGCCACCAACTGGGCCACCGCCACCGGGTCGCGCAGGGCGTCGTAGACCCAGCGGCGTCCCAGCACCCCGTGCTCCGCGACGCCGATGAGGGCCTCTTCCGCGGCCCCGTCGAGCGGCGCGCCCCGGTAGGCCAGCGGCACCAGATAGGCGGCCGGGCGCAGTCCGGAGACGTCGTTGACCATCATGAACTCGATACCGACGGCACCCCGCGGGTCATCGAGCCGGAAGCCGCCCGCCTTGACCGGCTCCGGCCCCTCCGCGCCGCCGCGGTACCACGGCCGGAAGGGCAGCCAGGCGGCCAGCAGTTCCATCTTGTCGGGCTTGAGGACGGTCTGGTGGATGACGGCCATGCGAGGAGGTCTCTCCGTGGGACGGCGGTGGGCTCCCACACCCTCGCATCCGTACGGGCTCCCGGGGTGCCGGACACGCGCACGGCCCCCCTGGTCAGGTGGCCGGGGGCGGGGGCTGCCCGCCGTGGGGCGGCGGGCCGGAGTCCCTCCCGGGGAGAGCGAGAACGGTTCCCGGGGGGCGGCCCCGGAAGGTCCCGGGACGGGCACGCTCCCCCCCGGCAGAGGCCGGGCACGCTCCCCGGGCCGGGGTCCGGGAAGCGTGCCCGGGTGTGCTCCCCTCCCCCGCGACGGCCGCTGTCCGCGCCGCGGAAGCCCGGCCGCCTCCGTACCCGCGCCCCGGCGCACACCCGGCGCGGGCAGCACTCCCGCGCCGACCGCCCCCGGTACCGCGGCCCCCGGCGCTGCCCTCACCCCCGGGAGCGCAGCGCCTCGGCGCGTGGCAGCGCACCAGCACCGCAGCACCTCGGCGCGCGAGGGGCATCGGCACCGCAGCCCCGCCCGGGCAGGGCATCGGCACCGCAGCACCCCCGGCACAGGCTTCACCCCGGTACCGCCGGACCCCGGCGCTGCCCGCACCCGGTGCAACGGCACTCCGGCCCGGGCATCACCCCGGCACCGCCGGACCCCGGCGCTGCCCGCACCCGGCGCAACGGCACTCCGGCCCGGGCATCACCCCGGCACCGCCGGACCCCGGCGCTGCCCGCACCCGGCGCAACGGCACCCCTGCCCGGGCATCACCCCGGCACCGCCGGACCCCGGCGCTGTCCGCACCCGGCGCAACGGCACTCCGGCCCGGGCATCACCCCGGCACCGCCGGACCCCGGCGCGGGCAGCGCCCCCGCGGGCGGGGGGGCCGTCAGGTGCGGGGGGTGCGCCGGAGGCGGCGGAGCGGGTTCCGGAGGCGCCGCTCGCGGCCGGCGCCCTCGGCGCACCCGGCGTCGGCGGCCGGGGCCATCCGGCGGCGGTCGCGGCGGACGAGGACGGCGGTGCTCAGGGCCACGATCAGGAGGGCGGGGGCGAGCGGGGCGAGGAAGGGATACACCGTCACGGCTCCTTTCGGGTGGGCGGGGCGGCGAGCAGATGGCGCGGATCGGCGGCGCGGGTGATGGCCGTCTCGACGGCGGCGACCCGGTCCGCGAGGAGGCCGAGCGCGGCGACCGCGCGGACCAGCGGGTCGTCCTCGGGACCGCCGAGGACGCGGGCGCGCACATGGGCGGCGCGCACCTCGGCCCAGCGGTCCGCCTGCTCCGGGGTGAGGGTGCCGCGCAGTTCGGCCAGCTTGAGGAGGTTCGCCTCGGCCCCGTGGGCCAGGGTCTGGGCCTCGGCGGTGTAGTGGTCGTCGAGGACGGCGGAGCGCTCCGCGTCGTTCATGACCGGGTGGATCCGCTGGGCGATCTTGTTCATGTTGCGGTACGAGCCCTGGAGGCGGAACGGCGGCTCGGTGCGCGCGTCGTCCGCCTGGGCCGCCGAGGCGATGTAGGCGGCGTTGACGGCGAGCACCGTCTCCCGGGCTGCCAGCAGGTGCCGCAGCACGGCGAGCACGCGCTCCAGTTCGGCCTGGGCGTACGGGTGGACGAGCCGGTCGGCGCGGGCGGTGGGGTCGCCCGCGGCGAGGCGGACCAGCAGGCCGAGGTCGGCCCGGTCGCGCCCGGCGAGCGGGGCGAGCACCGGGTTGGCGGTCAGCGCGTTCTCCAGGAAGCTGAGCGCGAACACCTCCTCCTTGCCGGTCAGCACGTCGCCCAGGTTCCACACGTCGGCCCGGTTGGCGAGCATGTCGGGCACCTGGAAGCGGGCGCCGGACTCGGTGTACGGGTTGCCGGCCATGCAGACGGCGAAGCGCTTGCCGCGCAGGTCGTAGGTGCGGGGGCGGCCGTCCAGGACCCCGTCGACGCGGCGGGTGGCGTCGCACAGCGGGATGAACTTCTGGAGGAGTTCCGGCGAGGTGTGCTGGATGTCGTCGAGGTGGAGCAGGGTGTTGTTGGCGGACGCCAGCGCGAAGTTGACCTTCTCGATCTCCTGGCGGGCGGTGGCGTTGGGCGCGTCGTCCGGGTCCAGCGAGGTGACGCCGTGGCCGAGCGCGGGCCCGCTGATCTTCACCAGCATCAGGCCCAGCCGCTCGGCGACGTACTCGACGAGGGTGGTCTTGCCGTAGCCGGGCGGGGAGAGCAGCAGGAGCATCCCGCCGGTGTCGGTGCGCTTGTCGCCGCCGACGGCGCCCAGTTGCTTGGCGAGGCTGTCGCCGATGAGCGGCAGGTACACCTCGTCGACCAGCCGGTTGCGGACGAAGGCGGACATGACGCGGGGCCGGTGGTCGTCCAGGCGCAGCCGGGCGCGCTCGGCGGCCACCAGGGCGGTCCGGCGCCGCTGGTGGGCGCGGAAGGCGGGCACGTCGTGCGCGGCGAACCGGCCGGTGCGGGCCAGGAACTCGTCGAGGCGCAGCTCCGCCCGGCCGCCCTCGACGCGCGGGTGGGCGCCGAGCAGTCCCTCCACCACGGCGGTCGGCGGTGCGTCGCCGTCGTACCGGGGCAGGTCCGGGCAGAGTTCGGCGGCCACCGCCTCGGCCAGGTCGCCGGCGGTGAGTCCGGTGCCGGTGGCGGCGGCGTACGACGACAGCCACGCCTCGACCAGCTGGCGCCGGGCGGCGAGGTCGTCGAGGGCGGCCAGGTCGTCGTCGTAGGCGGGGCCGCCGACGGTGCGGCGGAACTTCTCCAGCAGGGTGCGGGTGGCGGCGCCGAGGACGAAGCCCTCGGGGGTGAGGGTGAGTTCGTCGAAGAGGTAGGCCGCGGAGGCGTGGGCCTCCGGGCTCACGGCACCGGGCCGCCCGCCGGGACCGGACGGGCCCCGAGACCCCCAGGGCCCCCCGGATCCTCCAGGGCTCCCGGGAGTCCCGGGACCGGACGGGCTCCCGGCACCGGTCGCGTACGCCCCGCCCGGGCCACCGGGACCGCCCGGGCCACCGGGACCGCCGGGACCGCCGGGAGCCGTGGCCCCGGGAGCGCCGGTGCCGGCGGGGACCGCCCCGCCGCCGCTCCCGGCCTCCCGGCCGGCGTCCGGCCCCCAGGGCTCCCCGGGGCCCCCGGGACCGCCGGGGCGCGCCCCGCGGCCGGCTCCTCCGCCGGCCCCGGCCGCCGGGCCGTTCCATCCGCCCGGGCTCCACGCCTCCAGGGCGCGGGCCAGTTCGTCGCGCAGGTCGTCGATGGCGGGGCCGAGGCCGAAGGCGGCGCGGGCGCGGGCCAGCGAGAGGGCCCGGCGGGTCCAGGACTGGCGCTCCCCGGTCGTGGTGCCGTGCGCCCAGAACAACTGGGCGGCGGCGCGGGCGGCGGGCTCGTGGCGCAGCGTCCCGGCCGTCTCGTACAGCGGCAGCAGCGCGGTGAGCAGGGCCACCGCGTCCGCGTCGTGCACCCCGGCCTCGTACCCCTCGTCGTACGCCTCCCGGGCCGTGTCCCGGGCCAGGGCGGTCAGGTCGGCCGCGGCGAGCGACTCGGCGCCGTGCTCGCGCAGCAGCCGGGCGGCGAGGTGCTCGGCGCGGTAGACGGTGGGCGACTCCGAGGGCAGCGTGCGGTCCCGGTGCTCCCCCGGGGCGGCGAAGCCGGGGTCGGTGACGGGGACCCGGTAGTCGGTGCCGGTGAGGGCGAGGGCGAGACCGTCCTCGTGCGGGACGAGGGTGAGGTCGAGGGGCTGGGTGTTGACGGCGAAGCGGTGGCCGCCCAGCCGCAGGGTGCGGCCGTCGTCGGCGTACAGGTCGGTCCGGTCGCGCAGGGCGCGGACGGCCTCCTGCCGGGCGGACTTGAGGCGTCCGTCCAGCTCCTCCGCCCGGACGGTGTCGCCGAGGGCCCGCAGGTCGTCGGCGGTGCGCCGGACCTTGGCGACCATGGGGTCGGAGGCGAAGTGGGCGCTGACCGCGTCGGCGTCGGGGAGGGCGGTGGAGCGCCGGGCGACGGTCTCCAGGATGCGGGCGGCCGAGGCGGCCAACTGCTCGGCGCGGCGGGCGCGTTCGTCGGCGAGGGACTGCTTGCGGGCGGCGAGGGCGTCGTAGACCTCGGTGCGCCTGTCGGCCAGCTCCGCGAGGAAGCCGTCGAACTCGGCGAACCGGGACTCCAGGTCCTCCAGCCGGGCGAGCAGCCGGGCGAGCTGGTCGTCGCACCGCTCGGGGGTGTCGGCGGCGGCGAGGGCGGCGGTGACCGCCTGGCCGAGCAGGGCCGTCTCGGCGGCGAACTCGGCGCGGCCCTCGCGGTCCTGGAGCGCCCGGCGGCGGGAGTCGAGGGTGGCGCGGGCGCGGTTGACCCCGGCCAGGACCCCGGCGATGCGCTCCAGGAGGGCGGTGCGGACGGTGGCGTCGCCCATGTCGAGCCCGGCGACCACGTCGGTGACCGTGCGCAGTCCGTCGGCGAGGGCGTCGAGCCGGGCGGCGACGGGGGCGGCCTCGGCGACGGTGGCCAGGGCCCCGGCGTCCGCGACGAGCCGTTCCGCCTCCTCGCGCTGGGCGTCGAAGGCGTCCTCGCGGGCGAGGAAGGCGACGGCCCGCTGCCCGAGGTCGGCCAGGGACCGCTCGGCCTCCTCCGCGAGGGCGTCGATCCCCTCGGTGTCGGCGTGCCGCAGCTCCTTGACGTTGAGCAACTGACCGTGGGCGTAACGCAGTTCGGTCAGTCCGTCGACCCAGGACGCCGCGTCGCGGGGGGCCTCGCCGCGCAGCCGCCGCACGGCCGCCGCGATCCGTTCGGCGGCCGTGTCACGGGCCTCGGCGGCCAGCCGGGTCAGGTCGCGGACGGTCTCGAACTCACCGAGCACCTGCTCGGCGGTCTCCCGCACCGAGTCCAGCGCCCCTGCCAGGGAGCCCAGTTCGGCCTCGTCCAGCCAGTGGTGGGCGTCGGCGGCCCGGACGCAGCCGTCGGCCAGTGCCCGGTAGCCCTCCGCCGTGGTGACGCCGTCGGCGACGAGGGCGGCCACCGAGAGGCAGGCGGCGATGCCGCGCACCAGGTCGGCGTTGCCGACGCGGGCCAGCGGTCCGCTGCCGGCGGGCCGGGCGGCGGCGTGGGTGTCGGAGAGGTAGGGCGAGTCCCAGAGCTGCACCGGGTGCGTCCGGGCCGGTTCGTCGCCGTCCGCCCGCAGCACCGCGAAGGTCCCGTCGCCGGCCAGCGCCCAGCCGCGGCAGGGCAGCGGGTTGGCGATCTCCTTGCGGATGGTGTTGTACGACAGCAGCAGCCCCCGGCTCTCGCCGCGCGCGTGGAAGGCGTAGAGCACGTCCTCGCCGTTGGGCGAGCGCACCTCGCGCTCGAACTCCAGCCGGGAGGCGTCGAGTCCGTACGTCTTGTGGGCGCCGGTGGCCAGGCAGTAGCCGCCGGGGAAGACGATGCCCTGGTCGTCGGGGAGGCGGCGGCAGGCGAGGCCGATCCCGTCGAGGCGGACCACCGTCCGGGTCAGGGTGTTGAAGACCAGGTGCCGGTCGGTCTCCTCCTTGTACGGCCGCACCCGCAGCAGGATCAGGGCGCCGACCCGGGCGTGGGCGATGTCCGCGTCGGCGAGGGCCTGGAGGGGTTCGTCGACGGGCTCGCTGTGGACGCCCCCGCCGGTCTCGGTGTCGTCCTCCAGCTTGACGGTCAGGGCGCCGCCGACGGTGGTGACGAACAGCTCGCCGCGCACCGAGACGTGGGGATGGCGGCCGAGGACGTGGTCCTCGCGGGTGGCCGCGGTCCAGGTGACGTCGTGGGGCGGCGGGAAGGCGTCGTCGCGTTCGCCGCGCGCGTCCAGGAAGACGGCCCGTCCGTCGTCGGTGAGCGTCCAGCGCAGGACGCGGATGTCGGCGGCCTTCTCGCCGGTGCGGAAGACGGCCAGCAGCCGCCCGCCGACGGGGCGCAGCCGCAGCAGCCGGGCCTGCCGGTAGTAGCGGTGCAGTTCCTCGAACTCCCGCCGGAAGGAGGGGTCGTCGAGCAGTCCGGGGACGGCGTTCTCGGGCAGCGGGTTCAGTGCCCGGTCGTGCAGCGTGAAGACGTCGGCCACCTCGGTGGTGCCGGCGGTGGACCGGCCGGCGGTGCCGAGCAGCAGCGCGTCGCCGACGGCGGCGATGTCGCGGGGCACCCCGGGCCGCTCGGTGCGCAGCCGTTCGGTGCCGGCGAGTTCGAGCCGGGCCGAGCCGAACTCCTCCACCCGGCGGGTGTTGAGGTCCTCGGCGCGCCGGGCCAGCTCGGCGGCCTGGGCGGCCAGCCGGTCGCGCAGCACCTCGTAGGTGCCGGCGTCGGCGGCGTCGTGCGCACCCGTCTCCAGGTCGGTGGCCATGGACGGTGTTCCCTTCGAGAGGCCGGGGTGCCGCGCCGCCGTCCGCCTCGGCGCGGCGGCGCGGCACCCCCGGCGGCGATCAGACCCGGGACGCGCCGTTGAGCGCGGTCAACGGGGTGTCGGCGAGGCCCAGTTCGCCGGCCCTGTCCAGCAGCCGCTGCACCTGTCCGGCGTCGGTGGCGCCCGACTTCATCAGCTTCATCAGCAGCGCGGACACCGTGAGGTTCTGCACGTCGGCGGTGGAGAAGGAGCCGAGGACGCGGGTCAGGTCGTCGGTGAAACTGGCCGAGCCGTCCAGCCAGGGCCCGGCGAGGGCCTTGGCGGTGTCGGAGTTCCGCATGAAGCCGTCGACGCTCTTGCCGAGCGAGATGGACGACAGCAGCCGGTCGAAGAAGACCGAGTCGCCGCCGACGATGTCGATGTCGGCGTTCTCCAGCCCGGTGGCGAGCACGGTGGCCTGCGCCTCCGCGACCTGCCGCTGCACGTCGAGGCCGGCCAGCCGGATGTCCTTCTCCGCCTCCAGGCGCAGCCGGTACTCCTCGTGGGTGCGGGAGGCGTCGTCCAGGGCGGCCATCGCCGCGGCCTTCTCGGTGAGTCCGGCGGCCTCCGCCTTCAGCTTGCCGCCGATGGCCTCGGCCTCGGCCTGGGCCTTCGCCCGGGCGCCCTCGGCCTCAGCGCGCATCCGGGCCTCGGTCGCCTCGGCCTCGGCGCGGCCCGCCTTGCCGATGACCTCGGCCTCCTTGTCGCGGACCTGGACCGCGGCCAGCCCCTCGGCGGCGGCCTCCGCCTGGATCGCCTCGGCCATCCGGAGCTTGGCGCGGGCGTCGAGGTCGGCGCTCTTGAGCCGGGCCTCGGCCATGGTGAGTTCCTCGGCGGCGCGGTGCGCGGCGGCCTGCTCGGCGGCCTCGGCGGCCTTGATGTCCTTGACCAGCCGCTCCTGGGCCTCCCCCTCGGCGGCGATGATCAGGGTCTGGCGCTGCCGCTCGGCCTCCTCCACGGCGCGCAGCTTCTTGATGGACTCCTCCTGCTCGGCGACGGTGCGGTCGACGGCGACGCGCTCGCGGACCACCTCGGCGATGTCCCGGCGCTCGGCCTCGACCTCCTTCTCGGCGGCTATGCGGGTGAGCTGGGTCTCCCGGTCCCGGGCGATGACCTCCAGCATCCGGTCCTTCTCGATGCGCTCGTTCTCGATGGCGATGACCCGCTCGCGGTTCTTCGCGGCGACGGCGACCTCGCGGGCCTGGTTCTCGCGCTGCACGCCGAGCTGCTCCTCGGTGCGCAGGAAGGCGGCCTGGGCGCGGAGCCGCTCCTCCTCCATCACACGGGCGGTCTCCGCCTCCTCGCGGGCGCGGGAGGTGTCGATCTCGCGCTTCTGCTTGATCTCGGCGTCGGCCTGGCGGCGCTCCAGCTCCAGGACGGCCTCGCGGGCGTCCACGTCCTGGCGGGTGATCTCCTTCTCCTCGGTGCGCCGGGCCTCGTTGGTGCGCACGTGCTCCACGGCGGTGAGTTCGGTGATCTTCCGGATGCCCTGGGCGTCGAGGACGTTCTCCGGGTCGAGCTGCTTGAGCGGCGTCTGCTCCAGGTAGTCGATCGCCGCGTCCTCCAGGTGGTAGCCGTTGAGGTCGATGCCGATGACCTCGATGATCCGGTACCGCAGTTCGTCGCGCTTGGTGTAGAGGTCGGTGAAGTCCATCTGCTTGCCGACGGTCTTCAGCGCCTCGGAGAACTTGGCGTGGAAGAGTTCCTGGAGGGTGTCGCGGTCGCTGGCGCGGGCGGTGCCGACGGCCTGGGCGACCCGGACGACGTCCTCGACGGTCTTGTTGACCTTCACGAAGAACGAGATCCGGATGTCCGCGCGGATGTTGTCCCGGCAGATCAGGCCCTCGCGCCCGGCCCGGGTGATGTCGATGACCTTCACCGAGATGTCCATGACCTCGGCCTTGTGCAGCACCGGGAGCACGACCTGGCCGGTGAAGGTGACGTCGACCTTGCGCATCTTCGAGACGATCAGCGCCTTGCCCTGCTCCACCTTGCGGAACAGGCGGGAGACGGCGAGCAGGAGGAGGACGAGGGCGACCGAGCAGACGGCGGCGAGCACACCGATGACTTCCATGACAAACGTCCTTGTGGCGTGAGGCGGTTGAAGAGGGGCGTCCCCGTGAGGCCCCTCCGTGCCCGGGTACCGGCCCGGGCGGGCCGCGGCGTCAGGCGGCGCGGCTTCGGGCGGCGCGGTCCCGGGCACCGCGGCGCCGGGCACCGCGGGCACCGGTCGCGCGCGGGGCGCGGACGGTGCGGGCGGCGCGGGACGGCCGGGCGGCGCCGTGGGCGCGCGAGGTGTGGGGGTGGCGAGCGGTACCGGCGGGGCCGGCGGGCTCGACGGAGTCGTCGGGTTCGTCCGGGAGCAGCAACTGCGGTGGCGTGGCGAACGGACCGATGACCGACATCGTGCGCCCCCTCCCGTACCCGGCACGTGTGACCGGCGCACCACCGGCTCCCCGGCACACGGTGCCGGACGGCCCACCGGTGTCGGACACCGGGACCTGCCGTGGTGCTCCCCGTGGTCCCCATCATGGATCACGGGGGCCTCCGCGCGCATTGCCGGGTCCCGGCAGCGTTGGCGGGTGCCTGGGTGCCGGTGCCTGTCAGGTACCGGTCGGACGGCGTTCCGGACGCGAAGTCCGCCGGGGGCGGCGGCGTCGCGGGACCGGCGGCGCGCCCGGTCCGGCGGCGGGCGGGCGGTTCGCCCCGGGGCGGCGGCGGGGCTCCGGCCCGGGGGCGGCGGGGGCCGGGCGGGGCGCGTCCGCCGAGGTCCGGCGGGGGCGGCACCGGTGGCCGGACCGCCCGCGCCGCGCTGCGGACGGCCCGGCGGCCCTCACCCCCAGAGCGCCCCGGCGACGGCGACGCCGGTGAAGACCGCGCCCACCCCGGCCGCGACGCAGGCGGCGACGTTCACGGCGGCGAAGAGCCCGGCCCCCTCCTCGGCCAGCCGCAGCGTCTCGTAGGAGAAGGTCGAGTAGGTGGTGAGCGCCCCGCAGAGCCCGGCGCCCAGCAGGAGCTGCACGTCCGAGGAGGCGGCGCCGGCCACCACCGCGCCCGACAGCAGCCCGAGCACGAGGCAGCCGGCCACGTTGACGGTGAGGGTGCCCCACGGGAAGACGGTGTCGTGCCGCCGCTGCACGGCGCGGTCGGTGAGATAGCGCAGCGGCGCGCCCACCATGCCGCCCGCGATCACCAGGAGCCAGTTCACGCGTCCCCCCGTCCGCCCGCGTACCGGACGACCTCGCACGCGTCGAGGATCACCAGGCCGTCCCCGACCAGCTCGTCCAGCTCCGGCAGGAAGGCCCGGACGCGCTCCTCGGTGTCGACGATCACGACGGCCACCGGCAGGTCCTCGCTGAGCGAGAGCAGCCGGGCGGTGTGGACGAGGGAGGAGGCGCCGAACCCCTCGACGCCCCGGAAGACGCTGGCGCCCGCGAGCCCGGCCCGGTGGGCGCGGTGCACGATCTCGCTGTACAGGGGCCGGTGGTGCCAGGTGTCGCCCTCGCCGATGAAGACGGTCACCCGCAGGGCGCTGCCGGTCAGTCGGGTCATGTCCGCCTCCACTCCAGTACGCGGCGCGTCGCCGTCACCGCCAGCCAGACGGCCGCGAGCGCCAGCAGCGGCGTCGCCGCCAGGTACGCGAGCGCGCGGCGGGCCTCGCCCCCGTCCACCAGCCGCTGGAAGTCCGCGGCGTAGGTGGAGAAGGTGGTGAAGCCGCCGAGCACCCCGGTGCCGAAGAAGGGCCGCACCAGCCGGTGGGCGGCCCAGACGTCGGTGATGACCACCATGAAGACGCCGATGACGGCGCATCCGGTGACGTTGACGCCGAGGGTGGTCCAGGGGAAGCCGTGCTCCGCGACCGGCCAGAGCAGGGAGGCCGCGTAGCGGGCGGCGGCCCCGGCGCCGCCGCCGAGGGCGACCACCGCCACCACCGGCAACCGGTCCCGGCCGGGACCCCGCCGGGCGGGCGGGGGCGGGCCGGTTCCGGGATCCGTCGGTTCGCCCGTACGGGAACCGGGGGCTGTCATGGCTGCACGTCTCCTACTCGCCGGGGCCCGGGCACGCGGGCGCTCGTCATCGCAAGTAGGGACTGTCGGCGGCGCCGGTGCCGCGGTTCGGGTGCGGCGAGCCCCACCGCCGCGCTGCGAGACGTCGCAGCAGGTCTCCAGCCTAACGCCCGGGGGCCCGGACGGCCGGACGGCCCCGCGGCCGGACGGCGGTCCGGGGCGGGGCGGTGTTCCGGGGCGGGCGGGGCTCCCCGGCGGGGCGGGGCCCCGGTCCCGGCGGGGGCCGGACGGAGCGGGGTGCGGGGCCGGCGCACTGGGGCGAAGGACGCCGGAACGGGTGCCGGAACGGGTGCCGGAGGCCCGCGGTCGCGGGTCCGAGCCTCCGGCCTCCGGCCTCCGACGACGCGGGGCCGCCGGAGGCCGGGGTCAGTGGTGGGCGTGGACCACCGCGTGGCCCTTGCCGCGGCCGATCATCCACTTGTTGACCGGGGTGGTGAGCACGAAGGCGATGACCAGTCCGCCGAGCAGGCTGGTCCAGAACAGGGTGTCCGAGAGGTGCGCGTCCATCGCGTCCGGTACCAGGGCGATGATCCCGTTGTCCACGAGCTCCATCACGGCGATGGAGACCGTGTCGGCGGCCAGCGCGATCCGGACCGCGCGGCGCAGGCCGAGCCCGGCGCGGCGCACCGAGAACAGGGTGAACGAGTAGCCGAAGACGAAGGCCAGCACGATCGCCAGCGCCATGGTCGACGCGTTGCCCCAGGCCAGGGCGGTGCCGATGACCATGCCGAGGATCTCGCCGACGGCGCAGCCGGTCAGGCAGTGCAGCGTCGCCAGGGCGGCCATGCGCCAGGAGGCGGGGCCGTGCCCGTGCCCCCGGCCGTCCCCGGGCCCGGGGTGCCCCTCGTGCGGTCCGTGCCGGTGCTCGTGCGGGTGTCCCCCGCCGTGCGGGCCCGGGTGGGCGCCGTGGCCCTCGGGGGCGCGGTGGTCCCCGTGGGCGGTGTGGTCCTGGTGAGCGTGATCCATGGTGGTCGCCTCCTTCACGTCGACGACTGTATACCCCTAGGGGGTATAGCGCCAAGCCTTTTCCGCCCCGTTCTCGCACCCCTGCCCGGCCCCTCCTTCCGGCCGCGCCCTCCGACCCCCGCCCCGCCCGGTCCCCGCCCCGGAGGGCGCGGCCTTGACCTCAAGCCGAGTCGAGTTCCTACGCTCCCTTCCACTCCGGCCGCACGGGCCGGGACCCACGGAGGAGCCAGTCATGGAGTCAGCGGCCGAGACGGTCATGGAGTACTCGCACGACGACGCCGACCTGCTGCGGCAGCCGATCGGCTACTGGAGTTGGGCGGCCTACGACGCGGTCGTCTCCCGCACCCGCGCCGCACTCGACCGCATAGGGGCGACCCAGCCCCAGTGGTGGATCCTCGCCCAGGTGGCCCCCGGCCCCCGCACCCGCGACGAGGTGACCGGCACCCTCGCGGGCTACCTGGACACCGGGGCGGAGGCCGTGCGCGCCGAGATCGACGGGACCGTCGCGCGGGGCTGGGTCGCCGAGGGCCCCGGGGGGACGCTGCGCCTGACGACGGAGGGCCGCGCCTTCCACGCCGAGGCGCAGGCCGTCCAGGACGACCTCCGGGCGGAGCGCCACGCGGGCATCTCCGACGAGGAGTACCTGATCACCCTGAAGACCCTCCAGCGCTTCATCCGCAACACCCACGGCCGGGCCTGGCACCAGTGACGGAGCCCCGCGGCCCACGACGGAGCCCCGCGGCACGACGGGGCGGGACGGGCGACGGGGCGGGACGGGCGAGGGGGCGGAGCGGGTGGCGAGGCGGAACTGGCGGCGGGCGGCGGGCGGCGGGCGGCGGGCGGCGGGCGAGGCGAACGGCGGGCCGGAAGAACCCGCGCCCGCCCCGGAGGAGCCCGCGCGGCGGGGGCCGCCCGCCCCCGGCCCCGCCGGCCCCTGCGGGCCCCGGAAGCCGCCTCCGCGACACCCCCGGAACGGACCCCGCTCCGCCGGAATAATCCCCCGCCCCCGACCGTTGAGCGGTTATAGTTGAAGCGTCAACAAAATGGAGGTTGAGCGACCATGCAGTTCGGCATCTTCACCGTCGGTGACGTCACCGCCGACCCGACCACGGGCCGTACGCCGACCGAGCGCGAGCGCATCAAGGCCATGGTCGCCATCGCCCAGAAGGCCGAGGAGGTCGGGCTCGACGTCTTCGCCACCGGCGAGCACCACAACCCGCCCTTCGTGCCCTCCTCCCCCACCACGATGCTCGGCTACATCGCGGCCCGCACCGAGCGGCTGATCCTCTCCACCTCCACCACGCTGATCACCACCAACGACCCGGTGAAGATCGCGGAGGACTTCGCGATGCTCCAGCACCTGGCCGACGGCCGGACGGACCTGATGATGGGCCGCGGCAACACCGGTCCGGTCTACCCCTGGTTCGGCAAGGACATCCGCGAGGGCATCGACCTGGCGGTCGAGAACTACGCCCTGCTGCACCGCCTCTGGCGCGAGGACACGGTGACCTGGAAGGGCAAGTTCCGCACCCCGCTCCAGGGCTTCACCTCCACGCCCCGCCCGCTGGACGGCGTCCCGCCGTTCGTCTGGCACGGCTCCATCCGCTCCCCCGAGATCGCGGAGCAGGCCGCCTACTACGGCGACGGCTTCTTCCACAACAACATCTTCTGGCCCGCCGACCACACCAGGCGGATGGTCGAGCTGTACCGCGACCGCTACGCCCACTACGGGCACGGCACCCCCGAGCAGGCCGTCGTGGGCCTCGGCGGCCAGGTGTTCATGCGGAGGAACTCGCAGGACGCGGTGCGCGAGTTCCGCCCCTACTTCGACGTGGCCCCCGTCTACGGACACGGGCCCTCCCTGGAGGAGTTCACCCGGCAGACCCCGCTCACCGTCGGCTCCCCGCAGCAGGTGATCGAGAAGACCCTGTCCTTCCGCGAGTACGCCGGCGACTACCAGCGCCAGCTCTTCCTGATGGACCACGCCGGCCTGCCGCTGAAGACCGTCCTGGAACAGCTCGACCTGCTCGGCGAGGAAGTCGTGCCGGTGCTGCGCCGGGAGTTCGCCGGGAACCGCCCGGCCCGGGTGCCGGACGCCCCGACCCACGCGTCGCTGCTGGCCCGGTCCCGCGAGGAAGGAGTACGCGCATGAGGCTCGTCGTCGTCTCCGCCGGACTGACGGTCCCCTCCTCCACCCGGCTGCTCGCCGACCGGCTGGCCGCCGCCACCACCGGGCACGCCCCGGCCGGGGTGGAGGTCGTCGAGGTCCGCGACCTCGCCGTGGACATCGCGCACGCCTTCACCAGCGGTTTCCCCGGGGCGGGGCTGTCCGCCGCCTTCGACGCGGTGCGCGGGGCCGACGGGCTGATCGTGGTCACCCCGGTGTTCTCGGCGTCGTACAGCGGACTCTTCAAGTCCTTCTTCGACGCCCTGGGCGGCGACGACCCCGACGCCCTGGCCGGGAAGCCGGTGCTGGTCGCCGCGACCGGCGGCAGCGCCCGCCACTCCCTGGTGCTGGAGCACGCGCTGCGCCCGCTCTTCGCCCACCTCAAGGCCGTCGTCGTCCCCACCGGGGTCTACGCCGCCTCCGAGGACTGGGGCGCCGAGGGACTGGAGGGCCGGATCGGCCGCGCCGGGGAGCAGCTCGCCGCGCTGATGCGCGGGCTGTCCGGGACGGCGGGCGCCGCGCCCGCAGGCACCACCGGTACCACCGGCACCGCTGCCCCGGCCGCCGGCCGCCCCGACGGCCTGGTGCCGTTCGAGGAACGGCTGGCGGCGCTGCGCCCCGCGGGGTGACGTCCCGGCCGCGCCCGCCGAGGGGGCCGGTGCCCGGAACCGTCCGGGCGCCGGCCCTCCGCGGGTGAGACCTCGGTGAGAAGATCCGCCGCGCGCCCGGCGGCTTGGCAGACTGGACGGGTGCCACGGACCGTACTGCTCGCCGAAGACGACCGCGCCATCCGGCACGCCCTGGAGCGTGCCCTGACCCTGGAGGGCTACCGGGTCACCGCGGTCGCCGACGGCGCGGAGGCGCTGGCCCAGGCCCACCGCTCCCGGCCGGACATCCTGGTCCTGGACGTGATGATGCCCGGCGTCGACGGCCTCCAGGTCTGCCGGTCCCTGCGCGCCGAGGGCGACCGCACCCCGATCCTCATGCTGACCGCGCTGGTCGAGACCGCCGACCGCATCGTCGGCCTGGACGCGGGCGCCGACGACTACGTGGTCAAGCCGTTCGACGTCGAGGAGGTCTTCGCCCGGCTGCGCGCCCTGCTGCGCCGCACGGACCCGCCGCCCGAGCCCGGCCCCGCCGCCCCGGCCGCGCCCCCCGCGCGGACGCCCGGACCGGACGCCGGGCGGGAGGGGGGCGCCGGACGGCTGCCCGAGGCGGCCGGGGTGCGGATGGACCCGCGGGCCCGGCGCGCCTGGCGCGGCGGACGGGAGCTGGAGCTGACCCGCACCGAGTTCGAGCTGCTGGAACTCCTGGTCCGCAACGCGGGCGTGGTCCTCGACCACTCCACCATCTACGACCGCATCTGGGGCTACGACTTCGGGCCCGGCTCCAAGAACCTCGCCGTCTACGTCGGCTATCTGCGCCGCAAGCTCGACCAGCCCGACGCCCCCCAGCTCATCCAGACGGTGCGCGGGGTGGGCTACGTGCTGCGGGAGGGCTGAGTGGGCGCCGCCGCGCGCCGGGCCGGCGCCCCGCCGGGCCCCCGGCCCGGTCCTCCCCCCGGCCGCCCGGACGGCCGGGGCCCGGCGGGCCGGGGGCGGCGGCCCCTGCTGCTGTCGCTGCGGACCACCTTCGCCGTCTCCTTCGCCACGGTCACCGCCGTGGTCACCGTCCTCGTCGGCGTCCTCTCCTACAACGCGGCGGCCCGGCTGGTCCGGGTGGACCAGGAGTCCGTCTTCGACCAGGTCGTCCAGGACCTGCGGGCCGAGGTGCGCCAGCAGCGGATGTCCCCGGACGACTTCTCCTCCTCCGCCCCCGGCCACGACATCGTCCGCCCCGCCCGCACGGACGTGCAGGTCCTCGGCCCGGACGGCACCGTCCTCGACCCCTCGGGGCCCCGGCTGCCGGTCACCGCCGCCGACCGGCGCACCGCCGCCGCCCCGGAGGCGGGCCGGATGGTGATGCACCAGGACGTCGACGTCGGCCACGACATCTACCGGGTCGCGACCGTCGCCCTCGGCGGCGGGCGGGGCGCGGTGCAGGTCGCCCAGGAGTTCAGCGACACCGAGGACCTGCTGCTCGCGCTCCAGCGCCGGACCCTGGTGCTGATGGCGGCGGTGGTGACCGCCGCCGGTCTGGTCGGCTGGTGGCTCGCCCGGCGCATCACCCGGCGGCTGAGCGTCCTCGCCTCCGCCGCCGAGGCCGTCGCCCGCACCCGGCGGCTCGGCATCCAGGTGCCCGTCACCGGCCACGACGAGGTGGGCCGGCTGGGCCGCGCCTTCGACCGCATGCTGGGCCGGCTCGCCCAGTCCGAGGAGGACCAGCGCCGCCTGGTGCAGGACGCGGGGCACGAGCTGCGCACCCCGCTGACCTCGCTGCGGACCAACATCTCGCTGCTGCGCCGGATCGACGAGCTGCCGCCCGCCGCCCGCGAGGAACTCGTCGCCGACCTGGGCCAGGAGGCCCGCGAGCTGACCGACCTCGTCAACGAGCTGGTCGAGCTGGCGGCCGGGCAGTCCGACACCGAGCCGGTCTCCCCGGTCGACCTCGCCGGGATCGCCCGCGAGGCGGCCACCGCGGCACGGCGGCGCACCGGGCGCGAGGTCACCGTCCGGGCCCGCGGCGCCACACGGGCCGAGGGGCGGCCCGGGATGCTGACCCGGGCGCTGTCCAACCTGATCGACAACGCGGCGAAGTTCGACCCGGAGGGCACCGCCCCCATCGAGGTCGTCGTCAGCGGGCCCGCGCGGCCCGGCACCGTCCGGGTGGAGGTGCTCGACCGCGGGCCCGGCATCACCGACCTCGACCTGGCGCGCGTCTTCGACCGCTTCTACCGGGCCGCCGACGCCCGCTCCCGGCCGGGCTCGGGCCTCGGCCTGTCCATCGTCCGCGAGGTCGCCCTCGCCCACGGCGGCGGCCCCTTCGCCCACCGCAGGGAGGGCGGCGGCTCGGTGATCGGCTTCACCACGGGTCCCGGCGGCCCGCTCCCGGAGGACCCCGGCCCGGCCGGGTGACGGCGGCGCCGGGGCCGCCGGGGCCCGCCCCGCGCCTCCCCGGCCGCCGGCCCCGCGCCACCCCGGCGCGCGGTGCGGGCGCCCCACGGCCCCGCACCGCGCGGCACACGGCCGCCCGCACCGCGCCGTCCCCCGGCGCCTACGCTGGGCGGCGACCGGTCGTCCCGTCATCCGAGGAGCAGCCCATGGCCCCCGCCGAACCGTCCGCCGCCTCCCGCATCGCCGTCGTCACCGGGGCGAGCGGCGGCATCGGCGCCGCCACGGCCCGGCACCTGGCCGCGGCCGGGTACCGGGTCGTCCTCACCGCCCGCCGCAAGGACCGCGTCGAGGCGCTGGCCGAGGAGATCCGGGCCGCCGGGCACAAGGCGACCGCCTATCCGCTGGACGTCACCGACCGGGCCGCGGTCGACGAGTTCGCGACCGCCTTCCGCACCGTCGGCGTCCTCGTCAACAACGCGGGCGGAGCGCTCGGCGCCGACCCGGTGGCCACCGGCGACCCGGCCGACTGGCGCCGCATGTACGAGACCAACGTCATCGGCACCCTCAACCTCACCCAGGCGCTCCTGCCCGCCCTGGAGGCGAGCGGCGACGGCACGGTGGTCGTCGTCACCTCCACCGCCGGGCACGGCACCTACGAGGGCGGCGCGGGCTACGTCGCCGCCAAGCACGGCGAGCACGTGCTCGCGGAGACCCTGCGGCTGGAGATCGTCGGCCGACCGGTCCGCGTGATCGAGATCGCGCCCGGCATGGTCAGGACCGAGGAGTTCGCCCTGACCCGCTTCGGCGGCGACGAGGAGAAGGCCGCCCGGGTCTACCGGGGCGTGGCCGAGCCCCTCACCGCGGACGACGTGGCCGAGACCATCGCCTGGGCCGTCACCCGGCCCTCCCACGTCAACATCGACCTGCTGGTCGTCCGCCCCCGGGCCCAGGCGTCCAACACCAAGGTCCACCGGGAGCCGTAGGCGGGGGCGGCGGCCCGGCGGGCCCCGGCCGGGCCGCCGCGCGCACCGCGCCCCGCGGGCGTCAGCCCTTGACGCAGACGAACTGCTTGAGCTTCGCGACGACCTCCACGAGGTCCCGCTGCTGCTCCATCACCCGGTCGATGTTCTTGTAGGCGCCCGGGATCTCGTCCAGCACCCCGGAGTCCTTGCGGCACTCCACGCCCCTGGTCTGCTCCTCCAGGTCGCGCACGGTGTAGTGCCGCTTGGCCGCGTTGCGGCTCATGCGCCGGCCCGCGCCGTGCGAGGCCGAGTTGAACGCCTTCTCGTTGCCGAGGCCCTTCACGATGTAGGAACTGGTGCCCATGGAGCCGGGGATGATGCCGTACTCCCCGGCACCGGCGCGGATCGCGCCCTTGCGGGTGACCAGCAGGTCCATCCCCCCGTACCGCTCCTCCGCCACGTAGTTGTGGTGGCAGGAGACCTCCGGCTCGAAGACCGGCTTCGCCTTCCTGAACTCCCGCCGGACCACGTCCTTGAGGAGCGCCATCATGAGGGTGCGGTTGTACCGGGCGTACTCCTGCGCCCAGAACAGGTCGTTGCGGTAGGCCGCCATCTGCGGGGTGTCCGCCACGAAGACCGCCAGGTCGCGGTCGACCAGGCCCTGGTTGTGCGGGAGACCCTGTGCGACGCCGATGTGGTGCTCGGCCAGCTCCTTGCCGATGTTGCGGGAGCCGGAGTGCAGCATCAGCCACACCGCCCCGGACTGGTCGAGGCAGAGCTCGATCATGTGGTTGCCGCCGCCGAGCGTCCCGATCTGCCGCGCGGCCCGCTCCGCGCGGAACCGCACCGCCTCCGCGACCCCGTCGAACCGGCCCCAGAAGTCGTCCCAGCCCGCGGTCGGCAGGCCGTGGAAGCGGCCGGGAACGACCGGGTCGTCGTGCATCGCGCGGCCCACCGGGATGGCGGCCTCGACGCACGAGCGCAGGCGGGACAGGTCGCCGGGCAGGTCGTCGGCGGTGAGGGAGGTGCGCACCGCGGACATCCCGCAGCCGATGTCGACGCCCACCGCGGCCGGGCACACCGCGTCGCGCATGGCGATGACCGAGCCGACCGTCGCGCCCTTGCCGTAGTGCACGTCCGGCATGACCGCCAGGCCCTTGATCCACGGCAGGGTGGCCACGTTCCGGAGCTGCTGGAGGGCTCCCTCCTCCACCGTCGACGGGTCCGTCCACATCCGGATCGGGACCCGCGCGCCCGGTATCTCCACATACGACATGTCGGTCTCTTTCCCCCGGAAACAGTGCAGAAGTCATGAAGCGCAAAAACCGGAGCCAGGTCGTCGAATGGGGCGGCCGACCGGCGGTCACGGCAGCGCGTGCGATAGACATTGTCTCCAGGGGACGCCCTCCCGCGGCAAGCGATTAACCGGCGGGGACGGCGCGCGACCGCCCCGGTCCACACCGTCGAGAGGAGCCCGACCGTGCAGCGGAAGGCCTACGTACCCGCCGCCGCCTGTCTGGTGGCACTGCTGGCCGGCTGCACCGGCGGCACGGGGGACGGCGCCACGACGGACGACTCCCATCCGGGGGGCGACGGCGTCGCCACGGAGGCCGCCCAGCCGGGCAGGTACCGCACCCTGCCGGAGCCGTGCCGCGCGGTCGGCCGCAAGACGCTCGACGCGATGCTGCCCGGCATCCAGGAGATCGCGGACGAGGCGCAGCGCCAGAAGGCGTACGCGGGCGAGCCCTCCCTCGCCTACAACACGGACCGCAAGGTCGGCTGCCGCTGGAAGGTCGACTCCGCCGAGGCCACCGACCACCTCTTCGTGGACTTCGAGCGCGTGGTCTCGTACGACAACGCGGTCAGCGACGACAGCCAGGCGGAGGAGCTGTTCGCCCGCCAGGTGACCGCGGCCGACCTGCCGGAACCGTCCGCGTCGCAGACCGCGTCGGCGCCGGCCTCCCCGACCGGGACGCCCTCCCCCACCGCCTCCGCGACCGCCTCCCCCTCCGGCTCCCCGTCCGCCCCCACCGGGGACCCCTCCGCCGACGCCACCACCTCCCCCGCGCCCCGGCCGAGGCTCCTGGACGATCTGGGCGACGAGGCGTTCGTCGACGACGAGCTGAGCGGCCCCGGCCCGACCGCCGAACGCCGCACCGTGACTGTGGCGTTCCGCACGTCCAACGTCGTCGTGACCATCGAGTACGCCGAGCAGCCCGCGCTGGCCGGGGTCGTGCCCGACAGCGAGGAGATGCAGGACAGGGCGCGGAAACTCGCCTCCCAGCTCGCCGGTTCGCTGCGCGGCTGAGGCCGTCCGGGGCCGCCCGCGGGGCCCGGCCGGGGGGACGGCGCGCCGTTTCCACCGCGTACGGTGACCCCTCGGACCCGTTCCCAACCGCCAAGTGAAGGAACCATGCAGCGACGAGCCCCCCGTGCCCGAGCCGAGCGTCTGTCCCGCGTCCTGGTCGGGGCGGTCGCCGTCCCCGTGATCCTCGCCGCCGCGGGCTGCTCGTCGGACTCCGGCTCCAAGGACAGCTCCGCCGGCAAGCCCTCCGCCACCCCGTCCGCGAGCCCGTCCCCCACGGTGCGCGAGGCCGCGTACGCCGCGCTGCCGGAGCCGTGCAAGGTGCTGGCGAAGGGGACGCTGAAGGACATGGTCCCGGACGCCGGTTCGGGCAAGGAGGGCGCCTCCGGCGACGCGGAGACGCGCGGGAGCTGCTCCTGGGACGGCCTCGACGACAACGGGGTGAAGGGCTCGCAGTTCCGCTGGCTCAGCGTGTCGCTGCTGCGCTTCGACTCCGACCTCACCCGCGGCCCCGGCGACGAACTGGCGCACGAGTACTACGGGAAGCAGGTGGCCGACGCGCAGGCGGCGCAGGGCGCCAAGGGCGTGAAGTCGGAACCCGTCGCGGAGACGGGCGACGAGGCGACGCTGGTCCGCTACGAGCTGGCGAAGAAGGAGGGCGCCTTCAAGCAGCAGACGGTGGTGGCCCGGATCGAGAACGTCGTCGTCACCCTGGACTACAACGGCGCGGGCCTGGCCGGTGACGGCGCCCCGGACGCCGGGAAGCTGGCGGCGGCCGCGCGCAAGGCCGCCAAGGAGGCCGTGGCGGCGGTGGCGAAGGCCAACGCCGGGCCCGGCACGGGCGCCCCCTCGGGCACCGGTTCGCCGTCCGCCCCGGCCTCCCCGTCGCCGTCCCGGGCCGCCGCCGTACAGGGCTGACGGGTCCGGGAGGCGCACCGGCCACCCGTTCCCCGCACACATGTGCCACTCTGTTGCGCGCAACAACAGGCACAGGGAGGGGAGTACGGGTGGCCGGGCCACTTGAGCTGACACGGACGCATCGCATCCTCATCGGCATGGTCGTCTTCGGTGCCGTCGTGATCGCCGGGATCGGCTTCGCGGGCTCCTACGCCGCGGTCCGCGAGCTGGCCGTCAAGAAGGGCTTCGGGGACTTCAGTTACGTCTTCCCGATCGGCATCGACGCGGGCATCTGCGTCCTGCTCGCCCTGGACCTGCTGCTGACCTGGATACGCATCCCGTTCCCGCTGCTGCGCCAGACGGCGTGGCTGCTGACGGCGGCGACCATCGCCTTCAACGGCGCGGCGGCCTGGCCGGACCCGCTGGGCGTGGGGATGCACGCGGTGATCCCGGTGCTGTTCGTGGTCTCCGTCGAGGCGGCCCGGCACGCCATCGGCCGCATCGCCGACATCACCGCCGACAAGCACATGGAGGGCGTCCGGCTGACCCGCTGGCTGCTGTCCCCGGTGCCGACGTTCCTGCTGTGGCGGCGGATGAAGCTGTGGGAGCTGCGCTCCTACGACCAGGTCATCAAGCTGGAGCAGGAGCGGCTGGTCTACCAGGCCCGGCTGCGCTCCCGCTTCGGCCGGGCCTGGCGCCGCAAGGCCCCGGTCGAGTCGCTGATGCCGCTGCGGCTGGCCCGCTACGGCGTCGCCCTCGCGGAGACCGCCCCCGCGGGCCTGGCGGCGGCCGGCATCGAACCGGCGCTGCTGCCCCCGGCCCCGGCACGCCCCGGAGCCGCCCAGGAGCCCGCCGCCGTCACCGCGGGCGCCCCCGCGGCCGGGGCGGCGTCCCCGGCCGCGCAGCGCAGGGAACTGGGCGACGGCGGCGCCGCCGTCCGCCCCGCGGCGGAGGCCGCGCCCGGGCGGACCGCCCGGGACGGGCAGGACGCGCCGGCCGGACCGGACGGCGGCGCGGAGCCGGACGGGCGGGACGGTCGGGGCGAGCACGGCGAGCGCCCCGGCGGGCCCTCCGCGCGGCAGGACGGGCCGGACCCGGCGCCGGAGCCCTCCCCCGAGCAGAGCCCCTGGTTCAAGTCCCCGCGCCAGGTCGCCTACCAGGGCGGCTACGACCCCACGTACGACCCGGCCGAGCAGTACGCCCAGTGGTACGCGGAACAGGAGCAGGCCGACCAGTACCGCGACCAGTACGAGGAGGAGCCGCCGCTCCAGGAGCCGGACCCCGAGCCCTCCATGGAGGAGACCGGCAGCTTCCCCATCCCGGTGGGCCCGCACCGCACCCGCGAGCTGGGCGGGGGCGGCGGCACCCCGGCGGCGGAGCCGGACGAGGACGCCTACTACCAGGTGTTCAAGCAGTCCATCAACGGCAGCTATCCCACGCCCCGCGAGTTCGGCGACAACGTGGCGGCCACCTACGGCCGGACCCTGCCCGACCCGGAGGCCAAGCGCCTGGTGAGCCGCTTCACCAACCGCCACACGGCGGAGCTGGAGGACGAGCACATCGCGTGACCGCGCCCCGTGCGACGGGACCGCGGAACGACGAGGAGGGCGCCCGGCACGGCCGCCGGGCGCCCTCCTCGTCCGCTCCCGCGGCCGCTACTCCCCGAGCAGCGTGCGCACCCGCTCCTGGCCCACCGCCAGCAGCAGCGTGGGCAGCCGCGGGCCGGTGTCACGGCCGACCAGCAGGTGGTAGAGCAGCGCGAAGAAGGTCCGCTGGGCGGTCTTGATCTCCGGCGGCAGCTCCTTGGGCGTGGCGTCGGCGGAGAACCCGGCCCGGACCTTGGGCACGCCGTAGACGAGGTGGGTCAGCCCGTCCAGCGACCAGTGGTCCGCGAGCCCGTCGAGCAGCAGCCGCACCGACTCGCGGCCCTCCTCGTCGAGGGAGCCCAGCAGCTCCGCGTCCGGCGCCTCCCGGACGACGGTGCGCTGGTCGGCGGGGACATGGGTGTTGATCCACGCCTCCGCCCTGTCGTACCGGGGGCGCGCCTCGTCGAGGGAGGCCAGCGGGTGCGCCGGGTCCAGCTCGCCGAGGATGCGCTCCGCCTGCTTCTCGTTGCCCGCGGTGATGTCCGCGACGGAGGCCAGCGTCCGGTACGGCAGCGGCCGGGGCGTGCGGGGCAGCTCGGCGGCGGCGGTGCGCACGGCCCGGGAGTGGGCCGCGACGTCGGCGGGCAGCGCGCTGCCGTCCGCGACCTTGGCGTCGAGGCGGTCCCACTCGTCGTAGAGCCGCTGGATCTCCTGGTCGAAGGCGATCTTGAAGGACTGGTTGGGCCGGCGGCGGGCGTAGAGCCAGCGCAGGAGCTGGGGCTCCATGATCTCCAGCGCGTCCGCCGGGGTGGGCACCCCGCCCTTGGAGGAGGACATCTTGGCCATGCCGCTGATGCCCACGAAGGCGTACATCGGGCCGATGGGCCGCTCGCCGCCGAAGATGCCGACGATCTGCCCGCCGACCTGGAAGGACGAGCCGGGCGAGGAGTGGTCGACACCGCTGGGCTCGAAGACCACGCCCTCGTACGCCCAGCGCATGGGCCAGTCGACCTTCCAGACCAGCTTGCCCCGGTTGAACTCGCTGAGCCGCACCGTCTCGGAGAAGCCGCACTCGCCGCAGGCGTAGGTCAGCTCCGTGGAGTCGTCGTCGTAGGAGGTGACCGTGGTGAGGTCCTTGCCGCAGTTGCCGCAGAACGGCTTGTACGGGAAGTACCCGGCGGAGCCGGAGCTGCCGTCGTCCTCGGCGGCGGCGCCGGAGCCCTCGGCGGCCTCCAGCTCGGCCTCGTCGACGGGCTTCTGGCCCTTCTTCCCGGCCGCCTTCGGCTTGGTCCGGTACTGGGCGAGCACCGCGTCGATGTCGGCGCGGTGCCGCATGGCGTGCAGGATCTGCTCGCGGTAGACGCCCGAGGTGTACTGGGCGGTCTGGCTGATCCCGTCGAACTCGACGCCCAGCTCCGCGAGCGCGCCGACCATGGCCGCCCTGAAGTGCTCGGCCCAGTTGGCGTGGGGGGAGCCCTCGGGGGCGGGCACCGAGGTCAGCGGCTTGCCGATGTGCTCGGCCCAGGAGGCGTCGACGCCCTCCACCCCGCCCGGCACCTTGCGGTAGCGGTCGTAGTCGTCCCAGGAGATCAGGTGCCGGACCGTGTGGCCGCGGCGGCGGATCTCGTCGGCGACGAGGTGCGGGGTCATGACCTCGCGCAGGTTGCCCAGGTGGATGGGGCCGGACGGGGAGAGTCCGGACGCGACGACCACAGGTTTGCCCGGGGCACGGCGCTCCGACTCGGAGATGACCTCGTCCGCGAAACGGGAGACCCAGTCGGTGGTCTCTGTGCTCTGAGCCACGATCGGCACGTCCTTCTTTCTGCTCGGTCGGCCGGTACGGTCGCACGGCCGGCCGCTCCATTCTCCCAGCCCGGGCCGCATCCGCGAAAACCGCTTTTCCCCGCGTGGGATACTCGGCTCTCGTAGGTACTCCCCCGAACCCGAGCAGAACGGCACCCCTCCATGGCCTCGGTCACGTCCCTCAGCGACTCCGTCCAGCAGCAGCTCGCGTCCGCCCTGACGGCCACCAGGCCGGAGGCGGCCGGCGCGGACCCGCTGCTGCGACGAAGCGACCGGGCGGACTACCAGGCCAACGGCATCCTGGCGCTGGCCAAGAAGGCCGGGGCCAACCCGCGGGAGCTGGCCGCCGAGGTCGTCGGCCGCCTCACCACCGGCGAGGTGATCGAGCGGGCCGAGGTCTCCGGCCCCGGCTTCCTCAACCTGACCATCGCGGACCGGGCGATCACCGCGAACCTGGCCGAGCGGTACGCGGACGACACCGGCCGCCTCGGCGTCCCGTACGCCGCGCGCCCCGGCACCACGGTCATCGACTACGCCCAGCCGAACGTGGCGAAGGAGATGCACGTCGGCCACCTGCGGTCCGCGGTGATCGGCGACTCCCTGGTGCAGCTCCTGGAGTTCACCGGCGAGAGCGTGGTGCGGCGCCACCACATCGGCGACTGGGGCACCCAGTTCGGCATGCTCATCCAGTACCTGGACGAGCACCCGGGCGAGCTGGACCACTCCGGCTCGGTCTCCGGCGAGGAGGCGATGTCCAACCTGGACCGCCTCTACAAGGCGGCGCGGAAGCTGTTCGACTCCGACGAGGAGTTCAAGACCCGGGCCCGGCGCCGGGTGGTGGACCTCCAGGCGGGCGACCCGGCGACGCTGGCCGCCTGGCAGAGGTTCGTCGACGAGTCGAAGATCTACTTCTTCTCCGTCTTCGAGAAGCTGGACATGGAGGTCCGCGACCCCGACATCGTCGGCGAGTCCGGGTACAACGACATGCTGGCGGAGACCTGCCGGCTGCTGGAGGAGTCGGGCGTCGCGGTGCGCTCGGAGGGCGCGCTGTGCGTCTTCTTCGACGACATCAAGGGCCCGGACGGCAAGCCGGTCCCGCTGATCGTGCAGAAGTCCGACGGCGGCTACGGCTACGCGGCCACGGACCTGTCCGCCATCCGCGACCGGGTCTTCGGGCTGAAGGCGGACACCCTGCTCTACGTGGTGGACGCGCGGCAGTCGCTGCACTTCCGGATGGTCTTCGAGACCGCCCGCCGGGCCGGCTGGCTCGGCGAGGGGGTGACCGCGCACCAGCTCGCGTTCGGCACGATCCTCGGCAAGGACGGCAAGCCCTTCAAGACCCGCGAGGGCGTGAGCGTCAAGCTGGAGGACCTCCTCGACGAGGCGGTGCAGCGGGCCACGGCCGTGGTGCGGGACAAGGCCGGGAAGGTGGGCCTGTCCGAGACGGAGATCGTGGAGAACGGCCGCCACGTGGGCATCGGCGCCGTGAAGTACGCCGACCTGTCGACCTCCGCCGTGCGGGACTACAAGTTCGACCTGGACCAGATGGTCTCGCTCAACGGCGACACCTCCGTCTACCTCCAGTACGCCTACGCCCGGGTCCAGTCGATCCTGCGCAAGTCCGGCGAGGCCCGCCCGCTGCCCCGCCCGGAGCTGGCGCTGGCCCCGGCGGAGCGCGCGCTGGGACTGCACCTGGACCAGTTCGGGGAGACGGTGCTGGAGGTGGCGGCGTCCTACGAGCCGCACAAGCTGGCGGCGTACCTCTACCAGCTCGCCTCGCTGCTGACGACCTTCTACGACCAGTGCAGCGTGCTGAAGGCCGACACCCCGGAGCAGACGGAGAACCGGCTGTTCCTGGTCGACCTGACCGCCCGCACCCTGCACCGGGGCATGGGCCTGCTGGGCATCAGGACGCCCGAGCGGCTCTGACCGACCCGGCGCGCACCGGTCCGGCGGCCCGGCGGGGGCCCGGCCCCGGCGCAGTCCCCGGGAGCACCACGCGGCCCGTCCTTCCCCCGAGGGGAGGGGCGGGCCGCGGCGCGTGCGGAGGCCGCACCGGGGCGGCCCGGGTGACCACCGGGCGGGCGACCGGGGTGCGGGGCGGGCGCGGAACGGGCGCGGGGTGCCGGGGCGGGCGCGGGCGGTGGGTGCGTCGGCGGGGTCAGGCGGCGCGCAGGCCCGCACCGAGCCGCCGCAGCCCCTCCGCGATCTCCTCCGGCGTCTGGGTGACGTAGCACAGCCGCAGGGTGGCCCGGTCGGGCTCGCCCGCGTGGAAGGGGGCGCCGGGGACGTACGCCACGTCGTGCCGGACCACCCCGGGCAGCAGGGCGGTGGTGTCGTATCCGTCGGGCAGCCGGACCCAGAGGAACATGCCGCCCTCGGGCCGGGTCCAGGCGGAGCCCTCGGGGAGGGCTCCGGGGAGTCCCGCGAGCATGGCGTCCCGGCGGGCCCCGTAGGCGGCGGCGACCCGGGCCACATGGGCGTCCAGATCGCTGTCGGCGAGATAGCGGGCGGCGGCGAGCTGGTTGACGGTGGGCGTGTGCAGGTCGGCGGCCTGCTTGGCGACCGCGCAGGCCCGGCGCAGCCCGGCGGGCGCGCGCAGCCAGCCGAGCCGCAGGCCGGGGGCCATGACCTTGGAGAAGGAGCCGAGCAGCACGGTCCGGTCCCGCGCGCCGTCCTGGGCGGCGAGCCAGGGCACCCGGGCGCCCTCGAAGCGCAGTTCGCCGTAGGGGTCGTCCTCGATGATCCAGAGCCCGTGGCGGGCGGCGACACCGGCCACGGCGGCCCGGCGCCCGGCGGGCACGGTGCGGCCGGTCGGGTTCTGGAAGGTGGGCACGGTGTAGAGCAGCTTGGGCCGCTCGCGCACCACCAGCTCCGCCAGCGCCTCCGGGTCCACGCCGTCCGCGTCCCCGGGCACCGCGACGACGCGGGCCCCGGCGAGGCCGAACGCCTGGAGGGCGGCCAGGTAGCAGGGGTCCTCGACGAGGACGGTGTCGCCGGGCTCCAGCAGGGCGGTGGCCAGCAGCGACAGGGCCTGCTGCGAACCGGTGGTGACGAGGATGTCGTCGGGGCCGGTGGGCAGGCCCCGGGCGGTGGTGCGGTCGGCGAGCGCGGCGCGCAGCACCGGTTCGCCCTCGGTGGTGGAGTACTGCAGCGCCCGCTCCGGCTGCCCGTCGAGGACGGCCCGGTAGGCAGCGGCTATCCCCTCGGTGTCGAACAGCTCGGGGGCGGGCAGCCCGCCCGCGAAGTTGATCACCTCGGGACGGGCGGTGACCGCGAGGATGTCCCGGACCGGCGACCCCCCGACGGAGCGGGCGCGCGCGGCGAGCGGGGGCAGGGGGGCGGCGGAGGCGGAGGCGTCCGGGATCACGGTCATGGGCCGCAGCCTAGAGAGAAGGATGCCGTGTACACGCGCCCGTTTCGGGATGCGGACGCCGGGCGGGCCGGGGGCGGCCGCGGCCGCCGAAGGCGGTGGGGCTACGGGAGGGGGGTGGGGCCCGGCGGGCGGTCCGGGGACGGGCGGGGGACGGGGGCCAGTGCCCGTGTCCCACGCCGGTGCCTGGGCGGTGCCCGCCTCCGCCGCTGTGCTCCGGTGCCCGTTCCCGTACCCCTGCCCCTGCCGATGCCCCTGCCGTGCCGGAAGGGTCAGTTCTTCGCGGCCAGCGCGCCGTAGACGTTGATGTCGGCGTCCGTCGCGTCGTCGATGCCCCGGTAGCGGACCTTCTCGATCTCCTCCAGCTTCGCCAGGTACGCCCTCCCCGGCCGCTCGGGCACCGGGGCGGCGTGGTCGGGGCGCCAGTGGTGGACGGGGACGACCCCCGGCTCCGCCACGGCCAGCCCGTTCTCCGTGAAGAAGCGCCCCACCTCCGCGCGGGTGCGCAGGACGAAGGTGAACCCCCGCTCCGTGTACGTCCGCTGGACGGCGCGGACGTTCTCCGGGTTGAGGTCCTCGGTGAGGTGGCTGAGGACCACCCGGCTGCCCGGCGGCAGCGCGTCGACCAGCTCGCGGACGATCGGGTAGGCCCGCCCGTCCTCGACGAAGTGCAGCACCGCGACCAGGCACAGGGCGATCGGCCGGCCGAAGTCCAGGGTCCGGGCTGCCTGTTCGAGGATGCGGGCCGGGTCGGCGAGGTCGGCGTCGACGTAGTCGGTGCGTCCCTCGGGGCCGCTGGTGAGCAGGGCGCGGGCGTGGGCGAGGACCACCGGGTCGTTGTCGACGTAGACCACGCGGGAGTCGGGGCGGATGCGCTGGGCGATCTGGTGGACGTTCTCGGCGGTGGGCAGTCCGGTGCCGATGTCGAGGAACTGCCCGATGCCCTCCTCCCGCGCGAGCGCGGTCACGGCGCGGCGCAGGAAGTCCCGGTTGTGCCGGACGTCGAGGTAGCCGCGGGGGTTGGCGGCGAGCGCGGCGGCGGCCGCGTCGAGGTCGGCGGGGTAGTGGTCCTTGCCGCCGAGGAAGACGTCGTAGACGCGCGCGGGGTGCGCCCTGCCGCTGTCGATCCTCCTCCGCAGCTCGGCGGGGTCGTGGCTGAGGGCGTCACCGGGCATGGCGTCTCCTGACCGAGGGGGGTGGTGGGGCGTCACCAACAACCTAGCTTCCCAAGGGACTTGACGCTTTCCCGGCATCCCCCGGCGAGCGGTGGCCGTCCGGCGCGGCCGGGGCGCCGGACGGGCGGGGGGCGTGTCCGGGGCGGGCGGGTGAGTACCGCGGGGAGCCGGACCGGGCGCCGGGTCAGGTACAGGGTCGGGCGCCGGGTCAGGTGCCGGAGGACCACTGCCAGGAGGAGTCCGCGCCGAGCGGATAGCCGTAGTAGGCCGGGGTGCGCGAGGCGCTGGTGCGGAAGGGGCGGCCGTGGTCGTCGACGCGCAGGGTGCCCCGGCGGGTGCCGCTGGACCAGTCCAGCTCCAGGTACCAGCGGACGTCGTGGCCACTGGTGTGCGCGGTGACCCGGAACACCTCGGGGTCGGACTCGCTGACCTTGTAGGGGAAGTCGCGCTGGCCGCCGATGGGCTTCACCGGCGGGTTGCCCAGGTCGAGGGAGACGTCGAAGGAGGTCGTGCCGACCCCGCCGCCGCAGCCGCTGCCCATCGCGTACTGCCGCCAGTCCAGCGGCGGCCCGCTGCTGACCACCCGCGCGTGCAGTCCGCCGAGCACCACGGTGTCCGCGCCGGTGCCCTGCACCGTGAGGACGACCATCTGGCTGTCGGCGGCCACCGCGCCGAGGGCCGCGGCCCAGCCGACCGCGTCCTGCTGGGCGGGCGGCGGCGGAACGTTCCGCGGGCTGCGGTCGATCAGGAAGGACTGGTCGCAGGGGGAGTCCCAGGCGAAGGGGGTGGTGGAGACGCCGAGGAGCGGTCCGCGCGCGGCGGAGGCGGAGGCCGAGGGGGCACCGCCGGGCGGGGCGGCCGGTCCCCGCTCCCCCGCGGCCCCGGACGCGGACGGCGACCCGGTGCCGGTCCCCCGGTCCGGCGGCGGGGAGGGCGCGGGCGGGGCGGAGGACGGCGTGGTGCGGCCGGACCCGGTCCGGTGCTCCCCGGCGGTGGACGGCACCGCCGACTCCCGCGCGGAGGCGGCCCCGGCCACCTCGCCGGACCCGCCCGGGGTGCCGCTGCCCGACACCAGGTTCACCACCAGCGCCACGGCGGCGGCCACGGCGACGACTCCCCCGGCGGCGTAGGCGGCGGCCCGGGGACCCCGGCGGCGGCCCCGGGCCCGGGCGGCGTGCGGGGCGTCCGGGGTGACGTCGGGGGCGGGGGCGCCCGGGGGCAGGCGTACGGCGCCGGCCCCGGCGTCCGCCGGGGGCGCGGAGGCGCCCCGGGGCACGGGCGGGACGTCGGCCGCCGGGAGCGGTGCGGAGGAGGCGGCGGCGGAGGCGGAGGCGGAGGCGGAGACCGCCCCGGAACCGTCGACGGCGGCGCCGGGGACCGCTCCGGAACCGTCGGCGGCGGGGGTGCCCGGGGCCGGGGACACCGCGTCGGCCCCGGTCGGGACGTGGGGGCCGGGGGCCGGGGCACCGGTGGGCGCGGGCGGTGCGGGCGCGGGCGAAGGGGAGGTGGGTGAGGGTGCGGAGGCGGGGGGCGCGGAGGCCGAGCGCGGCGCGCTGGGCGGGGTCGCCGGAACGGCCGGAGCCGCCGGGGCGGCCGGGGACACCGGAGCCGCCGGTGACGCGGGAGCCGCCGGTGACGCCGGGGACTCCGCGCCCTCTCCGGCCGCTTCCGGAGCCGGGCGTCCGGCGTCCCTTCGGGCCGCTTCCGGAGCGGGCGGCGGCGTGTTCCCCGGGACCGGTTCGGGAGCCGGGCGCGGCGTGCCCCCTCGGGCCGCCTCCGAAGCCGAATCCGGCGCGCTCCCCCGGGCCTGCCCCGGAGCAGGGGACGACGCCCCGTACGCCGGGGCCGCCTCCCCCGGGTGCGCGGGCTCCGCCGTGCGGTCCCCCTCCCCCGTACGTCCCGCCCCCGTACCGTCCGCCGCTCCCGTGGCGTTCGCCGCCGGTGCCCGGCCCGGCTCCGCCGTCGCGCCCGCGCCGGTGCCCGGGGCACCCGCCGGGAGCATCGCAGCCGCCGGAGGCGGGGGCTCCGCACCCTGGGGCGTCGGAGCCAACGGCGTCGAGGCCGGGGGTGCCGGAGCAGAGGGGGTCGCCGGGCCGGCCCGCCGGCCCTCCGCCGGGGCCGCGCCCTTCTCCCCCGTAGGGCCGCCCGGTGTCGCCGGCCGGGGCCTGATCCCGCGCAGGGCGTCCGCGCGCAGCCAGCGGCGGTGGAGCTCCAGGACCTCGTCCGGGGTGGCCCGGCACAGACGGGCGAGGCGTTCGGCCGGGGCGAACTCGGTGGGGACGACCTCCCCCTTGACGTACCGGTGCAGCGTCGAGGCGCTCATGTGCAGCCGCTTGCCCAGGGCCCCGTAGCTGAGCCCGGAGCGCTCCTTCAGCTCCCCCAGCAGTTCCGCGAACTCGTCCCCCGCCACCGTCTCTCCCTCTCCCGCGTCCCCGTGAGGCATCCCAGAGGGATGCCGTTTCCCCAGGTCAGAGCCGTTCCCGGCGTCCCATTGTCCCGCATCTCGCGGTGCCGCCGGCGGCCGGGACGGATCCGGCGGCACGCTGGAGCCATCCAAGCAGCCGCTCCCGGTCAACGGTCGAGCGGCGCACCAGGTCACCTTCGGAAACGGGGCTCCGCCATGTCCGCACGCACCACCCGCACCCGCCTGCTCGCCGCCGCCACGGCCGCGCTGGCCGCACTCGCCCTGACGGCCTGTGAGAAGGGACCGGACACCCGTGCCGGGGACGCCCCCTCCGCGACGGTCGCGGCGAACGACCCGACGGCGGCGCCCCCGGCCCACGCGGAAACCGGCACCGGGGCCTCCGCCTCCCCCTCCGCCCCGGCGGACGGCGGCGGGACGGGACCGGCCGCCGCCGGCGCCCACGGCTCCGCCGCCCCGGGCACCGGCGGCTCCGGGACGGCCGGGGGCTCCGCCACCGGCTCCGGCGTCGGCGAGGACGGCAGGGGCGGCGGCCGGAGCGACGGACGGCGCGACGGGGAGCACGGCACGGCCACCGGCACCGGTCTGCCCGCCGACTGCTCCGCCGCCACCGTCCGGATCACCGCCACGGTGGTCTCCCGGCCGGTCAACCACCTGCTGCTGACGGCGACCGGCACCGGCGGCGCGTCCTGCATGCTCCCGCCGCACCCCGAGGCCCGGTTCGGCGGGGCCCAGGCCGTTCCGCCGGTCGTGCAGGAGAGCCAGGCGCGGGCGGTCAGGGTGCTCGACCCCGGCCGGTCCGGCTACGCCGGCGTCCGGCTCTCCTCCGGGGACGGCTCCGCCGCCAACGGCCACCGGGTGACCACCCTGACGGTGCCGTTCGACGACGGCTCCGCGGCCCGGGTCACCCTGCCCGGCGGCGGCGTCCACGTCGACGACGCCCTCGCCGTCACCTACTGGCAGCCCGGCCTGGACTCGGCGCTGGAGTACTGAAGGGGACCCGGCGCCTGCGCGGGGCGGCACGCCGCCCCGCGGCACCGGCCGCTCAGCGGAGCATGCGGGCGGCTTCGGTCGCCCAGTAGGTCAGGATGTTGCGCGCACCGGCCCGCTTGATGCCGGTGAGCGACTCCAGGACGGCCTGCTCGCGGTCGATCCAGCCCCTCTCGGCGGCGGCCTCGATCATCGCGTACTCGCCGGACACCTGGTAGGCGGCGACGGGCACGTCCACCGCCTCGGCGACCCTGGCCAGGATGTCCAGGTAGGGCCCGGCCGGCTTGACCATCACCATGTCGGCGCCCTCCTCCAGGTCGAGCGCCAGCTCCCGCATCGACTCCCGGGTGTTGGCGGGGTCCTGCTGGTAGGTCCGGCGGTCGCCGGTGAGGGAGGAGCCGACCGCCTCGCGGAAGGGCCCGAAGAAGGCGGAGGCGTACTTCGCGGTGTAGGCGAGGACGGCGACGTCCTCGCGCCCGATCTGGTCGAGGGCGTCGCGGACGACCCCGATCTGGCCGTCCATCATCCCGCTGGGCCCGACCACGTGGGCGCCCGCGTCGGCCTGCACCTGCGCCATCTCGGCGTAGCGTTCCAGGGTGGCGTCGTTGTCCACGCGCCCCTCGTCGTCGAGCACCCCGCAGTGGCCATGGTCGGTGAACTCGTCGAGGCAGAGGTCGGACATGACGAGCAGCTCGTCCCCGACCTCGGCCCGCACGTCGCGCAGGGCCACCTGGAGGATGCCGTCCGGGTCGGTGCCGACCGTGCCGAGGGCGTCCTTCCTCGACTCCTCGGGCACGCCGAACAGCATGATCCCGGAGATGCCCGCGGCGACCGCCTCGGCGGCGGCCTTCTTCAGGGAGTCCCGGGTGTGCTGCACCACACCGGGCATCGCCGCGATCGGCACCGGTTCGCTCACGCCCTCGCGGACGAACGCCGGGAGGATGAGGTCTGCGGGGTGCAGCCGGGTCTCGGCGACCATCCGACGCATGGCGGGAGTGGTCCTCAGCCGCCGGGGCCGGGTGCCGGGAAAGGATCCGTACGTCGTCATACCGCCTACGCTACGCCCGGCCCTCCCCTGCCTTTGCCGACGCCCGGTCGGACCCGTCCGCGCGCACCCCTCCCGCCCCGGCACGGCCCGCCCCGGCACGCCCGCACCCAGGCCCTCCGGCCCGGTGCCCCGCGCGCCTCCGGGCGGGCCCCGCACCCCCTCCCGGCGGGGCCCGCGCACCCTCCCGGCAGGGGCCCCGCGCCCTCCCCGGGCCCCGGGCCCCGCAGCCCCCCGGCCCCGGGGCCCGCGCGCCCCGGGTCCGGGAACCGCCCCGCCGGAGCCCTCCGCCGGGCGTCCGCTCCCCGGAGGCAGGGCGGAAGCATGTCCGGACCGGGCGCCCCCCGTTCCGCGCGGGCCGCGCGTTTGTCACGTCCGCGTGCCCGCTCCCGCCGCCCGCGAGGGCCCGCGACGGCTACCTGACCAACTCGCCCGGCACCCGTGGCGGGCACCTCCGGTGCTGCTCACCATGGCGAGGACCACGGTGGTTCCGGATGTTCACGAAGATCCCGCCGTCTCAGCCCGCCCACGCACCGGGAGACGACCAGTGACAGTGACAACAGGCGACGCGGCCCTGCTGGACCCGCGCGCACGGCCCGCCCCGCAGCAGCCGGACTGGGAGGACGACCCCGGGCTGCCGGGGGTGCGCGACGAACTCCTGCTGAGCGAGCCGCTGGTGACCGCCGACGAGGTACGGACGCTGCGGACGCTGCTCGCGGAGGTCGCCGGGGGACGCGCCCTGGTGCTCCAGGCCGGCGACTGCGCCGAGGACTTCGCGGAGTGCACCCGGGAGCACGTGGCCCGCAAGGCCGGGATGCTGGAGACCCTGGCCGGGGTGCTCGGCTCCCGCACCGGGCTGCCGGTGGTCCGGGTGGGCCGGATGGCCGGGCAGTTCGCCAAGCCCCGCTCCCGCCCCACCGAGCGGATCGACGGCGTCGAACTCCCCGTCTACCGGGGCCACATGGTCAACGAACCACAGGCCGACCCGGCCGCCCGCCGCCCCGACCCGGTGCGCCTGCTGCGCGGGTACGACGCCGCCCGGCGGGCCATGGACCACCTCCGGCACCACAACGCGCCCCGCGAGCCCCGCTCCCGGGTGTGGACGAGCCACGAGGCGCTGCTGCTGGACTACGAGATCCCCCTGACCCGCGCCGACGAGCGGGGCCGCGCGCTGCTGGCCTCCACCCACTGGCCGTGGATCGGCGAGCGCACCCGCCGCCCGGACGGCGCCCACGTCGCCCTGCTGGCCGACGTGGTGAACCCGGTGGCCTGCAAGGTGGGCCCCGGCACGGGCGTGGCCGACGTGCTGGAACTGTGCGAGCGCCTCGACCCGCACCGGCAGCCGGGACGGCTCACCCTGGTCGCGCGGATGGGCGCGGAGCTGGTCGCCGAGCGGCTGCCCGCCCTGGTGCGCGCGGTGCGGGCGGCGGGGCACCCGGCGGTCTGGCTCACCGACCCGATGCACGGCAACACCGTGAGCACCCCCGACGGGCTGAAGACCCGCCGGCTGGACGCGATCACCGCCGAGGTCCGGGCCTTCGGGGCCGCGGTGCGCTCCTCCGGCGGGGTGCCCGGCGGCCTCCACCTGGAGGCCACCCCGCACGAGGTCACCGAGTGCGACCTCGGCGCCGCCGAGACCACCGGTCCGCTGTCGTACACCACCCTGTGCGACCCCCGGCTCAATCCCGCCCAGGCCGCCGCCGTCGTCTCGGCCTGGCGTTCCTGACCAGTAGCAGGAGGTACCTGATGGAGAACCGAGTCGCCCTCGTCACCGGCGCCGCCGGAGGCATCGGCGGGACCGTGGCACGCGTCCTGGCCGAGCGGGGCGCCGTGGTCGCCGCCGTGGACCACGACCCCGAGCGGCTGGCCGAGTCCGTGGAGAAGCTGCGAGCCGACGGCCTCGACGTCCACGCCCACCCGGTCGACGTGACCGACGGCGCGGCCGTGGAACGCCTGGCCGGCACCGTCGAGGACACCCTCGGACCGGTGGACCACCTGGTCAACGCGGCCGGGGTGCTGCACCTCGGCGAGGTCTGCGACTACCGCGACGAGGACTGGCGGGCCACCTTCGGCGTCAACGTCGACGGCGTCTTCCACGTCTCCCGCGCCGTGGTCCGCCGCATGGTCGCGCGCGGCGGCGGCTCGATGGTCACCGTCTCCTCCAACGCGGCGGCCACCCCGCGCGCCTCGATGGCCGCCTACGCGGCGTCCAAGGCGGCTGCCACCATGTTCACCAAGTCCCTCGGCCTGGAGGTCGCCCGGCACGGCGTCCGCTGCAACGTGGTCGCGCCCGGCTCCACGGACACCCCGATGCTGCGCTCCATGTGGCGCGACGAGAGCGGGCGGGCCGGGACCATCGAGGGCGACCTCGGCTCCTTCCGCGCCGGCATCCCGCTCGGCCGGGTGGCGAGCACCGCCAACGTCGCGGACGCCGTCGCCTTCCTCCTCTCCGACCAGGCCTCCCACATCACCCTCCACGTGCTGACCGTCGACGGCGGCGCCTCCCTCGGCACCTGAGCACCGCACCCGCCCGAGCCCGAGGCCCGACACGGCTGAAAGGAACCCGACCCATGGCCGGCATACCGGCGATCGCGCCCTATCCGCTGCCCACCGCGGGGGAGCTGCCCGCGAACACCGCCGCCTGGACCGCCGAACCCGACCGGGCGGTACTGCTCCTGCACGACATGCAGCGCTATTTCCTCGCCCCGCTCCCCGAGGCGCTGCGCACCGAACTCGTCGCCAACGTCACGGCGTTGCGGGACCGGGCCCGCGCGGCCGGGGTCCCCGTCGCCTACACCGCGCAGCCGGGCGGGATGACGCCCGAACAGCGCGGCCTGCTCGCGGACTTCTGGGGCCCGGGCATGCGCACCGCCCCCGCCGACCGGGAGATCGTCGACGGCCTCGCCCCCGAGGACGGCGACTGGGTGTTCACCAAGTGGCGCTACAGCGCCTTCCACCGCTCCGACCTGCTCGAACGGATGCGCGCCCAGGGCCGCGACCAGCTCGTGGTGTGCGGGGTGTACGGGCACGTGGGGGTGCTGATGACCGCGGTGGACGCCTTCACCCACGACATCCGGACCTTCCTCGTCGCCGACGGCATCGCGGACTTCGGCGAGGACGAGCACCGGGCGACCCTGGACTACGCCGCCCGCCGCTGCGCCGTCGTCACCACCGCCGGGGAGGTGTTCGCATGACCCCCCAGGCGGCGCCCGGCGCCGCTCCCGGGTCCCGTCCCCTGGACCGGATCCTGACCGCCCTCGGCCGCACCGCCGAGCCGTTCGCCCTGCTCCACCGGCCCGACGCGACCGGCCCCGGGCTGCTCGACGTGCTCACCGGCCCGGTCACCCTGCCCGGCACCCTCGCGGAGCTGCCCCTGCCCGACGGCCCGCCCGCCGGCGGCGGCCCCGCCCACGACGTCCTGGCCCTGATCCCCTACCGCCAGATCACCGAGCGCGGGTACGCCGCGACCGACGACGGGGCCCCGCTGCTGGCGATGACCGTCACCGGCCAGGAGACGGTGCCCCTGCACGAGGTGCTCACCCGGGTCCCGGACGTGCCGATCCGCCTGACCGGCGGCGCCTTCGACGTCGACGACGCGTCCTACGCCGCGCTGGTGCGGCGCGTCGTCCGGGACGAGATCGGCACCGGCGAGGGCGCCAACTTCGTGCTCAAGCGCACCTTCGGCGCCGAGATCTCCGAGTACGGGCTGCCCAGCGCGCTGTCGTTCTTCCGGCGGCTGCTGACCCGCGAGTCGGGGGCGTACTGGACCTTCCTCGTCCACACCGGCGAGCGCACCTTCGTCGGGGCGACCCCCGAACGGCACATCAGCGTCCGGGACTCGGTCGCGGTGATGAACCCGATCAGCGGCACCTACCGCTACCCGGACACCGGCCCCACCCTGGACGGCGTCCTCGATTTCCTCGCCGACCGCAAGGAGGCCGACGAGCTGTACATGGTCGTGGACGAGGAACTGAAGATGATGGCCCGGATCTGCCCCGACGGCGGGCAGGTGAACGGCCCCTACCTCAAGGAGATGGCGCGGCTCGCGCACACCGAGTACTTCATCGAGGGCCGCACCGGGATGGACCCCCGGGAGATCCTGCGCGAGACGCTGTTCGCGCCGACCGTCACCGGCTCCCCGCTGGAGAGCGCGGCCCGGGTCATCCACCGCTACGAGCCCGCCGGGCGCGCCTACTACAGCGGGGTCGCCGCGCTCGTCGGCCGCGACGCCCGCGGCGGGCGCACCCTGGACTCCGCCATCCTGATCCGGACCGCCGACATCGACTCCGGCGGGCGGCTGCGGGTCTCCGTGGGCGCCACCCTGGTCCGGCACTCCGACGCGCGGTCCGAGGTCGAGGAGACCCGGGCCAAGGCGGCGGGGCTGCTGGCCGCGCTGGAGGACGACGGTCCGGAGCGGTTCGCCCAGCACCCGACGGTGCGGTCCGCGCTGGAGCTGCGCAACGCCTCCCTGGCCGGCTTCTGGCTGGCGAACGCGCCGGGCGGCGCGGGACCGGTGCGGGGGCTGGAGGGCGGGCGGGTGCTGGTCGTGGACGCGGAGGACACCTTCACGTCGATGATCGGCCGGCAGCTCCGCTCCCTCGGACTGGACGTCACCGTACGGCGGTTCGACGAGCCGTACCGCTTCGACGAGCACGACCTCGTCGTCCTCGGGCCCGGCCCCGGCGATCCGCGCGACGCCGCGCACCCGAAGATCGCCCATCTGCGCCGGGCGGTGCGGACCCTGCTCGACGAGCGGCGCCCCTTCCTCGCGGTGTGCCTGAGCCACCAGGTCCTCGCCACCACGCTGGGCTTCGACCTGGCCCGCCGGGACGTGCCCAACCAGGGCGTGCAGCGGGAGATCGACCTGTTCGGCAGCCGCAAGCTGGTCGGCTTCTACAACACCTTCGCGGCCCGCTCGGCCGCCGACCGGGTGGAGTGCGCGGGCGTCGGCACGGTCGAGGTCAGCCGCGACGCGGACACCGGCGAGGTGCACGCCCTGCGGGGACCGCACTTCGCGTCGGTGCAGTTCCACGCGGAGTCCCTGCTGACCCAGGACGGACCCCACATCATGTCCACCCTGCTCGGCACCCTCCACCCCCCACTGCCGGTGCGCTGACCGGGAACGGCCGTACGGGGCGGGCCCGCCGGAAACGGAGCAACGGGGGGCGGGCCCGCCCGGCGCACCCCACACCGCCCGCTCCCGCCACCCCGGCGGGAGCGGGCGGCAGGCACGACCGGGGCCGGCCGGCAGCGGGGGCGAGCCGGCAGCCGACGCGACCGGACGACGAGCCCGAGCGGTCGGCCGGGGCGAGCGAATGACCCGCGCGAGCGGATGGCCGACGCGAGCGGGGTGGCCGACAGGAGCGGGCGACGGAAGCGGGCGACCAGCCCGGGCGGCGGCAGGGGCCGAGCGGCGGCCGGCAGGAGCCGGAAGCGGGCCCGAGCGGCCGGCAGCCGAGGCGCCGCGGTCGGCCGGGGCGAGCGGGCGACCGGCAGAAGCCGGCAACAGGCGCGAGCGGCGGTCGGGGTCAGCCGACGGCAGGGGCGAGCGGCGACCAGCAGAAGCGGGCGGCCGGCCCGAGCGCACAGCCCGGGCAGGCAGGCGGCCGACGCGAGCGGACGACGAGCCCCAGCGGATGGCCGACGCGAGCAGGTGGCCGACGCGAGCGAATGGCGGGCTGAAGCGGGCGACGGACGCGAGCGGCCGCGGGGGCGAGCAGGCGGCCCGCGGGAGTGGGCGACGGACGCGAACGGCGGCATAGGCCGGCGGGCAGCCGACGGGAGCGGGCGACCAGCCCGAGCTGCGGCAGGCGGCAGGCGGCAGGCGGCAGGCGGCAGGCCGACAGGAACAGGCGACCGACGCGAACGGCGGCAGGCGGACGGCCGGAGCGGGCGACCAGCCCGGGCGGCGGCAGGGGCCGGCGGGCGGGTGGCCCCGCGGGCGGCAGCGGCGGCCCGGCACCGCGCCGGACGCGCCCCGGCCCGGCTCCGGCCCGGGCGCCGCGCGCCCCACGGCCCTGAGCCCGCCATGCCACTCGTGGGCACCCCGCACCCGGACCACGCACCCGTGTGGAACACAGACCGCACACGTGCGGCGCTCCGAGCCCCGTCACCCCCGCTCACCGGGACCCCCGCCCCACAACGGCCCCGCGGCGGGACCACGTCGGCCGTCCGGAACCGTCACGGGCCGCCCGGCGGAAGCGGGGACGAAGGTGGAGGCAGAGGCAGAGGCAGAGGCAGAGGCAGAGGCGGGGGCAGAGGCAGAGGCAGAGGCGGGGGCAGAGGCAGAGGCAGAGGCAGAGGCAGAGGCAGAGGCAGAGGCAGAGGCAGAGGCAGAGGCGGGGGCAGAGGCAGAGGCAGAGGCGGGGGCAGAGGCGGGGGCAGAGGCGGGGGCAGAGGCAGAGGCGGAGGCGGGACGCGGGGCGGGACCGCGTTCCGGCCCGCCGTCGCACGCGGTGAGGCCCCGGCCCCCATTCCCGGGACCGGGGCGAACGCGCGTTCCGGGCACCCCCCGACGGGGCCCGCAGTGCCCCCCGGACCCCACGGGGCCCACCGTGTACCGCCCGGGGCCCACTCCGCACCCCCTCCGGGAACGCCACGGCGGCGCCCCGGGCTCCTGGTGGAGGGCCGGAACGCCGCCGTTGGGGGCGCGCCCGTTGGGGCGGGGCGCCGACGGGCGGCGGCGGGCGCGGGGGTCCGCTCCCGCCGCCGGAGGTCATCCGCGCGGGCCGCCGGGGCGGCGCGGAGCCGAGGGGCGGTCCCGCAGCGCCCGGTCGACCAGGGCCGCCGCCGCCCCGGTGTACGCGCCCGGGTCGCACAGGTCGGCCAGGTCGGCGGGGGTGATGCCGATGCCGGGCACCTCGGCGAGCACATCGGCCAGGGGCCGCCCGGTGCGGGCCGCCTCGGCGGTGACCTCGGTCAGGAGCTGCTTGGCCGAGGCCTTGCCCAGCCGCGGGGCGAGCACCGCGGCGATCCGCTCGGAGGCGATGGCGCTGCCGGTCAGGCCGAGGTTCTCGCGCATCCGGTCGGCCCGGACCTGGAGCCCCTCGGTCAGCTCGACGGCGGTGTGCGCGGCGCCCCCGACCAGCCGGAGGCACTCGCGCAGCAGCAGCCACTCGGCGTGCCAGACGCCGGCCGACCGCTCGTCCTCCGTGGTGAGGCACTGGGTCAGCCCGGCCGCCATCACCGGCACCTGGAGCGCGGCGCTGCGCAGCAGCGTGGCCAGCACCGGGTTCCGCTTGTGCGGCATGGCGGAGGAGCCGCCGCGCCCCGCGCCGCCCGGCTCCGCGACCTCGCCGACCTCCGTGCGCACCAGCACCTGCACGTCCGCGGCGACCTTGCCGAACGCCCCGGCGGCGAAGGCCAGCGCCGCCGCGAGGTCGGCGACGGGGGTGCGCAGCGCGTGCCAGGGCAGCACGGACCGGTCCAGCCCGGTCTCGGCGGCGTAGGCGTCGACCAGCCGGTCCAGGTAGACGCCGGGGTCGACCTCGCCGGTGCCGTCGACCGCCGCGTACTCCAGGTAGCCGGCGAGCGTCCCGGCGGCGCCGCCGAGCGACACCGGCAGCCGGACGGCGTTCAGCCGCTGCTCGGCGTCGAGCAGCAGTCCGCGCCAGCCGGCCGCCTTTAACCCGAAGGTGGTCGGCACGGCGTGCAGGGCGAGGGTGCGGCCCGCCATGGCGGTGTCGCGGTGGGCCCGGGCGAGTTCGGCGCAGGCCGCGGCGGCCCGCCGCAGATCGGCGGTGATCAGCCGCCGGGCGCGGGCCGCGACCAGCATGGCGCCGGTGTCGAAGATGTCCTGGCTGGTGGAGCCCCGGTGGACGTACTCGGCGGCCATCGGGTCGACCTCCGCGACGGCCCGGCCGAAGGCCCGGACGAGCCCGACGACCGGGTTGGCGGTCTCCCGCGCGGCCAGCGCCAGCTCCCGGGGGTCCAGCCGCCCGGCGCGGGCGACCTCGCCGATCACCTCGGCGGCGCGCCGGGGCAGGGTGCCGAGCCGGGCCTGGGCGCGGGCGAGGGCCGCCTCGGCGTCCAGCATGGCCCGCAGCCAGGCGTGGTCGCCGACGGCCGCCTCCACCGGCGTCCCGGCGCGCACCGGGGACAGCAGTCCGGTGTCCGCGAGTCCGGTCCCGGCGTCCGTGGCCGGGTCCGCGGCGAGGGCGGTCACACGATCACCCCGGTCAGGTCGGTGTCCGTCGCCACCGGGTGGATGCCGGACGGCGGCTGCGCCAGCGGCGGCAGGGCCAGCGCGGCGCGGGCGATGGCGTCGGAGTCGCCGAGGGTGACGGAGTCGACGCCGGGGCGGATGCCGGCGGCGGTGACCCAGTGCACGGACTCGGTGGGGACGCCGTAGGCGAACCGGCGGGGGTGGGCGCGGCCCCGGGCGTCCAGCAGCCGGTAGGGGCGCTCGGTGACGGCGAGGCCCCCGGTCTCGTAACCGCCGCCGCCGGAGCCGGGGATGCGGTACGGCGCGGCCTGCTCGGTGATGAGCAGGTGCTGGAGCAGCGGGTCGTCGGTGCGCCGCAGGTCGGGCTCGGGCAGCCGGGCCTCGATCAGGACGTGGGCCCGCACCGGCGGCCCGGGCACCACCTCGGAGTCGGCGACGAAGGAGGACGGGGACCCGGTGTCGATCCGCACCCGGGTGCCGGGCCCGGTGACGGTGAGCACCCCGGCCTCGATCAGCGCGATCATCTCCTCGATCCGGGAGACCGGCGGCCCGATGGACAGGAAGGCGTTGAGCGGGGTGTACCAGCCCTCCAGGTCGTCGCGGTGCGAGGCGCCCTCCAGCCCGCTGTGGTCGACGGCGAGCCGGATCTCGTTGCGCAGGTCCCGCAGCACGTCCAGGGCGGCCTTCAGCGGGCCGCTGACGTTGCCCTCGCGGGCCTGGCGCACGTCCTCGCGCAGATGGCCGAGGAGCCAGTCGTGGAAGTCGTCCCGTCCGGTGAACTCGCGCTCGCCGTACGGGCGGGAGAGCTGCTGCCAGTCCCAGCGGTCGCCGGGGGCGATGCCGTAGGTGTCGAGCAGCTCCGCCTCCTCGTCCTCGGGCAGCGCGAGGTACGCCTCGACGAACCGCTCCTCCTCGGCGCCCCGGCCGCGCGAGCGCAGCAGGGTGCCGTAGTAGACGCTCTCGGCCTCCTTGCGGATCAGCGGCCAGAGGTCCTCGCCGAAGTCCAGGCGCGGGCCCCGCTCGGCGCGGGCGCGCAGGGCGGCGACGAACTCCGGCGTGAGCAGGCGGGGTTCGTGGCGGCCGGTGGCGCCCTTCTCGTTCTCGCCGCGCGAGTGGTAGGGCACCCCGCGCCGCGAGAAGGCGTAGAGCCGGGGCTCGCGGCCGGAGGGGCGGTAGGCGAGGGTGCCGTCCTCGCGGCGGGTGAAGGTGCCGCCGCGGCCGGCGGTGAACAGGGCCATGTGGTCGAAGAAGTTCAGCCCGAGCCCGCGCAGCAGCACGCCCTGTCCGGGCTCGATGCCGCTGAGGTCGAGGTCGGCGGGGTTGGCCGGGGTGATGTAGCTGAGGAAGTAGATGCGGGCGAGGCTGGCGGTGCGGGCCTCGCGCGCGGTGAGCCGGGCCGGGACGTGGCCCTGGGCGAGGACGATGGCGTCGAGGCAGTTCAGCCGGGTGCCGTCCTCCAGGCGCACGCCCTGGGGGCCGCCGGGCACGCCCTGGGTGTCGGCCATGGCGACGGCGCGGCTGCGGTGCACCCGCACGGTGACGTGGTCGGGGGCGCCGGCGACCACCTGCTGGAAGCAGTCGCGCAGGTAGCGGCCGTAGAAGGCGCGGGTGGGGTAGTCGTCGGGGCCGAGCCGGGCGGCCTCGTCGAGGGTGTCGGTGTCGTAGTCCCCGAACTGGCCGAGGACGGACAGGCTGGTGGCCCACTCGTACAGGGACGGCCCGCACTCGACGGGGCCGTCGATGGTGACCGACTCGTCGGTGTAGACGGTGATCTGGGAGGCCACCGTGTTCATCAGCAGGTGCCGGGACTGCCCGGTGCGCCAGACCGTCCCGGCGCCGGGCGCGGCCGGGTCGACGACGTGCACGACGACCTCGTCGTGCGAGCGGGCGTGGCGCTCGTTGGCGAGCAGGCGTTCCAGTACGGACAGGCCGCGGGGGCCCGCCCCGACGACGCAGATCTCGCTGCGGGTGACCGTCATGCCGCCGTCTCCTCTCCGTGCGCGCGCACGGACTCGTGGGCCGGTGCGGCTGTCGCCGCCGGTTCGCGGACGGGGTCGCCCGCGATGAGCAGCCGGGCCAGCTCCAGCCGCTTGATCTTGGTGGTCGCCGTCTGCGGCAGGTCCTCCCGCCGCCACTGCACCGGGTCGCCCAGCACGGGCAGCCCCTTCAGCGCCGCCCGCCACCGGGCCGGTTCCAGCGGCCGGTCGTCGCGGGTGCACACCACCGGCACGGGGACGCCGTCCGGGTCGGGCACGATGATCAGTTCGACCAGCTCGGGGAGCCGGGTGAGCAGCTTGTCCTCGATCTCCAGGGTGCTGTCGATGCCGGGGATGCTGTCGACCTCGCGGTCCATCAGGTGCAAGCAGCCCCAGCGGGTGCGGTAGCCGAGGTCGCCCATCCGCCACCAGCCGTCGTTGACCTGGTGCTCCCAGCGCTGCCGCTCCCCCAGGTAGGTGAGGATGCGGCCGTCGGTGCGGACCTCGATGAAGCCGGGGTTGGTCTTGCTGACCGGCTTGCCGTCGCGGCTGACCACCCGGATGCCGGTCATGCCGGGGAACGGCATCCCGACGCACCGCCCGTCGAAGGGGCGGGCGGCGGTGTAGGTGCGGGCGGCGATGGGGCCGACCTCGCTCTGGCCGTAGATCTGGGCGTAGCGCGGCTTGCGGCGGCGGGAGGCGCCGAGCATGGTGGCGACGGTCCGCGGGTGGATGGCGTCGAAGGTGCTGGAGAAGTACTTGACGTGGGCGAGCGGGCCGCGCGGGTCGTCGGCCAGCACCTCCCAGCGCAGCAGGGTGTTGGGGTGGGTCTCGATGATGCCGGGGCGGGTGCGGGTGAACAGCTCGGCCACGGCGGCCGGTTCGTCGTCGCGCAGCACGATCAGCGGGTGGCCCTGGAGCAGCGAGATGGGCATGGCCGTGAACAGCCGGGAGTGCACGAACGACATGTGCATCGCGATGGGCTCGCGCCGGCCGACGAGGGCGACGACGCCCGCCTGCGGACGGTAGCGCGCCTGGAAGGTGCGGTTGGTGTGGACGGCCAGCTTGGGGATGCCGGTGGTGCCGGAGGTGTGGGTGATGAGCACCGGGTGGTCCGGGGACATCTCCACCGGCTGGGTCCTCGGGGACCCGGCGAGGTCCGCGAGGCGGGTGGCGGCCGGGTGGTCGCCGGTGGCGAGCAGGACGCGCTCGGTGAGGTCGGTGATCTCCGCGGGCAGCCGGTGTTCGAGCTTGTCCTGGTCGGTGATCAGGTACGGCCTGTTCACGCGCCGCACCAGCTCGGCGACGGTGTCCCCGTCGAGCTTCGGCGACAGCAGGACGGCCGTGGCGCCGATGCGCGCCACCGCCAGGGCGAGCAGGGTGATGTCGAAGCCGTCGGACTTGTGGATGACCACCCGGTCCCCGGGCCGGACCCGCACCGCCCACAGCCGGGAGGCGAAGTCGTCGACGAGTCCCGCGAGTTCGGTGATGGTGGCGCGCCGGCCCAGACCGGGGGCGATGTCCAGGTCGTGGTCGAACACCACGAAGTTCGCCGGGAATCCGGCCGCCGCCCGGTCGAGGAGCGTGCCCAGCCGGATTCCGTTGTTCGCTATGCGCTGCAGAAACATCTGTCTTCCCTCCCGGGGCCGAGGACACCGTTCCGCCGGTTTCCGAAGGAGCGAGCGATCCGCATCCCGGTAATTCGAGGACCGGCGGGGGTGAATCAGCCCTGCTGTTCGATGACCCTCTTGACGCGCCGCACCGTGGCGGCGAGATCCGCCTCGACCTTCGCGCCCCATTCCTCGACGAACCGGCGGCGGGCGGGCTCGTCGAGTTCCGCGGTGATCGAGCGAATTCCCTCGGTGGCCCGGCCCATGCGGAAGTGGTGGACGAGGGTGGCGGTGCCCTCCGTGCCGCCCGGCGCGACGTCGAATCCCCAGACGCTCTCCTGGCGGCGGCCGTCGGCGGTGCGCATCGCCCAGCGGAAGGTGCGGCCCGGCTCGGCGGCGACGACCTCGGCCTCGGTGTACCAGGTGCCGCGGACCACGGGGGCCCAGCCGACCACGTCGGCGGCGCGCTCGTTGCGGCCCCGGAAGACGGTGCCGACGGCCGAGGGCGGGCCGCCGACCCACTCGCCGCCCCGGCACTCCGGGCTCCATTCGCCGCTGCGGGCGAGATCGCTGACGACGGAATAGACGGTTTCCGGGGAGGCCGCCACCTGGATTTCCGCGCGGGAGCCGAAGAGGGAGGGGGAGTCGATGACGGACCCGGAATTCGACGCGTCTTCCGACGTGCCCTCCGGTGCGGTGGTGACAGTGGTTTCGATCGCCATGCCGGGAATCCTGGTGACCCGTCAGGGGGCGGTCAACGGCGCTTCTGCGGGTGCGTCAAGTTCCGGCCGGGAAGGGCCGGGTCCGGCCCCGAATATGTCAGGTCCCGGGAGCGGGAACGTCATGTTCCGGAGAGGCGGACGCGACGGGTCCGGACGCGGCGCCCGCCGGATTCACCGAATATGTCAGCTCACGCAAACGCGACCCCGCCGGAAATGAGCGCTCCCCCGGTTCCCGCGCCGCCGCGTCCCCGCGTTCGCGGCCCGGGGAACGGTGGAACGGGGGAACGGGGGAACGGGGAAACGGGGGAACGGGGAAGCGGCCTGCGCCTGGGATCCCCGGGGGCGGCCCGCACCCGGCGGCAGGCGGTGCCCGCCCGACGGCAGGCGCGGCCCCGGTGCCCGCCCCCCGGCGGGAGCCGTCCCCCGAGCGGAAGCCGTCTCGGAGCGGGAGCCGTCCCCGGGCGGGAGCCGTCCCGGGGCGTCCCGTCCGGGTCAGGTGTCCGTGCGCAGGACGAGCTTGCCCCGCACCCCTCCGTCCTCCAGCCGCCGGTGCGCCGCCGCGGCCTCCCGCAGGGGCAGCGTCTCGACGGCGCGGACGCCCAGCGCCTTCTCGGCGGTCAGCCGGTTGATCGCGGCGGCGGCCCCGGCGAGTTCCGCCGTACCGGCGTGCGAGATGGCGAAGCCGTGCACCGAGCAGTCCTTCAGGTACAGCGGCCCGACGGGCAGTTCGGGCCGGGTGCGCATCCCGGCGAGCAGCACCGCCCGGCCGCGCCGGGCCATCAGGTCCACCGCGAGGCCGAGGTCGTTGACGCCCGCCGCGTCCAGCCACAGCCCCACCCCGTCGGGGGCGGCGGCACGGAGGGCCTCCGCCAGGTCCCCGCCGTCCCGGTCGACGGCCTCGGCGGCGCCCAGCGCCCGGCAGTACCCGGCGTCCCGCCCCGCGGCGACCGCGACCACCCGCGCCCCGGCCCGCGCGGCCAGCACCACCGCCGCGCCGCCCACGTTCCCGGCGGCGCCGATCACGACGACGGTCTCGCCCGCGCGCAGCCGTCCGTGCGGGAACAGCCCGAGGTACGCCGTGGCCGCGCCGTGCGCCACCGCCACCACCTCCAGCGGGTCGGCGCCCGGCGCCAGCGGGTAGAGCCGGTCGGCGGGGACCACGGCTCGCTCGGCGGCGGCGCCCTGGCGGCCGTCGTGCCCCAGGCTGTTGCACCAGACCCGGTCGCCGGGCCGGAAGCGGTGCGCGCCCGGCCCCGCCGAGAGCACCGTGCCGACCAGATCGCGGCCGACCACGAAGGGCAGCGGCACGGGGGTGCGCCAGGCGCCGGACCGGACGAAGGTGTCGACGTTGTTCACGGCGACCGCGTCGACCGCCACCAGGACGTCGGTGGGCCCCGGCTCCGGATCGGGAAGCTCCCCGTAGCGGATCGCCTCGGGCGGGCCGAACTGTTCGATGTACGCAGCGTGCATGGGTGGGGCTCTTCCCGGTTCGGTGTCGTGGCGGGCGGATCGGATACGGCGGGATCGGACACGGCGGACGGTGAACGGCGGACCGGCTCCGGCTCCGGCTCCGGCTCCGGCGGTCACCGTACGGATCGGCGGGCCGTCCGGCGTCCACCCCGTACGGCGGGCGCCGGACCGGCGGGTACCCCCGGCGGACCACCGGACCCGTGCCGGACGGCACCGGCCCGGGTGCCCGCGGGCACCGGCCCGCGGGCTCCGGGCCCGGACAGCGCCGGGCGCCGGGAACGGGCGTCGCCACGGGCGGGTGCCGCGGCGGGGCGGCGGCGGGCAGGGCGTCAGGCGGGGGCGGGGGCCACACCGCCCGCCAGGTGCGAGCGGTACCACGGCGCCGCCTCCCGCAGCCGGACGGCGTGGCCGGGCCCGGCCGGGCAGCCGGTGCGGGCCCAGACCGGGGACCGGTACCAGTGGTCCTCGGCGATCAGGCGGATCCGGCGGGGGCCGATCCGCTCCCCCTCCGGGGTGCCCCGCAGCAGCGCGAGATAGGCGTCGCACGGCACCCCCGCGCCCGGTTCCGGCACCCCGAGGACGGCGGCGAGCAGCCCCGCCAGGCCGCGCAGGGTCACCGTGTCGGGGTGGGCGGCGTGATGGACGGTGCCGGGCGGCAGGGCGCCGGGGGTGCGGGCGAGGACGGCCAGCAGCCGGGCCAGGTCGTCGACGGCGACCAGCGACAGCCGGGCCCTGCCGCCGTCCGGCAGCAGGGGTGTCCGGCCGAGCAGCCGGGCGAGCGCGGGGACCAGCCACACGTCGCCGGGCCCGAGCATCAGCGGCGGGCGCAGCACCGTGCCGCCCCCGGCCAGCACCGCCCGTTCCGCCTCCCGGCGGCTGCGGCTGGTGGGCGACACCGGGGCGGGCTCCCGTTCGTCCTCGGTGAGCCCCCGGTGCGGTCCGTCCCCGTAGACAGCGGTGGTGCTGACCAGCACCGTGCGGGCGCCGGCCCGGGCGGCCTCCGCGAGCAGGGCGCGGGTGCCGTCGGCGTTGACCGCCCGGCAGCGCTCCTCGTCGGAGCCGATGAAGGAGGCGCAGTGCAGCACCGTGCCGACGCCGTCGCAGACGCCCCGCAGGGAGCGGGGGTCGGTGAGGTCGGCCTCGGCGTACTCGGTGCCGGGCACCGCCCCGCCCTCGGCCCCGCCCGCCGGGACCGCGCCGCCCGGCGCCGTGCCGCCCGTCCCGGCGGCGGCCGGTGCGCGCCGGACCAGGGCCCGGACCTCGCCCCGGCCGCACCGTCCCTCGGCGGCCAGGGCGCGCAGCACGGCGGAGCCGATGAAGCCGGTGCCGCCGGTGACCAGGACCCGGCCGGTCACGAGGCGGCGCCGGACGGGCGCACCAGCAGGACGCCGACGGCGGCGACCTCGTCGTCCTGGGTCAGGGTCACCCAGGTCGGCAGGGAGCCGTCCGGGAGCGGGGCGCGCACCTCGGCGGTGACGAGGCAGGGGCGGTCGAGTTCGACGTAGCGGCAGAACTCGGCGTCCACCGACGGGACGACGACGTGGTCGTACCCGGTGGCGAGCTGGGCGGCCTGGCGCATCGCCTCCAGCAGGCCGCGGCCGGGCATGTGGTCGGTCTGGCCGTCGAAGATCACGGGATGGCCGAGGTCGGCGCGGAGCAGCCAGGTGCCGGGGGTGCCGGAGGCGGCGAGCAGCACGTCCCGGGCGCCGGTGCGGCCGACCAGGACCGGCGGCACCGGGTCGGGCAGCGGCACGGGGGCCGCCGCGGGCCGGGCCGGGCGCAGCCTGCGGTAGGCGGCGTCGGAGACCAGGGTGGCGGAGGCACCGCCGTGGCCGACGAGGACGTCGTCGCGGTAGAGGTCGGCCTGGATGTGGAAGGAGGCCAGGCGGCGCCCGCGCCGGCGGACGTCGAGGGCGCGCACGACCGCGCTGGTGGGGGCCAGGGACAGGCCGCTCCGCAGCACCTCGGCCGGTACCGCGTAGCGCAGGTCCCACATCAGGAAGTGCAGGTCCGTGGGGGCGTCGTAGGCGAGGTGCGCGACGGCCGTGCCCGCCTGGCGGATCGTTTCGGCGATCAGCATCGGATTCTCCCGACCGTCCGCGACCGGGGAGAACAGGGCGTGGGCACGGGGCCAGTGGACGGACGTGCGAAACGTTCCGTCAGCCCCTTCGCCGGGTCCGGAGAGCTGCTGGAAGTGCGTGATCAGGACATCTGACGCATCGGCCCGGTGGACCAGCTCGCGCGGGACGCGGACTCCCTCATTCCGGTTGTGCGCGGTGTCCGGCCGGGCGTGCGCGGACATGATCGGAGCGGCAATGAGCACGGTCACGAGTGAATCCCCCTTCACGAGCAGCCCGTGTGGCCCTCGGGGTGCAGTCTGCCAAAAAAACAGCCTGAGCGGTTTCTTTCTGCGTCGAACTTTCGCTCGACGGGCGTGATCTGCATCACATTAACGGGCCTCCGGACGGCCCGGAGGGTCGCATTCCAGCCGCATACGCTCTGGTGGGACCCCATAAACAGACCGTCGGGTCGGGTAGAGTGGAGGAAAGACTGGTTGAACGGCGGACAAAGATCGTCCGCCCCGGTACGACTCTGAAGACTCGGAGCGAGAGATGGCCAAGCAGGCGCGCGCGGTGCAGACCCGCCGCACGATTGTGGAAGCCGCGGCGAGCGTCTTCGCCGACCATGGTTACGAGCGCTCGGCCACGTCCGAGATCCTGCGCCGGGCGGGCGTCACCAAGGGCGCGATGTACTTCCACTTTCCGTCCAAGGAGTCGCTCGCCCAGGCGATCATGGACGAACAGACCGCGGTGGTCGGCGTGGCGAACAGCTCGCCGCTCCAGTCACTGATCGACATGACGCACCGGTTCGCCCACGCCCTGCGCAACGACCCGATCGCCCGCGCGGGCACCCGGCTCTCGATAGAGGGCGTCTTCATACAGGGCTCCCACCCCTGGGGCGCGTGGTTCGACCTCACCACCCGGCTGCTGGCCGAGGGGCAGCAGGCGGGCGAGGTCCTGCCGCAGCTCGACACCCGGGAGACCGCCGAGTTCTTCGTCGCCAGCTTCACCGGCGTCCAGCTCATCGCGGAGGCCATCTGCGGCCGGGCCGACCTGCACGAGCGGGTCACCGTGATGTGGCGGCACATCCTGCCCTCGGTGGCCCAGCCGAGCGCCATCGCCCGGCTGCGCCCGGAGGGCGTCTCCGACCCGGCGGCGCTCGCGGGCCCGTCCCAGGACGATGCCGAGGACGCCTTCGAGGCCGGCAGCGGCGCGGCCTGACGGCCCGGCCGGTGCCGCCCGGCGGCCCGCGGTCGGCGCAACCGCCGTCTCCGCGCGGCCCCCGCACCCGGGCCGTACGGCGTCCGCCCGCGCGGGCTCCGTCCGTACGGCGTCGGCGGACCCCGGGGCCGTGCTTCCGGCGTCGGCACGCACGCCGTCCGCACGCACGCCGTCCGCACCCGCGGGCCCGGTGTCCGCGCCGACCGCGCCGCCGCGTCCCGTGTCCGCCGCCGGGCACGGGCCCGCCCCCGCCTCCGGCGGGAGGAGGAGGGCCAGGCCCCGGGGGATCAGCACCGCGGGCACCGGCACGGCGGTCACCGCTGCGCTCCCAGCAGGGCCGCGGTGTGCGCGGCGGAGGCCAGCGTGACGTGGCGGTGCCAGCCCTGGAAGGAGCGGCCCGCGAACTCCCCGAGCCCGCTCGGCTCGCCGAACTCCCGGTGGTCCCGCGCCACCCGCCGGGTCAGCTTGCTCAGCCGCAGCAGCCCGGCGGGGGCCGAGGAGGCCATGCCGGTCAGCCACAGCTCGGCCGGGGGGCGCTGCGGATCGCGCCACTCCCCGATCAGCATGGTGGCGTCCCGGCCGGCCTCGGCGGGCCGGGACCGGTACGGCGCGCGCACCGGCTCCACCCGGATGCCGGCCACCAGCGAGGTCCGCACCGCCGGGGTGGGGGCGCTCGGGTCCAGCCACTCCACCGGCCGCCGCAGCCCGCTGACGGAGCGCATGATCTGCTGCGCCGACAGCGCCCCGGCGCCGTAGCCGGGCAGCGACGGGTCCGCCACCGCCAGCCGGTCGCCGCCGTCGATCCGGGCCAGGAACGGGATGCCCAGCGCCGTGAACGTGTCGAGGGCGCCGCGCAGCTCGGGGTCGCGGGCGTCCAGCAGGACCGCCCGGGGCGGCAGCCCCCAGGCCGCGGCCTCCAGCACCACCGACGCCGCGCAGGCCGCCATGGTCTCCTCGGGCAGCCCCTCGGGGATCTCCGCCCGGCGCCGCCGGTCGGTGTCCTCCAGCCAGGAGCCCGGTAGGAACATCCGCCAGTTGACCGGGGCGCTCAGCCGCGGGGACGCCAGCCAGACGCCGAACACCTGCTGGCCGTTGACCGTCTGGCCCAGGTGCGGCACGAAGTGCCGGTCCACGCCGACCGAGTGCTCGCCGACCTTCGGGATCTGCATCGACTGCACCACCCAGGCCTGCGGCTCCACGGCCTGGTGCACGTACGCCGCGAGCGCCCGCCGCATCGGCGCCCACTCCCAGGGCGAGCAGGAGACGAAGTGGTGCAGGCTCTGCTCGGTGGCCGATCCGCCGATCACGCTGGCGATGTTGCGGATGGATTTGCGCCCCTCCGCCGCCAGCAGTCCGCGCAGATACTGCTCCCCCCTCTCGCGCTGGTCCCGCCTGCGCAGCGAGGCGAACAACAGGTCCGCCAGCTCGGACACCGCAGGCGCTTCCGGTCTCAGGACGGCAGTGGTCACGGTGGGTCCCCCTAGAGGTGTGTTCTGCAGCCAACGCTCAAGAACAAGCCAAGCCAGACTGTAAAAACCGGGCGCGCGGTTTGTCAATCCTGAAATGGCCGACTTCGCTCGGTCATTGACCCGGGAGGCAAAACCGCAGGTTGTGAGGATCTTATGAAGATGATCTTCCGCTTTTAGGGCCTCCACCCCGTCTCCACTCCCTTGAGTGACCCCCCTTTGACAAACCGGGGGGTAGGTTTCTACCGTCGTTCGGGATGACCGATGGGGAATGAGGAGCCGGTGGACGATGCCCGACGGAGCGGTGGGACCACCGTGGTGAGGCAGGAACGGTCCGAGCGGACCCGGGCACGCCTCATCCGCGCGTCCTCGACGGTGTTCGACGCGGTGGGGTACGAACGCGCGGCCCTCACCGCCATCAGCGACCTCGCGGAGGTGAGCAAGGGCGCGCTGTCCTTCCACTTCGCGGCCAAGGCCGACCTCGCCCGCGCCGTGCAGGCCGAGGCCTGCGCGGTCTCCGGGGCCCGGCTCGCGGAACTGGCGCGGCAGGAGGGCCCGGGGCTCGACCTCGCCATCGCCATGACGCACGACCTCGTCCGGCTGATGGACACCGACGTCGTCGTGCGCGCCGGGGCCCGGCTCGCCCAGGAGATCGACACCCCGGGCGACCCCTCGCTGCACTGCCACGTCAACTGGCTCGGCGCCCTGTTCCAGGCCCTGCACCGGGCCCGGGTCGACGGCACCCTGACCGCGGACGCGGAGGTCGGCGCCGCCACCGCGCTGCTGATGTCCCTGGTCGTCAGCGCCGCCGCCATGTCCCGGCTGCCCAGCGGCCCCCCGGGCGAGTACGGCCCGCTCGGCGGGCTGCGCAGCGGCCCCCAGTGGCTGACCCGCATGCTCGAACTCGTCCGGCCCACCCTGGCCGCCGCCTGACCCCGGACACACCGGAAGGCGGGCCCCGCCGGCCGGACGACCGGAGGAACCCGCCCGGAGCACGGCCGGGAAGGGGCGCCCGCGCCGACACCCGTGACCGCACCCGTGCCCGCGCACCACCCCGCCCGTTGCCCCACCCCGCCCGGGACCGTGACCGCGCGCGGGACCGTGACCGCGCGCGGGACCGTGACCGCGCGCGGGAGCATGAGCGTGCGCGGCCCCGCCCGAGGCCCCGCACCGCCGGCCGCCCCGACCGGGGCACCGCCCCGCGGCGGACTACCGGGCCGTCAGGTGCGGCGGACGGTAGGTGGGCCGGTAGCCGCAGGCCAGGCCCAGCGGCGCGAGCAGACCGCACATCGCCATGTCGAGGGCGAAGGGCCGGCCGGTGACGAGGCGGTACTCGTTGCGGAACCGCAGCGCCAGCAGCGCCGTGTGCAGCAGGGGCTTGCCGGTGGCGATGCGGCCCTCGTCGGCCAGCCCCCACAGCGTCTCGAAGACCTTCTCGGTGTCCAGGGCGGGCGCCGTCCGCCACACCACCGTGGTCCGGCCCGGCCCCGGGTTCCACAGGGTGTGCGGCACACCGGCCGGGACGCGGAACTCCTCGCCGGGCCCGTAGGTCCGCGGCCGCCCGTCCAGGTCGACCCGCAGCTCCCCCTCGACCAGCCGCATGTGCTCCCGCTGGCGCGGGTGGTAGTGCACCGGCGGCCGCGTCACCGCCGGGGCGTACTCGACCTCCACCTCCACATGGGCGCCGCCGGTGTCCCGGGAGGTGGTGAGGAAGGTCAGCCGGTCGTCCCCGAGCTTCAGGGTGTCCCCCGCGCGTGCCATCAGTCGGTCCTTCCGTAGGAGTGGGTGTCGGGCGCGGCCTCGCGGGGCGCCGCCCCGCGCCCCGGGGAGCGGAAGCCGACCGCCGCGTTGAGGACGTTCAGCGCGGCGAGGACCGCCGCGATCCAGAAGCCCAGGCGCAGCCCGTCCAGCCAGGCGTCCGCCCACGGCACGCCGTCGGCGACGCGGTCCCCGGTGCGCCCGGCCGCGCCGGTGGCGACGACGGCCAGCCCCAGCGAGGCGCCGACCTGGAAGCAGGCGGTCAGCAGCCCCGAGGCGATGCCCTGCTGCCGCTCGGGCACCTCCGAGACGCCGTGCACGTTGACCGGCAGGGTGCAGCACTGGAGCGCCGCGCCGAGCGCCAGCAGCGCCGGCAGCAGATCGGTGGCGTAGGCGCCGTCCCGGGGCAGCCGGGTCAGCCACAGCAGGGCGCCGAGGGTGAGCACCGCCCCCGTCAGATAGACCGCGCGGGGTCCCGCCGTGCGCAGCAGCCGGGTGACCGGCGGCGTCACGGCGACGGCGGCGAGCCCCAGCGGCAGGAAGGCGAAGCCCGCCCGCAGCGCGCTGTAGCCGAGGCTGCCCTGGACGTAGTAGCTGAGCAGGAAGAGGGCCGCCGCCTGGACGCCGCTCGTCAGCACCCGGCCGACCCCGGCCGCGGACAGCGACCGCGTCGCGAACAGCCCGAGCGGGACCAGCGGATCGGCGGCCCGCCGCTCCACCAGCACGAACGACACCAGCAGCAGGACCGCCGCCGCGCCCGGCACCGCCACCCGGGCCGAGGCCGCGCCCGACGTCTCGACGCCGACGACGGCGTACACCAGCAGGGCGACGCCCAGGGTGGCGGTGAGCGCGCCCGGCAGGTCCGCGCGGCCGCCGCCCCGCGCGGGTGCCGTGCGCCGGTCCGCCAGCAGCAGCCACACGCCCGCCGCCGCGACCGCGCAGACCGGCAGGTTGACGTGGAACACCCAGCGCCAGTCGAGCCGGTCGGTGATCAGGCCGCCCAGGATGACCCCGGCGGTGCCGCCGAGCCCGGCGAGCGCCGCCCAGACGCCGAGCGCAGCGGTGCGCTCGCGGCCCGCCGGGAAGCTCGTCGTCACGATGGACATGGCGGCCGGCGACAGCAGCGCCGCCCCGCAGCCCTGCACCGCGCGGGCGGCCACCAGCCAGCCGGTGCCGGGGGCGAACCCGCAGGCCAGCGAGGCGACGGCGAAGACCAGCGCCCCCGTCAGGAAGGTGGCCCGGCGGCCCCAGCGGTCCGCGAGCCGCCCACCGGGCAGCATCAGCCCGCCGAAGCAGAGCACGTACCCGGTGAGCACCCACTGGCTGCCGCCCACCCCCATGCCCAGGTCGGCCCTGATCCGCGGCAGCGCGAGGTTCACGGCGGTGGTGTCGAGCAGCACCATGAACTGCGCCAGCGCCACGAGGACGAGCAGCCGCCGCCGGTGCGGATGCGGGGGCGCCGCCGGGGGCGCGGCGGACTCCAGGCCGATGGTCATCTGAACGCCCTCCGGGGCGGGTACGGGACGGGAGCGGACACGGGAACGGGCGGACGGGGCGCCGGAGCGGGACCGCGGCGCGGCGGGGACCGCGGGGCGGGGCCGTGACGGCGGGGGTGCACGGGCCGGGAACGGCGGGGCGGGTACGGGCATGGGCCGGGACGGACGTCCGGCGGGGACGCGGTGTCCGGCGGGGAGGCGGGCGCACGGCGGCATCCGGCACACGGCCGGGACCCGGGCGGCTCCGCCAGGAGGCGGGTCCGACCGGCCCGTTCGGCTCCGGGTCCCGCACCGCCGCGCCCCGCACCACGGCCCGCGCGGGGCCCGGGCCCGGGCGCTGGGGCGTCCGGAACCCGGAGCGGGCCGGGACCCGGATGCGGGCCGGGGCCCGGGAGGGGGACCCGGGGCCCCGGCCGCCGTCACCCGGGGAGGAGGACCCGGGTGACGGCCGGGCCGTCAGCGCTCCGGCCGCTCGATGTAGCTGAGCGCGTTGTAGATGGTGCGGTCCGGGTCGGTGATCGCCCGGCGGCCGTGCATCACCCGGGTGTTGTCGATCAGGGCGACGTCCCCGTCGGCCCACTCCAGGTTCTCCGTCAGGGCGCCGGAGACCTCGCGGACCTCGTCGAGCAGCCCGGCGCCGAACTCGGTGCCGTCCGCGAAGGTGATCAGGGGCGTCTCGTAGTTGTTCGAGGGGCCCAGGATGCTGTTGGCGAACGCCGGGCGGGTGCCGAACAGGGTGGCGTCCGCGGCGGGCGTGCGGAACGCGTAGCGCACACCGCCGTCCTCCTGCGGCTCCACCTCGGTGCCGGGCATCGCCGCGGCGAGCCGCACCAGCTCCCCGACCTCGATCTCCTCGGCGGGCCGGTTGAGCAGGTGGTGGGCCATGGCGCGCCACTGCGGCTCGGCGACGTAGCGGCTGTAGACGATGTCCTGCGCGGCGAAGGCCGTGCGGGCCGGCTCCGACAGCGCGTCCCACACCCGGTGGCCGTCGCAGACGGTGGTCTGCGAGCCGGACGCGGCGGCCTTCTCGCAGAAGAACCAGGCCAGGTGGGACCGGAAGGGGCTGTTGCCGTTCTCGGTGTGCAGCCCGACCTCGTCGTAGCCCGCGTCGACCTTCTGGGCGACCTCGGAGTAGAAGTCGCGCGCCGGGTCCAGGGTGGTGGAGGTGGAGGCGCGCTGCACCAGGGCGGTGAAGGAGTCCATCCCGGCGCCGAAGCCGCGCAGCAGCAGGAACCCGGCGGTGCCCAGCAGCCCGAGCAGCTCCGCCGTGTCGACGCCGTCGAGGCCCGCGCCCGGCTCGGCCGGGGTCAGCAGGAGTCCGCTGCCGGTGCCGTACGGGACGGCGGTCACCGTGCGGGGCGCGGAGAGGGTGGCGGTGCTCATGCGGAGGCTCCTTCGAGTGCTCGGGCGGTCCCGTCGGCGCCGGTCAGCCGGGCGCGGACGACGTCCCGGCGCGGACGGCCGGTGACGGTGAAGCAGACGGTGTAGTCGGGGTCGTCGGCGGCCATCAGCCGGACGACGGTGGCGCGTTCGATGCCGGAGAGCCGCTCCCGGCCGAACGCCTCGATCCGGGCACGGGCCTCCTCGTGGTCCACGTCGGCGTCGACGACGAACAGCCCGTGCACCGCGTCCAGCCCGTCGGCCACGACGGCGGCCTCCCGGACGAAGCCGAGTTCGCGGTACTGCGCCTCGATCCACTCGGGCGAGAGGTTGCGGCCCCCGGCGGTGATCACGACGTTCTTCTTGCGCCCGGTGATCCGGATGTAGCCGTCCTCGTCGATGACGGCCAGGTCGCCGGTGTGCAGCAGGCCCCGCTCGTCGACGACGACGCTGGAGGGGTCCTCGCGGGTGTACCCGGCGAACAGGGAGTCGCTGCGGATCAGCAGCTCGCCGTCCTCGGCCAGTTCGGCGTGGACGTGGGCGAGGGGCCGTCCGGCGGTGCCGAAGCGGGTCTGGCCGGGGAAGTTCCAGGAGACGACGGAGCTGTTCTCGCTCAGCCCGTACCCCTCGTAGAGGGTGATGCCGTATCCGTCCAGGCGGCGCAGCACCTCGACCGGTACGGGCGCCCCGCCGCAGGCGATGAAGACGGGGCCGTCGTGGCCGAAGATCCGCCGGTGGCGCTCGGCCACGGTCTCCTCCGGCCGCTCCTCGCACAGGGCGAGCAGCAGCCCGGCGACGGTCGGCGGCACCACCATGGCGGTGGGTCCGGCCTGTCGCAGCAGCGCCCGCAGCCGGGGCCCCGCGGCGTCGGCGGCGGTGCCGACCAGGGCGGCGCCCGGCGGCAGGAAGGTGACGCTGCCCCCGGCCAGGAAGGGCATGTAGAGGCCGGCGACCTGCTCGATGAGCAGGCTCAGCGGGACGACGGAGAGGTAGCGGGCGAAGGCCGTCCGGTCGACGTGCCCGATCAGCGAGGTGATCAGCGACTCGATGCCGTGCAGCCGGATGCGCACGCCCTTGGGCGCGGAGGTCGTCCCGGAGGTGTGGATGACCTTGACGACGGCGTCCCCGGCGTCCGGGCCGGGCGCGGGCGGGAGGGCGCCGCCGGCCCGCCCGGCCAGGGCGGCGGCGTCCACCCGGACGACCTCGCACCCCCCGGGCAGCACCGGGGCGCCGGACTCCCGGGCCCAGTCCTCCAGCCGGGCCGCGCCCTGGGCGTCGACCAGGCAGACGTCGGCGCCCTCCAGCAGGGAGGCGGCCTGCGCCGCGCTGAACGCGGTGGGCACCGGGACCTGCACGGCGCGGGCGAACAGGGTGGCGAGGTCGGCGGTGACCCATTCCGGGGAGTTGGCGGCGACCAGGCCGACCCGCACCGGGCGGCCCGGCGCGGCGGCGCGGCCCGTGAGGGAGCCGGCCAGCACACCGGCGGCGCCGATCAGGTCGCGGTAGCTCCACTCGGTGGCGGGGCCGCCGGTGGGCGAGAGCACCCTGACCATCACCGCGTCGTCGGCGGCCCGCGCGAGCAGACCGCCGATCAGGTCGACGCGGCCGCCGGTGGCGGGCGGGGCGATGACGTGCCCGGCCGCGGCGGCCGGGCCGCCGGGGTCCGGGGTGCCCGGGGTGCCCTGGGTGTCAGGCCGCATGGGCCAGCTCCTCTCGCTGGGAGGGGACGAGACGGATGTCGAGCGCGTCGAGGACGTACCGTCCGACGCCGCGCAGCAGCAGGTCCGTCTGCTCGGAGATGTGCCCGTAGCCGACGACGGGCCGGGTGGCGTAGTACGTGCCCCAGCGGGCCAGTTCGGCCGCCGGGAGCCGGGAGCCGTCGGCCTGGCAGACGGGGTGGAGGACCACGCCCACCCGCTGCATGACGGCGGCGAGCCGGCCGGTCATGGTCATGGCCGCGTAGGGGCGGCCCAGGCAGGCGAAAACCAGGGGGAAAGCCTGGATCAATTCCATTCCGGCGCTGGCCCTGACGGAGGCAATGCTGCTGACCTGGAGAATGTCGCGGCGGTCCACGAATTCACCGGTGTGCGCCGACAGGATTTCCTCGACGGGTGCGTCGAGATACTGCTCCAGAAAGACCTCGCCGTTCTCCGGGTAGGAGATCCCGGCACATGCCTGGATCTCCTCGCGACCCGTCGCGTCGTGTTCGATGTACCGGATGAACAGGTCCGGGTCGGGCGACACTTCGGCGCCGAAGGACTCCGCGAAGACCATGCTGACCATGGCCGCGGATTCCCTCCAGCCCGGCGTCCCCCGCTCGGCAAGTGATATCCGCACGTATGGCGCCCCTTCGTCCGTTCCGGGATTCTTGCGTGCCGTTCACATGTCTGCGTGCCCTCATCATTCGCCGGACGCCCCTCCGGGACAATCGAACGGAGCGGCGTCCGTCATGTTCTCCGTCAGGTCCGCCGGGAATTCCGGAAAGGCGTCCGGAAGGAATGGTTCACGTCTCCGGGAAATGCATCCGTAAAACGCTCCGGGGAAAAGCGGAAACTCCCGGTCACCATGGTGTCCAGGGGTTTCCGCGCCCTCCGCGCCCTCTCCGTGTCCGTCCGCTCCGGGGCCGTGGGGGGCTCTCGGCGGCGGTCAGGGCCTCGGGTCGGGACGGGAGCGCCGGTCCCCCCGGCATCCCGGGGGGACCGGCGGGGGCCGCGCGCGGCCGGGTCAGCCGTGCCGGCCGGGCTCAGGCCCCGGTCGTCCACACCTCGTCGACCCGGCCCGCCTGGACATGGGTCCAGCCGTGCTCCAGCTCCTGCGGCCGGCAGGCGTACCCGGTGCGGGTGCCCGTGCGCAGGCGCAGTTCCTCGGCGAGCACCATCTGGGCGACCCGGCCCGCGCCGGTGTCGTCCGGGCGGGGGCCGGCCAGCACGATGTCCACCGGCGCCCGGCACACCACCTCCGCGACCAGCTCCGCGAGGTGCCGCACCGCGGCGCCGTCGGCGGCGGGCGCCGGGACCACCAGGCCGACCTCGGCCTCCGGACGGGCACGCCGCAGCGCGCGCACCCGCTCGACGAGGACCTCGGCGTCCTCCGCCCCGCCACCGGGCGCGGCGACCTCCACCAGCGATCCGTCCAGCTCGGCCAGGTCCCGCACCGGCGCCCCGGGCAGGGCGGTGAAGCCGCTCCCCGCGGTCCGCCCGAAGTCCCGGTCCAGGCGCTGCATCTGGCGCACCGAGAGCTGCCCGGCCCGGGTCAGCAGGCGCAGCGTCAGCTCCCTGAGGGAGGCGTCCCGGTGCCCCTCGGGGGCCTCCCAGAGCCTCCGGCTGGCCCAGGCGGACTCCTGGACGCCCGCCACCACGGGACGGCGCACCTCCTCGTACGCGGCGAGCGCGGCCGGTACGTCGAGGACGTCCCCGGCGGTCAGGGCGCGCACCAGTTCGGCGGCGTCCTCCAGGGCCAGGGTGGTGCCGGAGCCCATGGAGAAGTGGGCGGTGTGGACGGCGTCGCCGATGCCGACGAGGTTCTTGTGGTGCCAGTGCTCGGCCGAGACCTGCGGGAAGCGCAGCCAGCGCGAGCCGTTGCCGTGCAGCCGTCCGCCGCGCAGATGGCCGGCGAAGACCTCGTTCGCGAAGGCCATGGCCCGTTCGTCGGTCCAGTCGGCGCCCCGGGTGTGCCCGTCGGTGAACCCGGCTCGCTCCCAGCTCCCGCCGTCCATCTCCACCAGGAAGGTGCAGCGGTCCGGGGAGTACGGGTAGGCGTGGGCGGCGACCGGCCCGTGGGGGCTGTCCTCGAAGAGGAAGGTCATGTCCTCGAAGACCCGGTCGGAGGCGAACCAGGCGTACCGGCTGCCGCCCGGGGTGACCCGGGCGCCGAACCCGTCGGGGAAGGCGCCCCGGCTGCGGCTGCCGGCGCCGTCGGCGGCGACCACCACGTCGTAGCGGTCGAGCAGGGAGGCGGCGTCGGCCTCGGTGCCGTAGTGCAGCCCGACCCCGGCCTCCTCGGCGTGCCGGCGCAGCATGGCCAGCATCTCCCGGCGCTCCACGGCGGCGAAGCCGTGGCCGGAGGTGCTCAGCGACTCGCCGCCGCGCCGGACCTCGACCTGCTCCCAGCGGGCGCCGCCGTCCAGGATGCCGGTGACGACCTCGGGGGCGGTGCGGCGCAGCCGCATCAGGCTGAGCCGGGAGAAGACCACGCCGAAGCCGAACGTGGCGTCCGGGGCGCTGCGTTCGAAGACGTCGACCCGGTGGTCGCCGGCCCGGCGCATCAGGAGCGCGAAGAAGAGTCCGGCGGGACCGCCGCCGACGCACGCGACCCTCATCGCCCTCACACCCCGGCCGCGGCGACCGGCCGCGCGGCGGCGGGCGCCGGGTCCGCGGGCACCCGGTCCTCGGGCGCTTGGCCGGCGGGCGCTTGGCCGGCGGGCGCCGGGCGGGCGGGACCGGCCCCCGGGAGCAGCTCCTTGAGGACGCGGCGCAGGGTCTTGCCGGCCGCGTTGCGCGGGATCTCCTCGGTGAAGCGCACCGCGGCGGGCCGCTTGTAGCTGCCGAGCTGGGCGGCGCAGGCGGAGATCAGCTCGGGCAGGGTCGGGGTCCGCTCCGGGTCGGCGACGACGAACGCCACCGGCACCTGGCCCCACTCCTCGGAGGGCGCGGCGACGACGGCCACGTCCCGGACGCCGGGGACGGTGGCGAGGACCCGCTCGATCTCGGCGGGGTAGACGTTCTGCCCGCCCCGGATGATGACGTCCCCGACCCGGTCGACCAGGTGGATCAGCCCGTCCTCGGTCATGCGGCCGAGGTCGCCGGTGCGCAGCCAGCCGTCGCGCAGGGAGCGGGCGGTGGCCTCCGGGTCGTTCCAGTAGCCGCGCATGGTGCCGTCGCCCCGGACGCACACCTCGCCGGTCTCGCCGTACGGCAGGCGCTCGCCGCGCTCGTCGAGGATCTCGATGTGGCAGCCGGGCAGCATGCGCCCGGAGGAGGAGACCGGGTCCCCGCCGTCGGCGGTGTACAGGGCGGTGCCGATGGGGCCGCCCTCGGACAGTCCGTAGGAGTTGCGGACCGGGACGCCGAAGCGGCGCACCGTCTCGCGCAGCAGCGGCTCCGGCATCGGGGAGCCGCCGAAGACGATCTCCCGCAGGCTGGACAGGTCCGTGGTGCCGAACGCCTTGGCCTGGAGGGTGAAGCGGATCATCGAGGGGACCATGAAGGTCGTCGTGACCCCGAACCGCTCCACGCAGGCGAGGAACCGCTGCGGGGTGAAGTCGCCCTGGACGACCAGGGTCCCGCCCGCGGCGAGCAGCGCCAGGCTCACCACCATGCTGCCGTGGAAGAGGGGGCAGGGGTAGAGCATCACGTCGTCGGCGGTGAAGCCGAAGTCGGCGACGGTCGCCGTGTAGCCCGCCGCGATGGCCCGGTGGGTGAGGGCGACGCCCTTGGCCCGGCCGGAGGTCGCGGAGGTGTGCACCACGGCGAAGACGTCGTCCCGGTCGGGCAGCGGCAGCGGGCGCGGCGCGGTGGCGTACAGCTCCTCGAACTCCGGGGAGTCCAGGGCGATCCGCGTGCCCCCGCCCAGGGCGTCGCCGAGCCGCCGGGCCGCCGCCGCGTCCGCGATCACGCAGGCCGGGGCGACGTTGGCGACGATGTGCTCGACCTCGGGGGCCGGGAAGGTCGGGTTGACGGGGCAGACGACGAGGCCGGCTTTGGCGGCGGCCACGTACAGCTCGATGACCTCCAGGCGGTTGCGGGAGAGCAGGGCGAACCGGTCCCCGGGGACCAGGCCCCGGTCGAGCAGCCCGCAGGCCAGGGCGTCGGTGCGGTCGTCCAGCTCGCGCCAGGTCAGGGTGCGGGTCTCGTCGGCCAGGGCCGGCGCGCCGGGGGCGAGCAGGCGCCGCCGCCGGACGGCGTGGGCGAGCCACATCAGGCGTTCACCTCCGGGGCCGCCGCCAGGACGCGGTCGATGCCGTCGATGGTGTAGAGGGTGGCCATCTCCTCGTCCTCCAGGGGGACTCCGGTGCGCTCCTCGATGGCGAGGGCGAGCCGGATCAGCTCCCCGGAGTTGATGCCGACGGTCAGCAGGTCGGCGTCGTCGGCCAGGTCGTCGAACAGGCCGGGCACATCGACGAGTTCCAGCAGCAGTCGCCGGCCGGGCGAGGTGGCGGTGGTGGCATCGCTCATGGTGGTGTCCTTTCGGGTGTCGGCGTGCGACGGGGTCAGCGGCCGACCTTCGCGGGGCTGCGCTCGCCGGCGGACGGGTCTGAGGGGTCGGGGGCGGCGGAGGCGGCCGGGGCGGCTTCCCCGGCGGCCGCCGGTCCCGCGGCGGGGGCGGGGTCGTCGTCGCCGTCGCGCAGCCCGATCCGCCGGTGCAGACGGGCCAGCGGGGCGGGCGCCCACCAGTTGAAGCGTCCGGCCATCCGCATGAAGGCCGGCACGAGGATGCCGCGGACCAGGGTGGCGTCCATCAGGACGGCGAGGGCCAGACCGAAGCCGAGCATCTTCATGTGGGTGATGCCGGACAGGAGGAAGGAGAGGAACACCAGGGCCATCAGCAGCGCCGCCGCGGTGACGATGCCACCGGTGCGCTCCAGACCGCGGGCGACGGAGAGGGTGTTGTCCCCGGTGCGGTCGTACTCCTCCTTGATGCGGGAGAGCAGGAAGACCTCGTAGTCCATGGAGAGCCCGAAGGCCACGCAGAACATCATGATCGGGTTGGTGGCCACCGTCATCCCGGTGGTGGTGAAGTCGCCCACCAGCCACTTGAGGTGGCCGTCCTGGAACACCCACACCATGGAGCCGAAGGTGGCGGTCAGGCTGAACAGGTTCAGCACCAGCGCCTTGACCGGCATCAGCACGCTGCCGCTGAGCAGGAACAGCAGGACGAAGATGCTGGCGGCGATGATCAGCATGCCGTACGGCAGCCGGTCGGCCAGCGAGGCCATGGTGTCCTTGAACGAGGCCGCGGTGCCGCCCACCTGGACCGGGAACGGCGCGGACATCTCCCGCACCTCGGTCACCAGGTCCTGGCCCTCGTCGGTGTACGGGTCGACCTCGGGCACCACCATCAGCCAGGTGCCGTTCTCCCCGGCGAACTGCTCGTACAGCCTGCCCGGCTTCGCGACCCGCTGTCCGTCGGTGTAGGAGCCGGCGAGTCCGTCGACACGGGCCACGTCCGGCAGTTCGGACAGGCGCTGCGAGTACTCCGCGATGTCGGTGGTGCGGGACCGCGGGTCACCGGTGCCGTCGGCCACCACCAGCAGCGGGGACATGGCGCGGGCCGGGTAGTCCTCGGCGATGCGGGTGCCGACCTCGTGGGCCTGCGCGTGCTGCGGCAGGGCGCGCTCGTCGGAGAGGCCGAAGCGGACCCCGAGGAACGGGGTGAGCAGCAGTGCCATCAGCACCACCACACCGGTGGCCAGCGGCAGCGGCCTGCGCATCACCAGGAGGGACAGCCGGTGCCAGAAGCCGGTGTCGGCCGGCTTCTCGCGGTGCCGTCCGAAGGACCACTTGTTGACCCGGTGGCCGAGGACCGCGAGCAGCGCGGGCAGCACCACCAGGGCGGCCACCACCGCGAAGGCGACGACGGCGATCCCGGCGTAGGCGAAGGACCGCAGGAAGTACATCGGGAAGATCAGCAGCGCGGACAGCGACAGGCCGACGGTGAGGGCGGAGAAGAGCACGGTACGGCCGGCCGTGCGCAGGGTGATGCCGACCGCCTGCTCGACGGTGGCGCCCTTGCGCAGCTCCTCCCTGAATCTGCTCACCACGAACAGGGCGTAGTCGATGCCGAGTCCGAGCCCCAGTGCCGTCGAGATGTTCATCGCGAAGACGGACACGTCGGTGAAGACCACCAGCACCCGCAGCACCGCCAGCGCGCCCATCACGGCGACGACGCCGAGGGCCAGCGGCAGCAGCGCGGCGATCACCCCGCGGAAGACGAAGACCAGCAGGATCAGCGTCAGCGGCAGCACCACGACCTCGGCCAGCGCCAGGTCCTTCTGGGTCTGCTCGGTCAGCTCCCGGTTGGCCTCGGCCAGTCCGCCGAACTTCAGGTCGAGCCCCTGGTAGCCGTCCTGGTAGTGCGGCAGCAGCTTCTTCAGGTGCTCGGCGACCTCGTCCTCGTCACCGGTGAGGTGCGCCATGACCAGCGCCGAGTCGCCCTTCTCGCTGTGCAGCAGCGGGGCGCGGTCCTGCGTCCAGTACGACAGGGCCTGGCTGACGCCGGGTTCGTCGGCGAGGGCGCGGGTCAGCTCCAGTCCGGCCCGGGTGGTGCCGGGGTCGTCCACCCCGTCGGGCGTCTCGACGAGGATGACAAGGTTCGGGGAGCCCGCGCGGAACTCCTTCGACAGCGCCTTCTGCGCGGCGCTGGACGCGGAGTCGGGCACCTCGTAGCCGCCGGCGGACAGTTTGTCGTTGACGCCGCCGCCCAGGGCCCCGCCGACGACGCAGAACAGCAGCGTCAGGACGAGGACGAGTTTGCGGCGGCCCGCGGCCAGGGCGGCGAGCTTCTCAAGCATGGGAACCCTTCCAGGGTCTTGGAGGCGGGCGGCTCCCGGGGCTGCGGGTTGGCCGGCGGGAGACGGGTCGGGCGGATCGGCGGGCGGCGGGCCGGGCGGTGCCCGGCCGCGAGCCGTGGTGCGGGCGGGCGCGCGGGGTGCGGGCGGACGCGCGGGGTCAGGCGCGCCCGAGGACCTGGTTGCAGGACAGGGCGCACCGGCCGCCGCGGTCGCAGTCGTGCGCGACGACCGGCTCCTCGGAGGCGGCCGGCCAGGCCAGCAGCCGGTTGTGCACCGAGCCCCGGCAGAAGTCGGTGAACTCGGGGTTGCTGGCCTTGTGGCGGCGGGCCAGGAAGGCGAGGACCGGGTCGAGGACCAGCCAGCGGCCGTCCTCCAGGACCTCGGTCCAGGCGTGCTCCACGCCCACCATGCCGAGGACGTACCCCTTGCGGGTGCGGGCCGCGAGGCCCGCCTCGCGGGCGTCCCGCGCCATGATCCAGGCGGCCACCTGGCAGTCCACCATGCGCAGGCCGGCGGCCCGCGCGGGGTCGGCCCGCAGCCGGTCCGGCAGCCAGCCGAACTGGTGGGAGCCGTCGTCGAGGGCGGCGAGCAGCCCGTCGTAGACGGCGCGCACCGCCTCCGTGCGGGGCTCGGCGGCGGTGCCCCTGGTGACCACGGTGGCGGTCGTCTCGCCCCCGGGGCCGTCGGCCGGGCGGACGTCCACCAGGGTCCCGCCGAGCAGGTCCGGCGCGGGGACGGGCGGCACCTCACCGGGGCAGCCGGGGGCGTCGCAGGGTGCGGCGAGGCGGACGTGCCAGGTGCGCTCCTTGAGCCAGCCCTCGCGCGGCCCCGCCGCCATCCGCAGCATCCGCGCCTCGGCCAGCTCGGCCAGCGAGCGGCCCTGCCGCGCGGCGAGCCCGAGGTTGGCGACGTCGTGGTAGTCCAGCAGGAGCCCGCCCCCGCCCCGCTCGGCGGGCAGCCCCGCCTCGACCAGCGCCGTCACGGTCTCGGCGGCGGTACCGAGCTGCCGGGCGGCCTCGTCCACGCCGAGGGTCCCCCGGAAGAACTCCCCGGGCACCTTCCGCAGCCGGGCCAGCCCGTCCCGCCAGGCGTCCGGCAGCGCGCCGGGCACGGGGACGCGGGCCCCGGCCGGGCCCGCCGAGGCGGCCCGCGCGGGTGCTCCGGCCGCCTCAGCGGTGGGCGGGGACAGGGGTGTCATCGCTGGTCTTCCTCTCGTGCGGCCGTACGGCACCGGCCGCGCTCGGCGGCGGGCCCCCGGCGAAGGAACCGAGGAGCAGGGCCGCCTCGGGGCGGCGCACCTTCCAGGTGGCGGTGTGCGGGATCTCGTCCCAGGTCAGATGGACCGGCGGGGCGACGGGCGGCAGGGCGGCGATCGCCGCCTCCCAGGCCCGCCCGGGCAGCGGGCGGTCGCCCCGGGTGCAGATCAGCGGCACGGGCGGGAGGCCGTCCTCCATCGGGACGAGCACCGCCTCGGTCAGCTCCGGCACGCGCTCCAGGATCGTGTCCTCCAGCGCCAGCAGGCTCTCCGTGCCCGGCCGCCGGTCGACGATCCGGTCGAACAGGTGCAGGCACCCGCGGCCGGTGACGACACCCACGTCGCCCATCGCCCACCAGCCGTCCACCCGCTGGTCGGGCGTGCCCAGGTAGGTCGGGGTGACCGCCGAGGTGCGGGTCATGATGGCGCCGGTCGTCCCGCGCCCCACCGCGCCGGCCCCGCCGTCCAGGCCGCCGATGCGCACCTTGGAGTGGCCGATCAGCGGACGGCCCACGCAGCGCCCGTCGGCGCAGCGGCGGCCCGGCTCGCGCCGGTAGAACTTCATCGCCACCGGCCCGGTCTCCGACTGGCCGTACACCTGGACGTACCGTGCGCCACGACGGCCCGCGCGCAGCAGCGTCCGAATGGTCCGCGGATGCGCCGCGTCGAAGGTGCTGACGAACAGCCGTACGGAGGCCAGCAGTCGGGGCTGCTCATCAGCGATCTCCTCCCAGCGGATGAACGCGTTCGGCACCGTCTCCACGACCCCGGGCCGCACCCGGCGCAGCATCCGCGCCGCGTTCCGCGGGTCCGGCTCCGTCATGAAGCCCAGCGGCAGCCCCACCGCGAGCGTCGACACGATCGCCGCCACGGTCCGCACGTGCACCGGGGAGATGCAGACCAGATAGGGGTCGCGGACCCGCAGCAGCCGCCCGACGACCGTCTGGGGACGGGCCTGCCCGGCGAAGGTCAGGGCCGTCTGGAGCACCAGCTTGGGCACCCCGGTCGTGCCGGAGGTGTGGGTGACCAGCTGCTCGTCCTCCGGCCGCGGCACGGGCCGTCCGGGCAGCTCGGCGGGGGCCGGCCCGAGCAGCGGCCGGGCCCCGGCCACCGGGTCGGACCCGGCGTACCAGCGCGCGGGCCCCTCCCCGGCCGCGTCCAGCCCGTCCAGCACCCCGAGGGAGGCCGCGTGGGCGTCGGTGACCAGCACCGTCGGCCGGGCCCGCGCCACCAGCACCGGCAGGTTCGCCGCCCCCACCGTCGGGTGGATCAGCACCGGCACGGCGCCGATCCGGGCACAGGCGAAGGCCAGCAGCGGGATGTCGAAGTTGGGCCGCTTGACGACCATCACCCGGTGCCCCGGCCCGGCGCCCGCCGAGGCGAGCAGCCGGGCCGCGCGGTCCACCAGGTCCGCGAAGGTGACGTAGTCCAGCTCCGTTCCCGCCTCGGGGAACAGGTCGAGCGGCACGTCCAGGTGGATCGGCACCCGCCCGTGCCGGCGGGCGGCGAGAGCGGGCGCCGAGGGCAGCGCCAGCTCCTCGCGGATGCGGCCGCCGGCCATCACCGGCCCCCGGGCAGCGCGGCCGGCAGCCGCGTGGCGTGGGCCACGACGTAGGCGGTCAGGTTGTCGAAGGACGAGATGGCCTCGGCCGACTCGTCGTCCAGGTCCCACTCGAAGCCGAAGTCGTCCTCGACGGCGGCGAGGAGCTGGATGAAGCCGGCCGAGGTCAGCCCGAGGCTCCACAGCGAGGTGGTGCGCGCCTCCGGGCCGGAGGGCAGTTCCTCCCCGGTGACCCGGTTCCACACGTCGGTCAGGGCGGCTCGCACCGCGTCGTTGTCGTGCATGATTCCTCCGTCGCGGTCGCGGTCAGGCCACGACCGGGTGCAGGGTGCGGATGGGGCCCGACTTCTCGACGTACGCGCGCTGGCGGCGCAGGTAGTAGAGGACGTACTCGGTGACCTCGTCGAGGTCGAGCGGGGCGTGGCAGGAGCCGGTGCCGCACACGGCCTCGGTGTGGGTGAGGTCGAACCGCTTGGGGTTCTTGAGGTACGAGCCGTAGAAGACCATGCCCTTGTCGAGCTGTTCGTCCAGGGCGGTGAAGCAGTCGGGGTCGGTGACGTAGTGCGGGGGCCGCAGCCCGACCAGTTCCATGATCCGGTCGAGGGCCACGTGCACCGGCACGGTGGCGGAGTTGCCGAGGTGGAAGTAGGTCTCCTCGGAGTCGGACAGCGCGATGCTGACCGCGTTGCGGGCCACGATGTCGACCGGTACCAGGTTCACCGGGCAGTGCGGGTCGGCGATCAGGTTCAGCCGGGCGTGCGCGAGGAGGGTGCCCAGCTTGCGGCGGGCGAGCTTCTCGATCGTCATCATCTGGCGCGCGAAGCCGTACATCCCCGACCAGTTGAGGCCGTGCCGGGTCAGGCTGTGCCCGATGACGATGGTGGGCCGCATGATCCGGACCCGGTCGAAGCCGTCGGCGGCGCCGCGCACCAGGGCCTCGGCGTGGACCTTGGTCTCCTCGTAGCAGTTGTTGGCGACGGACGGGTCCACGGCGGGCCCCTCCGCGATGTCGCCCTGCCGCGATCCGGCGACGTAGGCGGTGCTCACGTAGTTGAAGGTGCGGGCCCCCGTCCGGCGGGCCAGCTCCAGCACGTTGCGGGTGCCGCCGACGTTGAGCGCCTCGATCTCCTCGCGGTACTCCTCCTCGAAGCGCAGCGAGGCGGCGGCGTGCCACAGCTCGTCGACGGCCGGCAGCTCGGCGGGGTCGACCCCGCAGCCGGGCCGCGCCATGTCGCCGCGGATCGCCCGGGTGCGGGTGACGATGGCCGTCTCCAGGTCGGCGCGGCCGTATCCGCGGGCCATGCCGATCAGGGCCTCGTGCAGCCGCCGCCGGGCGTCCGCGGAGTCCTCGCCGCGGACCAGGGCGTAGATCTCGCCCTCGGTGCGGTCGAGGAGTTCCAGGACGACGGCGCCGCCGACGAACCCGGTGGCACCGGTGAGCAGACGTGTGGTCATGGTGTTCCCTCCCTTGGTCCTCGCTCCGCGCGGATCACGCGGCGACCGTCTCGCGGGCGTCCTCGGACCTGGCGGCCTCGCAGCCGCGGACGAACTCGGCGGTGGCCTTCTGGAAGCCGTCCGGGTCGTCGAAGAACGGCACGTGCCCGGCGCGGGCGAGGGTGACTTCCTGGCTGTTGGGGATGCGCTGCAGGGCGTCCTCGATGACGGAGCGGCTCCAGGCGAAGTCGCCGTCGCCGTTGATCAGCAGCGTGGGCTGGGTGAGGGTGGACAGCTTCTCGGGGTCGTCGTCGACGTCCAGGGACGCCTTCAGGCTGTCCGCGATGCCGGTCTTCGACAGCAGGGACATGAAGTTGTCGCGCAGCGCCAGGTACGCGGGCTTGCCGCCGGCGTGCACGAGCTGGTCCGGGAAGACCAGCGGGTAGAGCATGTCGAACAGGGCGGTGGTGCCGCCGTGCTCCAGCGTCGACAGCCAGTGCTTGCTGAGCAGGATGCGGCGCAGCGTGCCGTTCGGGGAGAACGCCGGGCCGATGAGGACCAGGCCGGCCACGCGCTCGGGGTACTTGTAGGTGAACTCCCGGGCGATCAGCGTGGAGATGGAGGTGGCGACGAGGTAGGTCTTCTCGATGCCCCGGTGGTCCAGCAGCCGCCGCAGGTCCTCGACGTGGTCGTCGAAGGTGGTCGGGTCCGGGCCGGGGGAGGAGGCGCCCTGGTTGCGCAGGTCGTAGTTGATCAGGCGGAATTCCTTGGCCAGGTCCTGGGTGAAGTTCCCCCAGACGGGGCTCAGGATGTAGAAGTTGTTGATGAAGGTCAGCGGCGCGCCCTCGCCGCTGTCCTCGTAGTACAGCTCGCCGCCGTCGGGAAGGGCGATGGCCTCGTGGTTCTTGTAGCGGACGTCGAGGACACCGAAAGTGTTGGACATGACCGTTCTCCCTGTCGTTGCGTGCAAGTCGGAATGAGGGGACGTACGGATCGCGGGCCGGAACGCGGCGCCGGACGACGGAATTCCGGGAACCGGGGACGGAACCGGAACGCCCGGAACCGGAATTCGGGGAACCGGGTGGATTCCGGTGTTCCGGACCGGGTTCCCCCATGCCCCGTTCCCCCGGTTTCCCTTTTCCTTTCCGCCCGGCGGGCCGGAATTCCCGCCGTCCGGTGGCGGTGGCCGGCCGGGCCGATGAATGCCGTACGGAAAGGGAAGCGCCGGGGCGGGCACGGCCGGCGGAAGGGCGGCCGGCCCGGTGCGGGACGGGCTACCCGGCGGAACCGGCGGCCCGCGCGGCGCCGGCCCCCGCGGAGGGCTCCGTCCCGTCCGCGTTCTGCCGCCAGAAGGCGCGGACATGGGTGAGGACCGCCTCGGGCCGCTCCAGCGCGGGCAGCCGGTGGGCGCCCTCGACGACGGCGCAGCGCCCCCGCGGGATGGTGTCGGCGGAGCGCCGGGCGGGCTCGGGGAGCCACATCGCGTCCTCGCTGCCGGCGATGACCAGGACCGGCGCGGTGATGCCCGGCAGCAGGCCGCTGATGTCCGGGCGGCGCAGCATCATGGCGTGCATCGAGCGGTGCATCCCGACCCGGTCGGCGGTGGCGAGGCCGTCCCGCACGATCCGGCGGGCCTCGGGGTCGGTGCGCTTGGACCGCTTGGTGAGCAGGGCGTCGGCGACCCCGTTCGACAGCGGCGCGATGGGCCCGAACCGCCCGTAGACCCCGGCCAGCAGGCGGGTCTGGAGGCGTTCGGCGGTCTCCAGCGGGGCGATCGGGGTGGCGATGGTGACGACGCTGCGGCACCGCTCCGGGTGCCGGGCGGCGAAGACCAGGCCGATGTGGCCGCCCCACGCGCTGCCGAGCCAGTCGACGGAGCCGATGCCCAGCTCGGTGAGCACCTCGGCGGCGGCGTCCGCGCAGTCCTCCAGGGTGTACCCGGCGGGCGGGCGTCCGCTGCGGCCGTGGCCCGGGCCGTCGATCAGGACGAGGGTGCGCTCACCGGCGAGCGGGCCCGACATGCGCTGCCACTGGAACCGGTCCACCAGCATGCTGTGCCACAGCAGGACCGGGGGGCCGCTTCCGGCTATTTCCACGAAAAGGTCCCCGACTTTGGTGGGGATGGATTTTGTGCGCGACATGTTGGCCACCAATCTCCCGCGTCGTGAGCCGCCCTCGATCGGCAGCCGACGGGAATGATGGTGTGCCACAGATCGCGACAATGCCGCATGTCGGGAGGGAGTGTGTCAGGTCCCGCCGGAAGCACCCCGGGAACCCTCCGCCCGCCCCATTGCGCCCGGGGAACGGCGCCGCCCCGGGGCCGCCACCAAAGGTGGGGGACGGCCCGCCGGACGACCTGACGGAGAAGGTGACGGAGAAGATGACAAAGAAAGCCGGGCGGGCCGCGAGGAGGACGGCGCGGAAGGCCCGGGAAACCCCGGACGGACGGCGGAAACAGGCCACCTGACCTGACAGACTCCCTTTTCCTCCCTGGTCCGCTCACCCCTCCCCCGGCAGGATTCCACTGTGGCCGCGCTGTGCGGTCGCGCGTCTTCCGGCGGGTACGAACACACGGGCACGACTAAGGGGATTCAAGTGGACGAACCGATTCTGGTGACCGGCGGAACCGGCACGCTCGGACGCTTCGTGGTCGCGCGCCTGCTCGACGCGGGCCGGACGGTACGCGTGCTGAGCCGGCACGCGCCCCCGTCGGACGCCGCCCCGGACACCCGCCAGTGGGCCGTGGGCGACCTGGAGGCCGGCACCGGCGTCGCCGAGGCGCTGAACGGCGCGGGCACGGTCGTGCACTGCGCGACCGCCAGCAACGGCAAGAAGGACGTCGCCGCCATGGCGAAGCTGCTGGCGGCGGCGAAGGAGGCCGGCACCCGGCACCTCGTGTACATCTCCATCGTCGGCTGCGACCAGGTGCCGTTCAGCTACTTCAAGGGCAAGGAGGCGTCGGAGCGGCTCCTGGAGGAGAGCGGCGTCCCGTACACGATCCTGAGGGCCACGCAGTTCCACGACTTCGTCCGCGCCATCTTCGACGGCACCTCCAAGCTGCCGCTGATGCTCGCGCCGGGCTTCCGCTACCAGACCATCTCCGCCGCCGAGGTGGCCGGGCGGCTGGCCGAACTGGCCGTCGGCGCCCCCGCCGGACGGGTCGCGGACATGGGCGGCCCCCAGGTCCGCGAGGCCACCGAGATGGCCCGCGTCTACCTCCGGGCCCAGGGCCGCAGCAAGAAGGTGGTCGCGCTGCGCCTGCCCGGCAAGACCTTCCGCGCCTTCCGCGACGGCGGCCACCTGACCGCCTCGCACGCGGTCGGCAAGGGCACCTTCGAGGACTACCTCGCGGAGAAGGCCACCGCCACCCGGTGACCGGACCCGCGCCGGGCACACCGCGGGACGGCACGGCGGGGGCGCCACGACGGCGCCGGGTCGGCGCCACGACGGCGGGCCGGCCGGGGGACGACGGCACGGCGGCGGATCGGCGGCACGGCGGCGACGGCACGCCGGGAAGGGGGCACGGCATGGACGCGGCACCCACGGCCGCGCCGGGCCCCCCGCCCGGACGGCCCGGACCGTCCGTACCGCCGGGACGGCCCGGACACGACGCCCCGGGCGGGGCATCCGCGCCCGGACTCCCGCCCGGGGGACCCCCGCCCGGACGCCTCCCGGGGGCAGCCGCGCCCGGGTCCCCGCCGGTACCGACGACGCCCGGACCGCCCGCGCCCGGGGGGCCGGTCTCCGGTGTCCCGGGCGGACCGGCGGCGAGGTCCGCCGGAGCACCGGCCGACGCGGAGGCCACCGATCCGGCGGACCGGTCCGACCCGGCAGCCCGGTCGGAGCCCGGCCCCCCTGTCGGCCCGGCGGCTCGGCCGGACCCGACACCCCTGACACCCCCGGCACCCCCGATACCCCTGTCGGCCCCCCGGGCCACGGCCGACCCGGCGGCGCCCTGGGACCCGGCCGCCCTGGCCGCGCTCTACGCCCCCTTCCCCGTCGTCGTCGCCGTCGTGCGGGTGGGCGAGCACGCCCCGGGTGAACTCCCGCCCGCCCTGCGGCTGTCGGGGGCGGCGGACCGCCGGGTGGCGGAGTACACGGCGGGACGGGTGGCGGCGTACCGGGCGCTGGAGGAGCTGACCGGCCGGGGCCACTGGGTCGGCCGCGCCGCCTCCGGCGCGCCCGGCTGGCCGCCGGGGACCCGCGGTTCGCTGACGCACAGCCCCACGGCGGCCGTCTGCGTGGCCGCCCTCACCGACGGCTGCCGGGCGCGCCTCGGCCTGGACGCGGAGCCCCTGTCCTCCGCGCCGGGACTGCACCGCGCCCGGCACCTGATCGCCCGCCCGCCGGAGCTGGCCCGCATCGCGGCGGCCCCGGCCGGCGGGGCGGAGCGGGCCGCGCTGCGCCTCTTCTCGGCGAAGGAGGCCGCGTACAAGGCCGCCCCCGCGGCCCTCCAGCCCCGTCTGACCTTCCGCGGCACGGCCCTCGCCTGGGACCCGGCCGCCGGCCCCACGGTCCGCTTCCACGCCTCCGAGGGCCTCCCCCCGGCCCTCCGCGTCACCACCGTCCACACCCCCGGCCACGTCCTCTCCGCCGCGCTCCTGCCCCTGCCGGACCGGTCCTGATCCAACCGGCCGTCGTGACGGTCCGCGCGGGCGTGCGGAGGACCACCGGCGCGCCGGGCCCGTGCGCGCGGAAGTCACCGGCCGCGGCCCGGGCCCGCCTCCGCACACCGGTCCGCGTCACGCGCCGAGGTCGAGTTCCGCCCAGACCGTCTTGCACGGCACCGGCCCACCCCGCACGCCCCAGCGCGCCGCCAACTCCCCCACCAGTTCCAGCCCGTACCCCGACTCGGCGAGCGGACGGGCCTCCTTTCCGCGTACGGGCAGGCGGTCCCCCCGCGTGTCCGTCACCTCGATCCGCAGCACGCGCGGCGCGGTGAGGAACAGCGCCAGCCGGAAGCTCCGCCCCGGGACCCTCCCGTGCACGGCGGCGTTCGCCGCCAGCTCCGCCACGATCAGCCGGGCCGGGTCCAGCGGCAGCCCCCAGTCCTCCAGACGCTCAGCGGCGAGCAACCGCGCCAGTCGCGCACCGCGGCGGGTGGAGGAGAGCGGCACCGCGTACTGACGCAGGACCACGGGACCGCGTGCCGGTACGGCGGACACCGGTACCTCGATGGGCTCGATTTCCTGATTCATGTTACTCAGCGTCGCGAACGCTCCCTACCCTGTGAAGCACGGCGGCCCGGGCGTTCGGGGGCTGTCCGTGGGACGTCCGGGTTGCCCGGGGTGACGGACCCGGGGCACCGGAGGTTGAAGCCGGAAGGGCAGACGGCGGAAAGGCCGGCGAGGACATGAGCGAGTGGGAAGCGGGATCGGACGACGAGGAAGCCGGCGCCGTGATGCGCACGGTGGTGCGGCAGTTGAGGCTGTGGCGTCAGGCGCAGGGCCTCACCCAGACCGAGCTGGGCTCCGCCATCGGCTACGGCGAGGAACAGGTCTCCTCCGTGGAGCGGGGCCGCCGCATCCCCCGTCCCGAATACCTGGACCGGGCCGACGAGGTCCTGTCGGCGGGCGGACGCATCGCGGCGATGAAGGCGGACGTCGAGGAGGTCCGCTACCCGAAGAAGGTGCGGGACCTGAAGAAGCTGGAAGCGGAGGCGGTGGAGCTGTGCGCCTACAACAACTCGGTGATTCACGGGTTGTTGCAGACGAAGGGGTACGCGCGGGCTGTCCTGAGCCAGCGGAGGCCGCCCTTCACGGCCGAGGAGCAGGAGCAGCGGCTGGTGGCCCGTGTGGCGCGTCAGGCCATCATCGACGCCCCGAAAGGGCGCCCGGTCTTCAGCTTCGTGCAGTGCGAGTCGACGCTCCGCCGCCCTGTCGGAGGCACAATGGTTCTGCGCGAACAAATCGAACACCTCTTGAAAGTCGCGGAGTTCGGCAATGTCGACCTCCAGGTCCTCCCGCTGAACAGGGTGGAGAACTCCGGGATGGACGGCTCGTTCAGGTTGCTCAGACTCAGGAACGGGTCCACGGTGGGCCACGTGGAGGTCCAGCAGATCAGCCGGGTCATCGCCGACCCGAAAGAGGCCCAACTCCTTGACATCCGCTATGGGATTATCCGGGCGCAGGCTCTCAGCCCACGGGAGTCGACCGTCCTCATCAAGAAGGTACCGGGAGAGACATGACCCTCAAGCCGCACAGCTCGACCTGGACCAAGAGCAGCCACAGCACAGCCCAGGGCCCCGACTGCGTGGAGGTCGCCTGGACCAAGAGCAGCTACAGCACCGGCGACGGCCCCGACTGCGTGGAGGTCGCGGCCGTGCCGGAGCACATCCTCGTACGGGACTCCAAGAACCCCCGGGGCCCCCGCCTCGCCGTCACCCCCACCACCTGGACGGCCTTCCTCCCCTACGCCTCCGGGAACTGACCCCGGAGGGCACGGGAGCCCACCACCCTCATCAAGAAGGTACTGGGAGAGACATGACCCTCAAGCCGCACAGCTCGACCCGGACCAAGAGCAGCCACAGCACAGCCCAGGGCCCCGACTGCGTGGAGGTCGCCTGGACCAGGAGCAGCTACAGCACAGCCGAGGGTCCCGACTGCGTGGAGGTCGCGGCCGTGCCGGAGCACATCCTCGTACGGGACTCCAAGAACCCCCGCGGCCCCCGCCTCGCCGTCACCCCCACCACCTGGACGGCCTTCCTCCCCTACGCCTCCGGGAACTGATCGTCCGGACACACGGCGGCGGAGCGTGCCCGTGAGCACGCTCCGCCGCCGTACAGGTCCCGGGAGGACGCCGCCGGACCCGGTCAGGTCGTCGAGCGGCGTCTCCGCGCGCCCGGGCGCCGCTCGCTCGGGCGGGTGACCGGGTCGCCCGCCTCCAGCGCCGCCAGCCGGCGCCGCGCGCCGAAGTCCGCCAGCGCCTCCGCCAGCTTCAGCACCGACGGCTCCGGGGCCATCACGTCGACCCGCAGCCCGTGCTCCTCCGCCGTCTTGGCGGTGGCCGGGCCGATGCAGGCGATGACCGTCACGTTGTGCGGCTTGCCCGCGATGCCGACCAGATTGCGGACCGTCGAGGACGAGGTGAACATGACCGCGTCGAAGCCGCCGCCCTTGATCGCCTCCCGCGTCGCGGCCGGCGGCGGCGAGGCGCGCACCGTGCGGTACGCGGTGACGTCGTCGACCTCCCAGCCCAGCTCGATCAGCCCCGCCACCAGGGTCTCGGTGGCGATGTCGGCCCGCGGCAGGAACACCCGGTCGATCGGGTCGAAGACCGGGTCGTACGGCGGCCAGTCGTCCAGCAGGCCCGCCGCCGACTGCTCACCGCTGGGCACCAGGTCCGGCTTCACGCCGAAGGCGATCAGCGCCTGGGCGGTCTGCTCGCCGACCGCGGCGACCTTGATGCCCGCGAAGGCGCGGGCGTCCAGCCCGTACTCCTCGAACTTCTCCCGGACCGCCTTCACCGCGTTGACCGATGTGAACGCGATCCACTCGTAGCGGCCCGTCACCAGGCCCTTGACCGCCCGCTCCATCTGCTGCGGGGTGCGCGGCGGCTCCACGGCGATGGTGGGCACCTCGTGCGGCACCGCGCCGTAGGAACGCAACTGGTCGGAGAGCGACGCGGCCTGCTCCTTCGTCCGCGGCACGAGGACCTTCCAGCCGAACAGCGGCTTGGACTCGAACCAGGACAGCTGGTCGCGCCGGGCGGCCGCGGCGGAGCGCTCACCGACCACGGCTATCACCGGCCGGCCGCCCTCCGGCGACGGCAGCACCTTCGCCTGCTTCAGCGTCTGCGCGATGGTGCCCAGCGTCGCCGTCCAGGTCCGCTGCCGGGTCGTCGTCCCCGCCACCGTCACCGTCAGCGGGGTGTCCGGCTTGCGGCCCGCCGACACCAGTTCCCCGGCGGCCGCGGCCACCGAGTCCAGCGTCGTCGACACCACCACCGTGCCGTCGGAGGCGCCCACCTCCGTCCAGCAGCGCTCGGAGGCGGTACGGGCGTCCACGAACCGCACGTCGGTGCCCTCGGCGTCACGCAGCGGGACACCGGCGTACGCCGGGACCCCGACCGCGTTGGCGATGCCCGGGACCACCTCGAACGGCACCCCGGCCGAGGCGCAGGCCAGCATCTCCTCGGCGGCGTAGGTGTCCAGGCCGGGGTCGCCCGTCACCGCACGCACCACCCGCCTGCCACCCCTCGCTGCCTCCATGACAAGATGTGCGGCATCCCGCACGACGGGGACCCCTGCGGGCGCCGACGAGCCGTCGACGACCGTGAGTTGGGGTGTGCCCGGTCCCGGATCCGACCCGTCGGAATCCGTCGGCACCTCGGCAGCACCCTGCCGCGCGTGCGGACGTACGACGTCGAGCACCTCGTGCTCGGCGACGAGGACGTCCGCGTGCGCCAGCGCCTCCACGGCGCGCAGAGTCAGCAATCCCGGATCCCCGGGTCCGGCACCGAGGAAGGTGACGTGCCCGTGTTCCGGACCGGCGGAAAAGGCGGTGGGGCTCACTGTGCTCGCTCCCCCATCAGACCGGCCGCGCCCTGGGCGAGCATCTCGGTGGCGAGTTCGCGACCGAATGCCAGCGCCGCCTCGTGCGTGAGGGGCACGGGACCGGTGGTGGACAGCTGCACCAGCGACGCGCCGTCGGTCGTGCCGACGACGCCGCGCAGGCGCATCTCCTTGACATTGCGCTCACCGGGCAGCAGGTCGGCCAGCGCGCCCACGGGGGCGCTGCAACCGGCCTCCAGCGCGGCGAGCAGCGACCGCTCGGCCGTCACGGCGACCCGGGTGAAGGGGTCGTCGAGTTCGGCGAGCGCGGCGGCCAGCTCCACGTCGTGCGTGGGGCATTCGACCGCCAGGGCCCCCTGGCCGGGAGCCGGAAGAATCGTGTCGACCGACAGGAAGTCGGTCACCTCGTCGATGCGGCCCACCCGGTTCATCCCGGCGGCGGCCAGGACGACGGCGTCCAGCTCGCCGCTGCGGACGTACCCGATGCGGGTGTCGACGTTGCCCCGGATCGGGACCGTCTCGATCGCCAGCCCGTGGGCCCGGGCGTACGCGTTGAGCTGCGCCATGCGGCGCGGTGCCCCGGTGCCGACGCGCGCCCCGCGGGGCAGGTCGGTGAACTTGAGCGTGTCGCGGGCGACCATCACGTCCCGCGGGTCCTCGCGCACCGGTACGGCGGCCAGGACCAGCCCCTCGTGCGGTGTGGTGGGGAGGTCCTTGAGCGAGTGAACCGCGAAGTCCACCTCACCCCGCAGCAGCGCCTCGCGCAGCGCGGCCACGAACACGCCCGTGCCGCCTATCTGTGCCAGGTGCTCGCGGGACGTGTCGCCGAACGTGGTGATCTCGACGAGCTCAACAGGCCGTCCGGTCACCTGGCTCACGGCGTCCGCCACCTGCCCGGACTGGGCCATGGCGAGCCTGCTCCGCCTGGTCCCGAGCCTCAGTGCCTTCTCAGTCATGCCGGCCCTCGGTTCTTCTCAGTGCTGTTCTCGGCGCGGGAGACGGAGGCCACCGTCTCGGGGTCGAGGTCGAACAGGGTGCGCAGCGCGTCGGCGTACCCGGCGCCGCCGGGTTCGGCCGCGAGCTGCTTGACCCGCACCGTCGGCGCGTGCAGCAGCTTGTCGACGACGCGCTTGACGGTCTGGGTGATCTCGGCGCGGTGCCTGGCGTCCAGCGCGGGCAGCCGCCCCTCCAGCCGGGCGATCTCGCCGGCCACCACGTCGGCGGCCATGCTGCGCAGCGCGACCACGGTGGGCGTGATGCGCGCGGCCCGCTGGGCGGCGCCGAAGGCGGCCACCTCGTCCGCGACGATCCCGCGGACCCGGTCCACGTCGGCGGCCATCGGGGCGTCCGCGGAGGCCTCGGCGAGTGACTCGATGTCGACCAGGCGCACCCCGGCCAGCCGGTGCACGGCGGCGTCGATGTCCCTCGGCATGGCGAGGTCCAGCAGGAACAGCGCCGGACGGGGGCGCGGCACCCGGGCCACCGGCTCCGGGCGGCGGCGCTCGGGGACGCGCCCGGCGGTGGCGGCCGTGGCGGCCAGCGCGGTGATCAGCTCGGGGTCGGCGCCGGGTCCGGTACGGAGGTCCTCGCGGCGGTCGGCGGCGCGGTCGGCCGCGGCGGCGCCGGGGGCGGCCCAGGCACCGTGCTGCTCCAGCGTCGCGGCGTCCATCCCGGCCACGGCGGCGTCGCCCATGACGGAGAAGCCGGACGGCACGGCGGACAGGTCGAGCGGACAGCTCTCGTCACCGGCCGCGCCCGTGGCCACGGCCGCGCCGGACGTCCCGGCGGCACCGCCCACCGGGTGCAGTGGCGTTTCCGCACGGCCCCGCCGGGCCCCTTCGGCGGCGGCCGGGGAGGACCCGGCGACCGCGGCGGGCACGGCGGCGGGGGTCGCGACGCGGCCCTCCAGCGTCCTGGCCACGGCCTCCGCCGTGAGGACGAGCCCCGTCGCGCCGGTACAGGAGACGGCCACGTCGGCACGTGTCAGTTCGGCGGGCACCGCGTCCATCGGGACGGCCCGGGCCCGTACGTCCGTCTCGCCGCTCTCGGTCAGCAGACGGGCGAGCCGCTCGGCCCGGTCGAGCGTCCGGTTGGCGACGACGACCTCCGTCACCCCGGCCCGCGCGAGCGTGGCGGCGGCCAGCGAGGACATCGATCCGGCGCCGATGACCAGCGCCGTCCGGCCGCCGGCCCAGCCGCGCACCTCCTCGTCCCCGGCCAGCTGCTCCAGGCCGAAGGTGACCAGGGACTGCCCGGCGCGGTCGATGCCGGTCTCGGAGTGGGCGCGCTTGCCGACCCGGAGCGACTGCTGGAACAGGTCGTTCAGCAGCCGGCCCGCGCTGTGCAGGTCCTGCGCGCGGGCCAGCGAGTCCTTGATCTGGCCGAGGATCTGCCCCTCGCCGACGACCATCGAGTCCAGCCCGCAGGCCACCGAGAACAGATGGTGGACGGCCCGGTCCTCGTAGTGCACGTAGAGATGGGGCGTCAGCTCCTCCAGCCCGACGCCGCTGTGCTGGGCGAGCAGGATGGACAGCTCGGCGACACCGGCGTGGAACTTGTCCACGTCGGCGTAGAGCTCGATGCGGTTGCAGGTGGCCAGCACCGCGGCCTCGGTGGCCGGTTCGGCGGCGACCGTGTCCTGGAGCAGCTTCGACTGGGCGTCCGCGTTCAGCGAGGCCCGTTCCAGCACGCTGACCGGCGCGCTGCGGTGGCTCAGCCCGACGACGAGAAGGCTCATGCGGGCATCACCGCGGAGACGTCGCCGTCGGGCCCCTGCCCGGCGCCGGGCTCCTCCGCGGCGGCGGGCGCGGCGGTGCCGGCCGCGGACTCCTCGCCCGCCTTGCGCTGCTCGTGGAAGGCGAGGATCTGGAGCTCGATGGAGAGGTCGACCTTGCGCACGTCGACGCCGTCGGGGACGGTCAGCACCGTCGGCGCGAAGTTCAGGATGGAGGTGACGCCGGCGGCCACGAGGCGGTCGCAGACCGGCTGGGCGGCACCGGCCGGGGTCGCGATGACGCCGATGGAGACGCCGTTGTCCCGGATGATCGCCTCCAGCTCGTCGGAGTGCTGCACCGGGATGCCGGCCACGGGCTTTCCGGCCATCTGGGGATCGGCGTCGATGAGCGCCGCGACCCGGAAACCGCGCGAGGCGAAGCCGCCGTAGTTGGCGAGCGCGGCCCCCAGGTTGCCGATGCCGACGATGACGACCGGCCAGTCCTGGGTGAGGCCCAGCTCACGGGAGATCTGGTAGACGAGGTACTCGACGTCGTAGCCGACGCCACGGGTCCCGTAGGAGCCGAGGTAGGAGAAGTCCTTGCGCAGCTTCGCGGAATTGACCCCCGCCGCCGCGGCCAGCTCCTCGGAGGAGACCGTGGGCACCGAGCGCTCCGACAGCGCGGTCAGGGCTCGGAGGTACAGCGGAAGACGGGCGACGGTGGCCTCGGGAATCCCTCGGCTGCGGGTCGCCGGTCGGTGTGTTCGGCCAGTTGCCACGGTGCTCCTGCGGGTAGAGCGGGGCTGTAGGCGGTCATACGTCCCTACATGACCGCCCCGTCGAATGCAGGCTATGTCTTTGTGAACGCGTGCACAAAGATGGTGTCCGATTTGCCCATCGAACGTGACCGGGCTCACGCAACCACGGCGCTCGAACAGGGAACCGGCGCTCCCGCACTCGCGTTCCACTCCCTTCGAGGGCAAAGCCGCACACACTCCTCATGATCGACGCCCCCGAGACCCCGCCGCCATCGATCCTAAGCGACCGTCCGGATTACTCGCACCGATCGGTCAGCGCCCTGCGCAGACGCTCCTCGTTCACCCGCCAGAAGGTGTGCTGCCGCCCGTCGACGAGGACCACGGGGATCTGCTCCCAGTACTGGTCGTGCAGGCGCGCGTCCTCGGTGATGTCCTTCTGCTCCCAGGGGACGCCCAGCTCGCCGCAGACCCTCTCGACGACGAGCTGCGCGTCGTCGCACAGATGGCAGCCGGGTTTGCGGACGAGGGTGACGAGACGGTTCTCCGGGCGCGCGGGGGGCGGCCCGGCCTGCGGGGACCGGGAGGGCCGCGCGGACCGCGGGGTCTTTCTGCCGAACAGCGGAGTCATGGCGGCCATTCTCGCCCGCCCTGTTCACGGTGGCGCAACCTCGTGGCACCGGAACTTCCGGACGGACTGGCTATGCTCACGGACATGGCCGCTTTCGGATGGCTCACCCCCCGCCGCCGCCCCGCCACGGCGCGGAGCGTGCTGGCGGGCGAGGCCTCGGCGGAGGCCGCCCGCAAGGCGGGCGGCGACGCGACGGACCGGGACCGCGACGAACGGACCGGGAAGAAGGACAAGGACGGGGAGCCGGACTTCCCGGTCCGGGGCGACGACCGGGCCGCCGCCTTCTTCGACCTCGACAACACCGTGATGCAGGGCGCCGCCCTCTTCCACTTCGGCCGCGGGCTGTACAAGCGGCAGTTCTTCGAGACCCGCGACCTGGCCCGCTTCGCCTGGCAGCAGGCGTGGTTCCGGCTGGCCGGCACCGAGGACCCCGAGCACATGCGCGACGCCCGCGACTCGGCGCTCTCCATCGTCAAGGGCCACCGCGTCTCCGAGCTGAGGTCCATCGGCGAGGAGATCTACGACGAGTACATGGCCGGCCGCATCTGGCCCGGCACCCGCGCCCTCGCCCAGGCCCACCTGGACGCCGGGCAGAAGGTCTGGCTGGTCACGGCGGCACCGGTGGAGATCGCCCAGGTCATCGCCCGCCGCCTGGGGCTGACCGGCGCGCTCGGCACCGTCGCCGAGTCCGTCGCCGGCGTCTACACCGGCCGCCTGGTCGGCGAACCGCTGCACGGCCCCGCCAAGGCCGAGGCGGTCCGGGCCCTGGCCGCCGCCGAGCGCCTGGACCTGACCCGCTGCGCCGCGTACAGCGACTCGCACAACGACATCCCGATGCTCTCGCTCGTCGGCCACCCCTACGCGATCAACCCGGACGCCAAGCTGCGCCGGCACGCCCGCGAGCGGGACTGGCGGCTGCGCGACTACCGCACCGGCCGCAAGGCCGCCAAGGTCGGCATCCCGGCCGCAGCGGGCGTCGGCGCGGTGGCGGGCGGCACCGCCGCAGCCATCGCCCTCCACCGCCGCAGGCGCTGACCCGGGCCGCCGCCCCGCCGCGACCGGACCCCGCCGGGGACGCGGGGCGGGCCGGGGAGCGGCCGGACCGGGGGTCCGCCGGGCCGGGGGTCCGCCGGGCCGACGCCCGGGCCCTCGTCCCGGGCCCCGTCCCCCGCGTCCGCGTCCCCGCCCGCGCCGGGCGGGGGCCAATCCAGGTGACGTACCCGCGCCGGGCCCGACCCAGTCCCCCGCATGCGCGCCTCTCCCACATCGAGCACAAGACGCACCGCACTTATCCGGAACCCGAACCCATCCGGTCACCAAACGATCAGCCTGTCGCAGGCGAACGACCGTCAATCGGGCACGGAAGCGACGTAATCGATGATTTGAGCAACTGGGCGTAGCAGCACCAGTACGAAGCGTTATTCTCCTCAGACGCATTCCGGTGCCCCACCGTCGCTACGACGGGTGAAAGGTTCCGTACTGCACGTGATGGAAGCTCTGCCTCTGGGAGTCCCGTGTACCCACACGTCGGGGTTGACGCCTCGGGCCTGGCTACGCTGCGCGCAACGGTCGAATCGGCCCGAGACCTCTTGCGCGGCTTCGTCCCCACCGCGTACGCCGTCCCCGCCCTCGCCACCGCCGCCGGCCCGCACCACGCCCTCGCCACCGCGACCGCCCCCGCCGGTCCGTGCTACGCGCTGGCCGACGGCGGCGCCGCCGTCGGCAGACGGGCCCGCTCGTCCGGCGCCGCCACCACCCACCGCCGTCCCGCGGCCGACAGTGACAGCGCCCGGATGATGGACCTCGTCGAGCGGGCCCAGGCCGGCGAGGCAGAAGCCTTCGGGAGGCTCTACGACCAGTACAGCGACACCGTCTACCGCTACATCTACTACCGCGTGGGCGGCAAGGCGACCGCCGAGGACCTCACCAGCGAGACCTTTCTGCGCGCCCTGCGCCGCATCGGCACCTTCACCTGGCAGGGCCGCGACTTCGGCGCCTGGCTGGTGACCATCGCCCGCAACCTCGTCGCGGACCACTTCAAGTCCAGCCGCTTCCGGCTGGAGGTGACCACCGGCGAGATGCTCGACGCCAACGAGGTCGAGCGCTCCCCCGAGGACTCCGTCCTGGAGTCCCTCTCCAACGCCACCCTGCTGGAGGCCGTGCGGCGGCTCAACCCGCAGCAGCAGGAGTGCGTCACCCTCCGCTTCCTCCAGGGCCTCTCGGTCGCCGAGACCGCCCGCGTCATGGGCAAGAACGAAGGGGCCATCAAGACCCTCCAGTACCGCGCCGTACGCACCCTGGCCCGGCTGCTGCCGGACGACGCCCGCTGAGCCCCCGGCGGCCCGCCGCCCCGGGAGTCCCCCGGGAACCCGGGCGCCCCCGCGCCCGCCCCGCGGCACCCCGCACCCCCGCCCCCGGCGTCGTCCCGGCACCCCGGACACCCGGCGCCGGTCCCGCACCGCCCGCCACCACCCACCGCGATCCCCAAGTCACCATCGGTGAGATTCTGTTGAGACAGCGGCCCGATCATCCGTCGTCCGTAACCCAAGTGCCGCGCCATTCGTTGTGCGGGATGCAGGCTCCCTGTGGTCGCTCCCCGGCGCCCGCGGCTCACACGATCGTGCGGCCCCGGACCGGGCGGGCAGCCCTCAGGACCCCCTGGGGAGTCGACCGTCATGACGAGAGGAGGTGCCGCCAGTGATCGCGAACGTATCGGCGCACCGGCGGGCGAACGCCTTCGCCCAGGCTCTGGAGGAGCAGACCGATCCCGGGGCGGCGGCCGAGGAGTCCGGAGGTCCGGCGGCCGCCGGTCCCCCGGGGGAGCCGCCCGGGCGGGCCGGGGCGTCCGAGCGGACGGGGCTGCCGGCCCTCGCCGCAGGTCTGGAGGCGCTGCCCCGGCCCGTGCTGGACCCCGAGGTCAAGACCGTGCAGCGGGCCCGGCTCGTGGCCGCGTTCGAGTCCATGCTCCAGGAGGGCACGGCGAGGGGGGCCGCGGCCGGCCCCACCGTGCCCGAGCAGCGCCAGGGCCGCGGCGCCCACCGGGCCGCCCCGCTGAAGAGGTTCCGGCCCCGCACCCGGCTGGCCAAGACCCTCACCGCGGGCGGCCTCAGCGTCGGTGTCGCCGCCGGAGCCCTCGGCGGAGTGGCCGCCGCCAGTTCCGACGCCCTGCCCGGGGACTCGCTCTACGGGCTCAAACGCGGCATCGAGGACTTCCGGCTCGGCCTCGCGGACAGCGACGACGAACGCGGCCGCGCCTACCTGGACCTGGCCTCCACCCGGCTCAACGAGGCCCGGCGGCTGATGGAGCGCGGGCGCAGCGGCCCCCTCGACCACGAGTCACTGGGCGAGATCCGCCGCGCCCTGTCCGGCATGCGGCACGACGCCTCCGAGGGCCACCGCCTGCTCAGTGCCGTCTACGCGCGCGACCCCGGCTCCCTCGGCCCCATGCAGGCCCTCTCCTCCTTCTCCCGCTCCCACGCGGAGGCATGGGGAGCCCTGCGGGACCGGCTGCCCATGCAGTTGGGGGACGTCAGCGAGGAGGTCACCTCCGTCTTCGACGCCATAGAGGACGACGTCGCCCCGCTGCGCTCCCTGCTCCCCCGGCCCCCGGCCGACAGCGGCGGCACCACCCCGGGCAGCCGCCCCGGCTCCTCCGAACCGGCCGCCCCCGGCACCCCGGGCGCCCGCCACTCGGCGCCCCCCGGCGACCGCACCGGCACCACCGGCGACGGCTCCGCCGACGACGGGCCGGGCCACAGCGGCGGGCCCAGCGAGTCCACCGGCCTCGGCCACGAGGGCGAGGGCCTGCTCGGCGGCGGCACCGGCGGCCTGCTCGACCCGCCCAAGGACACCGCCGGACCCGCCGCGCCGTCCGCCGGCGACGCCACCCCGCCGGCCGCCCCCGACGTCACCCTCCCGCCCCTGCTCCCGGGTCTCCTGCCCGGCCTGGGCATCGACGGCAAGGACGCCAAGGACACCGGCTGACCCACCCGTTCCACCGGATCCGTGGACACGGCGAAGGGGGCGCTCCCGCACGGGGGCGCCCCCTTCGCCGTGCCGCGCCCGGAGCGACCGAACCGCGGGCCGTCCGCGCGGAGCGCCGCGCCGGAGGAAGGCCGGCCGGTCCGTCAGAAGAAGACCGACCGGCGCTGGACCAGCAGCTTGTACAGGGTGTGCTGGATCTGCTCCCGCACCTGGTCCGTCAGGTTGAACATCAGCATCGGGTCGTCGGCCGCCTCCGGCGGATGCCCGTCGGTCCGGATCGGCTCACCGAACTGGATCGTCCACTTCGTCGGCAGCGGCACCGCCCCCAGCGGCCCCAGCCAGGGGAACGTCGGGGTCAGCGGGAAGTACGGAAGGCCCAGCACCCGCGCCAGCGTGCGCGAGTTGCCGAGCATCGGATAGATCTCCTCCGCGCCGACGATCGAGCACGGGATGATCGGCACCCGCTGCCGCAGCGCCGTCGACACGAACCCGCCGCGCCCGAAGCGCTGGAGCTTGTACCGCTCGCCGAACGGCTTCCCGATCCCCTTGAACCCCTCCGGCATCACCCCGACCAGCTCGCCCCGGGCCAGCAGCCGTTCGGCGTCCTCCGCGCAGGCCAGGGTGTGGCCCAGCTTGCGGGCCAGCTCGTTCACCACCGGCAGCACGAAGACCAGATCCGCCGCCAGCAGCCGCAGGTGCCGCCCCGCCGGATGGTGGTCGTGCACCGCGACCTGCGCCATCAGCCCGTCCAGCGGCAGCGTCCCGGAGTGGTTGGCGACGATCAGCGCCCCGCCCTCGGCGGGGATGTTCTCCACCCCCCTCACCTCGACCCGGAAGTACTTCTCGTAGAGCGGGCGCAGCAGCGACATCAGTACCTGGTCGGTCAGCTCGGCGTCGTAGCCGAAGTCGTCGACCTCGTACTCTCCGGTCAGCCGCCGCCGCAGGAAGGCCAGCCCGCCCGCGACGCGCCGCTCCAGCCCGCCCGCCCCACCCGCGTCCTCCGGGCCCGGCGGCCCGGGCGGCCCCGCGGACCCGGCCGGTTCCGCGGGCTCCGGGCCGGGGGCGGAGTCCGCGGACGGCGGGACCGGCTCCCCGGTCCCGTCCGCCGGGCCGTCGTCCCCGGCCCCGCCGCGCACCGGCAGCGGCTGCACCGCGCCCGGCCCCCCGGGTTCCGCGTCCCGGCGGCGTCCGCTCCGGCGCCGGGACGCGCCGGGGCCCCGCGACCGGTCGTCGTCGAAGGGAATGACCTTGGCGTCCGCCATCGTTGCTGCGCTCCTCAGTTGGCGCTCTGCGTCGGGAGGTGGCCGCCGTTCCCCGGGGACAGCGCGGCGATCCGGTCGACGGCCCCCGCCAGGGCCTCCGGCGGCAGCAGCCCCGGCCCGCGGGACCGCGCGAAGTCCGCGAAGGCCCCGGCCGTCGAGTACACCGGGCGGAACCCGAGGGTCTCCCGCATCTGCCGGGTGTCCACCACCCGGCCGTGGGTCAGCAGCCGGATCTGCTCCGGTGAGAAGTCCGTCACCCCCAGCGTACGCACCAGCGATCCGGCCCAGGTGACCGCGGGCAGCGGCAGCGGCACGGTGGGGCGGCCCAGCCGCCGGGAGCACTGGGACAGCAGCAGCACCCCGTCCCCGGCGACGTTGAAGGTGCCGCTGTTGAGGGTGCCCCGGCGCGGCTCGCGCGAGGCGATGCCGAGCACCTCGACCACGTCGTCCTCGTGCACGAACTGGAGCCGCGGATCGTAGCCGAACACCGTCGGCAGCAGCGGCAGCGCGAAGTACGAGGTGAGCGGGGTCTCCGCGCCCGGGCCCAGGATGTTGGCGAACCGCAGCACGCAGACCGCGACATCGGGCCGGCGCCGCGCGAAGCCGCGCACATAGCCCTCGACCTCCACCGCGTCCTTGGCGAACCCGCCGGTGGGCAGCGACCTCGGCGGCGTGGTCTCCACACAGACCGCCGGATCGCGCGGCGCGGAACCGTAGACATTGGTGCTGGACTTCACCACCAGCCGCTTCACCGACGGCGATTTCTGGCAGGCGCCCAGGAGCTGCATGGTGCCGATGACGTTGGTCTCCTTGACCGACGCCCGGCTCCCGCCGCCCAGCGGCATGCCCGTCACGTCCAGGTGGACGACCGTGTCCGCGCCCGTCTCCGCCAGCACCCGCCCGATGGCCGGCTGCCGGATGTCGGCCCGGACGAACTCGGCGCCGCCCAGCCGGTGCTCCGGCTCCACCGCGTCCACCGCGACGACCCCGTCCACCCCCGGGTCCCGCAGCAGACGCCGGACGAACCGGCCCCCGAGCCGCCGGGCCGCACCGGTCACCAGCACGACCTTGCCCAAGATCAGCGCCTTCCTTCCGCCCTGCCCCGGCCGCGCCCGCCGCGCGCCCGTGCCTCTGCCGTACCTTGCCGTCTTCCCCCCGCGGCGCCAACCCAGCCTGCCGTGTCGCCCTCCGGTCGCACCGGATGCAGCAGACCGGCCGCCGCGCCCGGCCCCCGAGGAACGACTGCGGCCCCCCACCGGTTCCGGTGGGGGGCCGCAGACCACGCTCTCGCGCCGTCCCGTCGCCTACTTCTTGTTGCGACGCTGGACGCGCGTGCGCTTGAGCAGCTTGCGGTGCTTCTTCTTGGCCATCCGCTTGCGCCGCTTCTTGATAACAGAGCCCACGACTACCCTCGCTCACTTCTCATCACTCGGTTGTTTGGGCGCCATGGGCCCACACGACCTACGAGGGGCCAGCCTACCCGCCCGAGCGCCGAGGTCGTAATCGAGGCAACGTCAGGCCGTTTCCACCCCCACGTAGCTCTCCCGCAGGTACTCGTGAACCGCCTGTTCCGGGACACGGAAGGACCGCCCCACGCGGATGGCGGGCAGATGACCGCTGTGCACCAGCCGGTACACGGTCATCTTGGACACGCGCATCACCGCGGCGACCTCCGCCACGGTAAGGAACTGGACCTCGTTCAGAGGCCTTTCGCCAGCAGCCATGACACACCTGAACCTTCCGCACTCGACGGGCACCGGCTTCCCCTCCGGTCACTCTTCGTCGCTGCGTGCTCACTCCCCAATGTAGGGGCGGGTGATGCGAATGGGGAAGAGGTGCACCCATGACCGTCCCCGCCGGGCAGCCCGGCGCGGGCGAGCACATACCGGGCCAGCGGCCGGTAGCACTCGGGCCGCGCCCCGTCCTCCAGGGGTACGGCGACGGCCACCGCGCCCTCCTCCTCCCCGACGAACAGCGCCGGATCGTCCGTGTCGGCCGGGCCCATCGCCTCGAACCCGAGCTGACCTGCGCCGCAGACCCAGCCGTGGTCCCCGATCACCAGCTCCGGGAGCGGCCCGCCGGCCTCCGCCGCCGCGTCCAGCGCGGTCCGCACGGGCAGCGGCGAGTGCGTGTGCGCGCCCGGCTCACCACCGGAGCGTTCCGTACCGGGCACACGCACCGACGCGACACCGCGGACGTACTCCAGGACATGGGTGCGTAGACCGAACCGGGTCAATATGTCGATACGGCGACCATGCGCCGGGGTGAGGACGGCACATCCCGCCGCCGACAGGGCCCCGGCCAGGGCGGCGTAGAAACCGAGCAGCGGACCGGGGTGCCCGGTGCCGAGCAGGACGGGGGCGCGGCGCTCGGCGGCGACGGCGAGCCGGACGGCGAAGGCGTCCAGGGCGGCCACCGTGCGGTCGGGGTCGATCGTGTCCGGTCCCGAGGTGTGCCGGGGGTCGGCCGGGACGCCGCACCGGTCGGCCATCAGCCGCAGCAGCTCCGGCTGCGTCCAGTCCCGCCGGGGGTCGATCCCGATCAGCGCCCGGGGATCGCGCGCGGCGAACAGCCGGTAGCTGCGCAGCCCCGCCTCCCGGCCCGTCCCCACCACCCCGGCCAGCCGGGCGGCCACCAGATACTCCCGAAGCCCTCCGCGATCCACCACCCGCCGATCCTCCCGCACCCCGCCCCCGGATCACCGCAGAACACCCGGACCACCCCTCCGACGAGTGGCCGAAACGGCTCCGGGGCGGGGGAGGCGGCTCCGCCTCGGGGGTGGGACCGGGACGACTCCGAACGAGGAGCCGAAACGAATCCGGGGCGAGACCGGGACGACTCCGCACGAGGGAGCCGAAACGAATCCGAGGTGGGCCGAGACGGCTCCGCGGCGGGAGCGAGACGACTCCGGGGCGGGAGCAGGACGGCTCCGGGCCGGGAGCGAGACGGCTCCGCCTGGAGGCGGGCAAGGACGGCCGCGTCCATGAACGGCCGGACACGGCTCCCTCCACCGGCCCCCGCACCGGCCCCGGGCACCGCCCGGCCGGGGGCCGACCCGCAGACCGGACACCACCGGCCCCGCACGCCACGGTGACGGACACCGCCGGCCGCCGGACCACGCGCGCCGCCGGACCGGTACGCCGGGCGGGGCGTCCCGGACCCGTGCCCCGGGGCGGGCCCCACCCCGCGCTACGCCAGCAGCCCGCGCAGCGGGAACACCGCCCGCCGCGCCGCCAGGACCGCCTGGTCCAGCCGGTCCGCGGGGTCGTACCCCGCGTCCCACTCCGACCACCCCACCGGCGACCGCCCGTCGGTCATCCGCATCGGCCCCAGTTGCCGCGTCCGGGCGAACACCTCCTGGCGCCACCCCTCCGGGATCACCGTCTCCGGCGCCACCGGACGCCCCGCCGCGATGCCCACCAGATGCGTCCACGACCGCGGCACCACCTCGACCACGGCGTAACCGCCGCCGCCCAGTGCCACCCACCGTCCGTCGGCGTACTCGTGCGCCAGCTCGTGGCACGCCTCCTGCACCGCCCGCTGCGCGTCCAGCGACACCGCGAGGTGGGCGAGCGGGTCCTCGAAGTGCGTGTCGGCGCCGTGCTGCGTCACCAGTACCTGCGGCCGGAAGTCGGCGACCAGCTCGGGCACCACCGCGTGGAAGGCCCGCACCCAGCCCGCGTCCCCCGTCCCGGCCGGCAGCGCGATGTTCGCGGCCGACCCCTCCGCGCCGTCCGCGCCGGTCTCCTGCGGCCAGCCGGTCTGCGGGAACAGCGTCCGCGGATGCTCGTGCAGCGAGATCGTCAGGACCCTCGGGTCCTCCCAGAACGCCGCCTGCACCCCGTCGCCGTGGTGCACGTCCACATCGATGTAGACGACCCGTTCGGCGCCCAGCTCCAGCAGCCGGGCGATGGCCATCGCCGCGTCGTTGTAGACGCAGAACCCGGCCGCGCCGCCCGGCATGGCGTGGTGCAGCCCGCCCGCGAAGTTCACCGCGTGCAGCACCTCCCCGTGCCACACGGCCTCCGCGGCGGCCACCGACTGCCCGGCGATCAGCGCCGACACCTCGTGCATCCCCGCGAAGGCCGGGTCGTCGACCGTCCCCAGCCCGTACGACGGGTCCGCCGACGAGGGATCGGCGGAGGCGGCCCGCACGGCGTCGATGTAGTCCTCGCGGTGCACCAGCCGCAGCGTCGACTCCCCGGCGGGCTTCGCGGCCACGATCTCCAGCCCGGCGTCGAGCCCCAGGGCCGTGACCAGCCGCCGCGTCAGGGCGAGCCGTACCGGGTCCATCGGGTGGTCCGGGCCGAAGTCATAGCCCGTGACCGCCTCGTCCCACATCAACCGTGCGCGACCGCTCATGACGGTCACCGTATCGGTCCGCGCCGGTCCCGAACGACCGGGCGTACACCAGGGTCACCAGGACCAGCGCCATCGGCACGAGCATCGCCCCCCGGTAGCTCCAGGCGTCCCCGAGCGCCCCCACCAGGGGCGAACCGATCAGGAATCCGACGTAGTTGAAGACGTTCAGCCGGGCCACCGCCGCGTCCGACGCCCCGGGCCCGTACCGCTCGTGGGCCAGCCGCCCCGCCGCCGCGAAGGTCTGCGGCACCAGCACGCACAGCCCGAGCCCCAGCAGCGTGAACCCGAGCATCCCCGCCCACGCCCCCGGCGCCGCCGCGACCACCGCGAAACCGGCCGCCGCGACCACCGCCCCGGTCCGCACCACCGCCGCGGCGCCGAAGCGCCGCACCCCGTGGTCCCCCAGGGCCCGCCCCACCAGCGTCGTCACCATGTAGACGTTGTAGGGGACGGTCGCCAGTTGCTCGGAGCCGCCCAGCACGTCCTGGACGTACTTCGCGCTCCAGTTGGAGACCGTCGAGTCCCCGATGTACGCGAACGTCATCACCAGGCACAGCGGCAGCAGCATCCGGAAGCCGGCGCCCCCACCACCTGCCCCGCCCGCCCTCGCGTTCCCGGCCCCGCCCTTCCCCGCGTCCCCGGCCGCGGTCACGGCTCCGGCTCCGGCTCCCTCGACGGTTGCGCCGTCCTCGACGGATCCCGCAGCCGCGGCGGCTCCCGCCGACCCGGCGACTCCGGTGTCCCCGGCGGTCTCCGGGGCCCCGCCCCGCTCCCGCTCCCGCGCGTCGACGTACCAGCGGCTCCCCACCAGCACCGCCGGCACCAGCACTCCCACCACCGGCAGGTACGACACCCAGAGCGCCAGCCCCCAGTGCGCCCCCGCCCACGCCAGCGACGCCCCGAGGATGCCGCCCAGGCTGTACGCGGCGTGGAAGCCGAGCATGATGCTCCGCCCGTACGCCCGTTGCAGGCTCACCCCGAGCATGTTCATCGCCGCGTCCAGCGCGCCGACGGCCACCCCGAACACCGCGAGCGCGACGGCGGCCTGGGCCATCCGGTCACCGGCCCCGACGCCCAGCAACGCCAGCAGCGCCAGCGGCTGCGACCAGCGCAGCACCCGGCTCGGGGGCGTCCGCCGCACCAGCCGTTCGGTGGCCACGCTGCCGGCGCCGGCCAGGACGGGTACCGCGGCCAGGAAGACCGGCAGCAGCGCGTCGGAGATGCCGTACCGGTTCTGGACGGCCGGAATGCGCGTGACCAGCAGGGCGAAGGCGACGCCCTGGGCGAAGAAGCAGAAGGCGAGCGAGGCCCTGCCGCGCCGCAGCACATCAGTCATGGCGGCGAGCGTAGGGCCCCGGCCTACCGGTGGGTAGATCCGGCCGGCACCGGATTTCCCCCGGCCGGGTGCGCGGCGGTCTCCGCCGCCGCCCGGTCGGCCGCCGCGGCGGCGGCCACCATGTGCACCATGGGGACGGCTCCGAGGGCGCCGCTCACCATGAAGCCGAGCACCATGGTGGCGACCAGGACGAGGGTGCCGAGCCAGACCATGGTGTCGACCGGCACGGAGTACGCCCCCGCGGTCCGCACCGCGCACTCCGCGACGAACGCCGTCCCCCACACCACGGTGAACCTCCGCTCCGCCGCCCGGAAGGCGGACGACTCCCGCCGCAGCCGGGCCCAGGCCGCCTCCCGGTCCTGATCGCCCTTCACCAGCCAGGGCTTGAGCGACGCGGTCATCATCGGCCGCCCCAGGGCCGCGGAGACCAGCAGCACGATCCCGACGACGCTGCTGAGGGCGCTGTCCTTGACCAGCATCAGCCGGGCGTCACCGGTCTCCAGGCCGACCACCAGGCCGACGAGGTTGACGACGAGGATGAGCAGCGGCAGCCCGTTGACCTCGCGCCGCCCCAGCAGTCCCCATCCGGTCCGCAGCAGCGGGATCGCGGTGCTCCAGGCGAGGGCCGCGACGGCGCTCGTGCCGAGGCCGGCCTTGAGGACGTAGTACGAGGCGACGGGCACCCCGATGTCCAGCAGGAAGGTGCCGGCGACCTTCCGCCTGCCGTGCCGCCCGTCCACCGCGGTGTCCTCGTTCGTCGTCATGGGACCAGCTTCGCGGCCGGGGCCCCTCGCCCGGTAGGAACGATCGTCCGGTTCCGGGTATGACAGATGTCAGGTCGGGCCCGGGTTCCGCGCCGTCAGCGGGCCCCGTCCAGCAGGCCGGTCAGCTCCCCCAGGTCGCCGAAGAGGCGGGTGGCGCCGTCCAGTACGGCGGGCGGGGTCATGGCGGTGAACCCGAACACGTCCATCCCGGCGGCGACGGCGGCCCGGACGCCGAGCGCACTGTCCTCGACGACGGCGCACCGGTCCGGGGCGACGCCCATCCGCGCGGCGGCGTGCAGGAAGAGGTCCGGCGCGGGCTTGCCCCGGCCGACGTCCTCGGCGCTGAAGATCCGCCCGTCGTCGAACCACCGGTCGAGCCCGGTCCGGCGGTGGCCCACCCTGATCCGCTGGTGGCTGCCGGAGGAGGCCACGCAGTACGGCACCCCGTCCGCGGCCAGCTTCTCCAGCACCGCGGCGGCTCCGGGGACGGGCTCCAGGTCCCGCTCGAAGGCGGCGAACACCCGCCGGTGGAAGGTGTCGTCGAAGTCCTCGGGCAGCCGCCGCCCGGTCCGCTCCAGGACGAGATCGTGCACCCGGTGCATCGCGGCACCCATGTAGTCCCGCAACGAGTCCTCGTAGGTCGTGGGGTGTCCCAGCTCGGTCAGATAGCCGGCCAGGAGCCGGTTGGAGATCGGCTCGCTGTCGACGAGCACACCGTCGTTGTCGAAGATGACCAGGTCATAACGCATGCCTTTGACCCTATGGGCCGTCCCCTGAACGCGGAAAAGCCCCGCACCATCAGGTGCGGGGCTTTCCCCAACAATTGTTCGGCGGCGTCCTACTCTCCCACAGGGTCCCCCCTGCAG